>JAGQJA010000640.1:0-754 GCA_020430845.1 Myxococcales bacterium
GTTCGTGCACGGGCATACGGGTTGTTTGCAATGAGCGCTTGCAGTATTGCAAGGAGATGGCGCGCACTGCCAAGGCGGCCCCGCGAGGCGCGAGCGCGGTGGCGAACCTCGAGTGGGACGACCTGCGCGTCCTGCTCGCCATCTGCCGCGCCGGGTCGCTCGTGGCCGCCGCGCGTGCCCTGGGGCACGACCACAGCACACTGTTCCGAAAGCTCAATCGCATCGAAGAGCGGGCAGGGGTGCGCTTCTTCGAGCGGCTCGCGTCGGGCTACGCCATGACCGACGCCGGAGAGATCGCGCTCCGCTTCGGCGAGCGGATCGAGGGGGAGTTCCACGCGCTCGGTCGCGAGATCGACGGCCGCGACGCGCGCCTCTCGGGCACCGTGCGCGTCACCGCGCCCGACGGCGTGTGCACGGTGCTCCTGCCGCCCGTCCTCGCGGACTTTCGGCGTCGCCACCCGGGCGTGAAGGTCGAGCTGCTCGAAGGCACCGACGCGCTCGACTTGTCGCGCCGCGAGGCCGACGTGGCCATCCGCGCGACCCGCGCGCCGCCCGACGACAGTCTGGCCAAGCGGGTGTGCGACTTTCGCTTCGCGACCTACGCCGCGCCCACGTACCTCCGGGCGGCGGGCCGGCGTCCGCTCGCCGAGCACGATTGGGTGCTGGTCGCGCGCGCCATCGGCTGGCTGGTGCCCTCCGTGTGGAAGACCCGCGCGTCGGCCGACGCACGCGTCGTGATGCGCACCAACTCGAC
>JAGQJA010000640.1:842-2914 GCA_020430845.1 Myxococcales bacterium
GGGGCCGACGTTGGACTTCTTGGACATGACGCTGTGGATCATGACGCACCCGGTCCTGCGCCACACCGCGCGCGTGCGCGTGCTCATGACGTTCGTGGCCGACGCGCTGACGGAGCACGCGGCGCTGTTCGCGGGAGAGCACGCGGCGGCTCCACGGCGATCGCGCGCTCGCCGCTGATCTCGCCGCACCGTCACGCCCCTCGCGGCGCGTCGCGACCTCGCGAGCTGTCGCGCGCGGTCGGACGCCGGATCCAGACCGTATCCTGCGGGAGACACCACGGCCGCGGCGGCAGACCCGCGACAAAACCCGTGATTCGCGGGTCGCGAATCGGTCGCGACCGGCGGCGCGCCGTCCGCGGAAGATTTTTTCACGATTCCGGGACGGTACGGTCGTTGCTGGAGGGCAGACCGGGGAAGCGAGAAAGCCGAGAAGAGAGGATGCGACCGATGCCCTGCCAAGACCGACGATCACCCCTCGCCCGCACGACCGGGCTCGCGCTCGCCATGGCGCTCCTGGCCGTCGCCTGCGCCGGGACGACCGACGACGAAGAGGACGTGGGCGCGTCGCAAGACGAGATCCGGGTCACGTCGTCGTTCACGACGCGCGGCACGGGCTACTACCCCAGCTCGTCGGCGCTCGAGGGAGGCTTCAACGATCGCCTCGGCAAGAAGCTCCGCACGCTCCAGAGCTACCTGGCCGGCAACGCCGAGTACGTCTCGGTCGCGATGGACTCGACGGCGTTCAAGTACGGGACGCGCCTGCGCATCAAGGAGCTCGAGGCCAAGTACGGCAGATCGATCGTCTTCCGCGTCGTCGACACCGGCGGCGCCTTTCGAGGCAAGGGCCGCTCGCGCATCGACGTGTGCGTCGCCAACCGCTCGGCCTCGCTCGACCCGACCATCAACGGCACGCTCCACGTCGACGTCATCGACGAGCGGAGCGGTCCGCCCGAGACCGGCAGCAGCAGCGGCGGGAGCACCAGCAGCAGCGGTGGGAGCACGCCGCCGCCGTCGACCGACGGACCGTCCACCGGGAGCGGTCGCGCGTGCAGCAACGACGGCGCGTGCAACCCCGGCAACGACGGCTCGGGCGAGATCTGCACGGCGGGTCGCTGCGTCTCGGGTTGTCGCAGCAACGCGCAGTGCCCCGGCGTCACGTCCTGCGTGTCGGGTCAGTGCCGCTGACGGTCAGGGTAGCTGCGCGCCGACGCCCAGGGTGGCGCGATACGCCCAGCCCGTGCCGTTGTCGTTCAGGTAGCCCGTGAGCCCGACGGGCTCGACGGCGAAGATCCAACGATCGTCGAGCACGTACTTCGCGCCGCCCGCGCCGCCGAACATGAACGCGTGCGTCGTGTTCGAGAACGTCTGGCCGTTGACGTCGAGCGAGAAGAGGTCGGCCGCATAGCCGAGCACGCCGCGCGGATACGCGAAGAAGTGCGGCAGGCCGGGGAGCGGCACGTCGTATTGGAAGCCGAGCGGCAGCCCGATGATCGTGTTGTTGTTGTTGCCGAACGTGATCTCCGGCGCGAAGACCACGTAGCCGTTGGGCAGCACGCGGTAGCCCACGAGCACGCCCAGGAGGGGGCCCGACGACTGCTGGCCCAGCCCGAGGCCCGCGCCCCCACTGGGCTGCACCATGATCGGACGCCCTCCGGGGACCGTCGAGGCGGGGCGATCGATCTGCGGCGCGACATGGGTCTGCTTCTGCCGACAACGTTCGAGGCAGTCGTCGAGCGAGGCCTGGAGCTTCTTCACCTCGGCCTCGGCCGCCGCGAGCTTCTGGGTCGCGCCGGTCAGCTCGTCGCCGCGCTGCTTGGCGTCGTCCTCGAGCGCGCCGAGCAGCTCCTTCATCCGCTCGACGCGCTTGCCGGCCTCTGCCTTGTTCTTGCTGCGCGGGTACGTGTACGTCTGGGCCACGGCGCCGTCCTTGGTCGTCACCGTCACGTGCACGAGCCCGTCGCGGCCCGTGGCGTCGTAGCTCTTGGTGATGCCGGTCTCGGTGTCGGTTCCCGACGCCGTCCAACCCTTGCCCACGTCCTTCTCGAACGCGTCGAGCTGGGCCTTGGCCTGGG
>JAGQJA010000641.1:0-1564 GCA_020430845.1 Myxococcales bacterium
TCCCAGCCCATCGGGTGCAGCACGTCGAAGCCGCACATGCGCTTGTAGCGACACACGATGTCCGTCGCCGTGTAGCCCTCGGGGTGACCGACGTGCAGCCCCGAGCCCGACGGGTACGGGAACATGTCGAGCACGTACATCTTGGGCCGACCCGCTCGACGCACGGCGCGGAAGGGCTTGTCGTCTTCCCAACGCTTCTGCCACTTGGGCTCGATGACGGACGGCTCGTAGCGTTCCTCGGGCGGGGCGGACATGAGCGGGATCTACCACAGCGGCCGCGCGGAGGGCTCGACGGCCCGAGCCGCGCGACGTAACCTACCGATCGGTCGGGCTCAGAAAGTTTTCGTGCGGGCCCGTCAGATCCGGTCTCGAGCTGTAGTACCCCTCGTCGCCGCCCGCTCGGGGCGCGCGTCCCACCCACCAAGGAATGCTCCCATGCTCGGTCGCACCTTCGTTTCCGCCTCCGCGGCGCTCGCCTGCCTCTCGCTCGCCGCCTGTCTCGCCACCACGCACGACGGCACCGAGGACGTCGACTCCGCGCGCGGCGGCCTCGCGCGCCGTGACGTCGACCCACCGCCGCCGAGGCCGCGCACCGACGCCGGCACGCCGCCGTCGCCGACGGGCAAGCCGCCGATCGTGGCGGGGCCGGTGACCACGGTCTTCCAGACGCCCGAGCGCGCTTGCCCGACGACGCGCTACGACATCCGCCGCAAGAACGGCGTCACCTGCGAGGCGTACGGCGCGCCCTACGTGCAAGGGTCCGGTGGGCGCTTCGCGGTCAAGCGGCTGCTCGATGGCACCACGGCGCCCGACGCGATCAAGGCGACGGCGTGCAGCTTCACCTGGGAGCCCGCCGCGCCCGCGTGCGGCGCCCCCGACACGTCCGCGCTCCACGTGCAGGTGGGCGAGGTCCTCACCGAGCGGCCGCGCGGCGTGATGCGACGCGCGACGGGCACCGGCACGGGCCCCGGCGGCGTGCCGACGATCGGACCCAAGCCCGAGACCGTGATCCCGAACGGCACCGGGCGATGCGACGTCTGCGGCTTCGCCTCGGGGCGCCACATGTGGGCGGTGCTGCCGCAGGACGACAACCGGTTCTACTTCCAGCTCTCGAGCTACGCGTCGCCGGCCTCGATCACGACCGACGAGTACGTCGTCGACGTGACGCTCGACCAAGACGTGCCCGACCAGGACGTCACGCTCTTCTACCTGCCCTACTGACCTCGGCCGCCGCTCAGAAGAGCTGCGGTCCGCGTTTGTGGAGCTTGCCCTCGAGGCGGCGGCGCCGTTTGACCGTCGCCGCCTCGGGCTCGCTCGTGCCCGCCTCGAGCACCGCGAGGGCGCGACCGGGAGCGCGCATGTAGTGCTCGTAGAGCTTGGCGAGCTCGAGGCGCGCGCGCGGATCGTCGACCTGGGCGGCGAAAGCCTCGTAGTCGGAGAGCGCGGCGCCGCGATCCCCGCGCGCCTTGGCGATCTCGGCCCGCGCGCGGAGGCTCTCGGGTCCGCCTCCCCCCCCGACCGCGGCCTCGGCGGCGGCTCGGGCGGCGTCGAGCTCTCCGGCGCG
>JAGQJA010000641.1:1693-3686 GCA_020430845.1 Myxococcales bacterium
GTGCGGAGAAAGTGTAGGTAGCAGGCGCTCACCTCGCCGCTCGGGACGTCGTCCTCGCGGCAGAAGCCGAGGACCTCGCGCTCGATGCCGGTGAGGTTGCAGGAGATGCCGCGCGCCTTGTGCAGGCGCCGCGCGACGTGGAGCAGGTCGAGGTGCGACGGCTCGGCCGGCCAGTCGGCGCGCTGCATGACGAAGCGCGTGCGCAGCACGGGGATGTCGAACGACTTGCCGTTGAACGTGACGAGGCACGAGGCCGCGCGGATGCGCTCCGCGACGCGTGCGAGGACGGGCGCCTCTTCTCCCAGCTCTCGCACGAGCAGCTGCTCGACGACGAAGCCGCCGCCCTCGCGGCCGTCGACGTCCCAGAACGCGAGCCCGACGAGGAAGGCGACCGTGCCCGCGCCGGGGCCGAGGCCGGTGGTCTCGGTGTCGAGGTAGAGCGCGCGCGTGAGGTCGACTCCGGCGAGCGCGGGGTCGAGCGCGAGGAGCGCGAGAAGCTCGGACGACGCGCCCCGCGACGGCACCACGGGCACGCGGCCCACGCGGTGCGAGCCCGGCACCCGCAGCGTCCGCACGTGCAGCGGTCCAGCCGCGGTGCGCTCGACGGCGAACGGAAGATCGTCGACGTCGACGCGCGGGCGAGGCGTGGGAGACGGCGCCGCGCCGACGATGGCGTCCATGCGCGCCCGGAGCGCCTCGAGCTGGGCGCCGCGATCGGCGGGCGAAGGCGCCGGCGGAGCCGACGGCGCAGGACCGAACGACAGTCGGCCGAGCTTCGCGCGGAGGGACATCGCTCAACGGTACATCCGAGCAGTACTGCGCGCCAGTATATGCCCTATGTGATGGATATCCTTGTGCGATCCGGCACGAGGCTCAGCGCCTCTCCCCAAGGAGGACGGCGCATCGCGCTCTTGCCTCAGGGGGCGCCGAGCGCGATCGCGCGGCGCATGGCCGAGAGCGGCCGATCGTCGAGCAGCTCCACCTCGGGCTCGGTGCCGCCAGGCAGAGGTGGCCTCACCTCGACGCCGAGCGCGCCGAGCAGCCCGTCGAGGTCGATGGCCTCGCCGCGCGCCGCGTGGCGATCGTAGAGCTCGGTGAGCACGTCGGTGCCCGTCACCTCGTCGCCGAGCTTCATCACCTGCGCGACGGTCCACACGCGCGTCGCGTCGCCGCCGCGGTCGAGCACCGCGCGCATGACGTCGTCGAGCGATCGCTTGCCGCCGGTGCGCTCGCGGATCTTGACGTCGGCCGCGAGCGCGAAGAGCGCGCCGCCCCAGTAGATGGCGCCGGAGTCGGCGCGGTACGCGAGGCCCGCCGCCGACCCGCGCGGGGGCAAGCCGCGGGGCATGTTGCGGGCGAACTCGGTGAACACGTCGAGCTCCGCCGTCCAGCGCGCGCGCGAGCGGAGGACCGGCTCGTAATAGGTGGCGAGCCCCTCGCCGAGCCAGCGGCCCTCTCCGCGGAACGTGGGGAAGCCCAGGTGGAAGAGCTCGTGCACGAGCACCCAGTCGTCGTGGCGGGCCGCGCTCGGCGTGCGATCGCCGAGGACGATGACGGCGCTCGCGCCGGCGAGCGCGAGCACCTTGCCGAAGACGACGCCTTCGCGGCCCTTGGCCGGGAGCACGAAGAGCGTGGACCGATCGACGGGGAAGCGCCCGAACAGCTGGGCCACGACGCCGCCCGCCTCTTCGACCCACGCGCGCACGCCCTCGTCGGACATCGCGAACGGATCGCTGCCGACGAGCGCGAGGTCGATCCGCGCCGGGCGCCGACCGATCGCGGGCAGGTCGACGACGTACCGACGCAGCGGCCCGAAGGCGGTGAAGCTCCCCTCGTCGAGGTCGATCGACCGAAAGCCGAAGCGACGGCCGGTGTCGCCGACGGCGTGCATGCCCGACACGAACTCGAGGGCGTTCGGCGAGCGGACGTCGACCGTGGCGGGGACGTCGAGGCGCGGGACGGGGTGTGCGAGCCAGGCCATGGCCGGCGAGAG
>JAGQJA010000641.1:3773-5279 GCA_020430845.1 Myxococcales bacterium
GCGAGCGACACGACGGCTCGGACCACCCCGTCCGCGTGCGCTGGACCGTCCGCCAGCCACCGGCCGTCCAGAGCTCCATGGCGCTCACGACCTTCATCGAATCGGGCGGCAGCGTCAGCCGATCGGTGCGCGCGTCCTCGAACATCGCCTGCACGGCCACGACGCGGCTGCCGGCTCCCGGCGCGTCGACCTGGTAGTGCCAGCGCGCTTCGAGGTGCGGCGTGCGCGGTCGAGCGCACGAGGCCGGCGCCGCGGCGAACAGCGCGACGAGAGCGAGCGTGCGCGCCCTTGCGACCATCTCGGATCGTAGCGCGACGAGGGCCGTCGCGCCCCCGCGCGCCTCCGTCAGAAGCCGAATTGGCTCGCGGCCGCCTGGTTGGAGCGGACCTGAGCCTTGCCCTCGCGCGTGTCCTTGAGCGGCGCGGGCTGGGCGAAGCGCCCGCCACCCGCGGGCGACGCGGGAGAGGCGGCGGGCGGCCGCGCGAAGCTCTGCTCGGCCGCGGCGACCGCGCCGAGCTGGTCGTCGAAGTCGCGATCGATGGACTTGGCGGCGCGCTTGGGGGCCGCGAAGGGCTGCGCGGTCGCGGCGGCGAGCGCCTGCGACTCGGTCTTGCGGAGCTCTGTGCGACGGCGCGCGAGCACGGCGCGCGCGTCGGCCACGCGGCCCGCCTCGACGAGCTTGTTGGCCTCGGTGAGCGACTGCGCCGTGCGGCTGCGCTCGAGGCGCGCCGCGACGAACGGGTCGAGCGACTTCTGCTCGCTGCCGTCGCTCTTGACGAGGAGCGCGAGGTTGCCGTTGCAGCTCGCGTCGCTGTTCTTGGTGAGGTCGCGGTACGCCAGCTTGACGTCGGCGACCGGACGCGCGCCGTCGCGGTCGGCGGGCACGCGGAGCTTCACGAGGACGGTCTTCTCTTGTTTGGCGCTGAAGGTGCCGAACGACACGAGCAGGCGATTGCCCTCGCGGCGGAACGCGCGGTCGAAGACCTCGGTGACCTCGACGCCAGGCGCGAGCTCGATGGCGAGCTCGGCGTCACGCGCGACGGACGACACGAGCGAGTCGAACTCCTGCGCGAACACCTGCGGGAGGCCCCCGCTGTTGGCGACGAAGTAGTGGCGGCCGTTCGCCTCGGCGGCGATGGCGGCCATCACCTTCTCGTCGAAGTCGACGTCGACGCCGATGGTCGAGATCGTCACGCCCTTGCCGCCCATGCGCCCGGCCATCGCGCGGAGGCCGCCCATGTCGCGGACGCCGTGGTTGGTGGCGCCGTCGGACAAGAGCACGATGCGGTTGACGCGGTCGCCGGTGAGCGTCGTCCCCTCGAGCTGGCGCATGGCCGTCTCGAGCCCGCAGGAGATGCAGGTGTCGCCACCGAGGCGGATCGAGCGGATCGCCGCGGCGATCGCGCCGCGGTTGTCGGCGGTCACGCGGGTGGGCGCGACCACGAGCTGCGCCTGCGTGTCGAAGCTCACGACCGTCACGCTGTCGCCGTCACGCATCCGCTCCAC
>JAGQJA010000642.1:0-774 GCA_020430845.1 Myxococcales bacterium
CCCGCCGCACAACCTCGGCGAGGTCCTCGACGCCACCGTCCACCTCATCCGCAACCCGGACTGCGAGGTCGACGACCTGATGCGCTTCGTGCCCGGCCCCGACTTCCCGACGGGCGCGCTCATCTACGGGCGCACGGGCGTCGAGGCCGCGCAGCGCACGGGGCGCGGCACCGTGCTCATGCGCGCGCGCATCAACGTGGAGCCCATCCCCGGCAAGACCGACCGCGAGCAGCTCGTCGTCACCGAGATCCCGTATCAGGTCAACAAGGCCCGGACGATCACCAAGATCAACGAGCTGCGGAGCGACAAGAAGATCGACGGCATCGTCGAGGGGCGCGACGGCGTGCGCGACGAGTCCGACCGCGAGGACAGCGTCCGCATCGTCATCGAGCTCAAGAAGGACGCGTCGCCTCAGATCGTCATCAACCACCTCTACCGGATGACCGACCTCCAGTCGTCGTTCGGCGTCATCAACCTCGCGATCGTGCGCGGCCGACCCGCCGTGCTCAACCTCAAGGAGTCGCTCGAGGTCTTCGTCGAGCACCGCCGCGAGGTCGTCACCCGACGCACGCGCTACGAGCTGCGTCAGGCCGAGGCCCGCCGTGAGATCGTCGAGGGCTTGGGCATGGCCACCACCGAGGTCGACCTCGTGGTGAAGACCATCCGCGCGTCGCGCGACAGCGACGCCGCGCAAGAAGCCCTCATGAAGCTCCCGCTCAAGGGCCTCGAGGCCTTCGTGCGGCGCGCCGGACGCCCCGAGGCAGAGATCGCCGC
>JAGQJA010000642.1:868-3516 GCA_020430845.1 Myxococcales bacterium
GAGAAGCTCGCGGCCGAGTACGGCGAGCTCTGCAACGAGATCGCGCGCCTCAAGGGCATCCTCGCCGACGAGCGGCTGCTCTTCGACGTGATCGTCATGGAGCTCGAGGAGATCCGCAGCAAGTTCGCCGACGCGCGCCGCACCGAGATCGTCGCCCTCGAGGCCGAGATCAACCAAGAGGATCTCATCCAAGAAGAGGACATGATCGTCACGATCTCGCACGCGGGATACGTGAAGCGTACGCACCCGAGCGCCTACCGGCAGCAGCGGCGCGGCGGCCGCGGTACGGTCGGCATGGAGGCGCGCGAAGAGGACTGGGTCACGCAGCTCTTCGTCGCGTCGACCCACGCGCACGTCTTCTTCTTCAGCGATCGCGGCAAGGTCTACGTCAAGAAGGTCTACGAGATCCCGCTCGCGGCGCGCAACGCCAAGGGCCGGGCGATCGTGAACTTCGTCGGCATGGAGCCGGGCGAGAAGGTTCAGGCCATCGTCGAGGTGCCCAAGATCGAAGAGGGCAAGTTCGTCGTCACGCTCACCAAGCGCGGTCAGATCAAGAAGACCGAGCTGACCGGCTACGAGAACTTCCGCGAGAAGGGCATCATCGGCGTCAAGATCGAGGGCGACGATCAGCTGCTCTCGGCCGCCCTCACCGACGGCACGTCCGAGATCCTCATCGCGACCAAGTGCGGCCTGTCGATCCGCTTCTCCGAGGAGCAGGTGCGGCCCACGGGGCGCGCGACGATGGGCGTCAAGGGCATCGACCTGCGCGACGACGATCAGGTCGTCGGCATGGCCGTCACCGACCCCGAGCGCGACCACGTGCTCGCCGTGTGCGAGAACGGCTTCGGCAAGCAGACGTCGCTCGAAGAGTTCCGTCTGCAGAACCGCGGCGGCAAGGGGATCATCCTCATCGACGCCAGCGAGCGCAACGGCCCGGTCGTCGACGTCAAGCTGGTGAAGGACTCCGACGAGCTCATGGTCATCACCGACCGCGGCCAGACGATCCGCACGAGCGTCGGCGAGATCCGCGAGACCGGCCGCAACGCGCAGGGCGTCAAGATCATGAACGTCGCCGACGGCGAGCGCGTCGTCGCCGTCGAGCGCCTGGCCGAGAGCGGCACCGAAGGCGGAAGCGAGATGCCGCCCGAGGGCTCGTTGCCGCCGCCCGACGGGTCGATCCCGCCCGACGGCGGCGCTCCGCCGAGCATGCCGCCGCCCGACGAGCTCAACTGATCCGCCGATGGCGCCGCGCGCAAAGATCCCCGCGCCCGAGATGCTGGAGCGCCTCGCGGCGATCCACCCCGACGCGCACTGCGAGCTCGTGCACAAGAGCGCGTTCGAGCTTCTGTGCGCGACGGTGCTGAGCGCGCAGACGACGGACGTCGCGGTCAACAAGCTCACGCCGGCGCTCTTCGCCAAGTACCCCGACGCGAAGGCGATGGCCCGGGCGACGCCGGCCGAGCTCGAGCCGATGCTCAGCACCATCGGGATGTTCCGCCAGAAGTCCAAGAGTCTCGCGGGCTTGGCGCGAGGGCTCGTGGAGCGTCACGGCGGCGAGGTGCCGCGATCCCTCGACGAGCTGGTGAAGCTGCCCGGCGTCGGACGCAAGACGGCCAACGTCGTGCTCGGCGTGGCCTTCGGCGCTCCTGAGGGCGTCGTCGTCGACACGCACGTGCAGCGCATCGCGCAGCGGCTCGGGTGGACCAAGAACACCGAGCCCCCCGAGATCGAACGAGACCTGTGCAAGCTCCTGCCGCGCGCCGACTGGGACCGCGCGAGCCACGTGCTCATCTTCCACGGCCGCCGCGTGTGTGACGCCCAGCGACCCAAGTGCGCCGAGTGCGGCGTGGCCGACGTGTGCCCGAGCGCGTTCAGGGCCGAGACCATCGGGCGCAAGCCCGCGCGACCGCGTCGCGACGGCAACGAAGCGGCCCTCGGCCGCGGCGCCACGGCGAAGAAGACGACGGCGAAGAAGACAACGGCGAAGAAGACAACGGCGAAGACGACGACGGCGAAGAAGACGGCGGCGAAGAAGACGACGGCGAAGAAGACGGCGGCGAAGAAGACCCCACGCCGGCCCGCGTGAACGCTCCCGCGAAGAACCCCTTCGCGACGCGCCTGATGATCGCGCACATGATCGCCTATCCGGTGGCCTTCGTCTGGGCGACGGCGGCGATCGTGCCTTCGCTCGCCACGCTGTCGAACGAAGCGCTCGCCCTCCCCGCCGAACAGATCGCGAACAAGGTCCTCTGGCGGGTCGGCGCCGTGTCGCTCGTCGTCTTTGCGCTCGCGCACGTCACCGCCCTGCCATGGGCTCGCGCGCGGGCAAACGAGGCCAAGACGAGAGCCGGGAGGCGCGGATACATCGCGGCGACCGCAGGTCTTGGCGCGACCGGGATCGCCGCCGCCGCCGTGGCGTGGGGCTGGCTCCTCACACGCGGCCCTTAGCGCGGGGAAAGGCGCAGAGCGGTGCGGCGCGTGCGCGCCCTACCCTCGCCCGGCGAACGCCTTCACCAGGCTCTCCGTGGCGGTGTACGGGTCTAGCTCCCGCCGCTCGACCGCGGCGACCGCGTCGTCGATCTCGCGGCCCAGTGCGTGCGCGGCGGCGTCGATGAGCGCCTCACGCAGCGCCTCGCGCAGCTCCTCCG
>JAGQJA010000643.1 GCA_020430845.1 Myxococcales bacterium
TCGCGCCCGGCGCGGGCATCGTCGGAGGCGTCGCGCCGGGCGGTGCCGGAAATGCGCCGGTGCTCGGGGGCGGCTCGGCCGCCGTCGGGTTGCTCGGCGCGGGGAGCGGGGCGGGCGTCGCGGACGGCGCGTCGGGTGGAGCTGGCTCGACCGGCGCCGTCGGCGTCGGAGAGGCGGGGAGCGGAGGGGGATCGCCTTGCGCGAGCGCGCTGCCGGAGAGAAGGAGCGCGCACGAAACGAGTCGAAGTCCGAAGAGACGGCGCAAGAGGCCTCCGTGTGCAGCACGACGGGGCTGACGACACCCCCAGCGTCATCGTCCATGGTCGCGCTCGGTCCGGCAACCGACCATTTCGCCCCGCGCCCTCCCTCGCGCGATCTGTCAGCATGCATACAGATCGGCGGCGGGCGCGGCGGGCCGAAGGGGACGCCGAGCGATCTGTCAGCATGCATACAGATCGGCGGCCCGAGCGCCCACGGTGGTGGCGAGCACGGATCGGTGGCGATCCAGACGCACCCCTGGAGCCCACACGCACCTCGGCAAGTGCCTGCAATCACGGTATTTCACGCGCCGTGGTTTGGGCACACAGTGTGCGTGCAAGTGGTCATGCGCGCCTCGCTCCGCGGTCTGGCCCTGCTCCGTACCCTGCCGCTGCTCGCGCTCTCGGTGCTCGCGCCGGCGTGCTCGGCGCCCGCGGACGCCGCGGCGAGCGCCGAGGACGACGCGACACGCGGAGGCAAGATCCAGCTCCTCGTCACCGTCGACTGGGAGGGGCGCGATCTACGCGACGACAACCTCCGCGCGATGGAGAACCTGCACGCGCGCTTCCCCGACGTGAAGCTCGTGCACTTCCTCAACGCCGCGTACTTCACCAAGCAAGGCGCAGACGCCGACGCGACCAAGGCGCAGATGGCGCGCGTCATCGCGCCCGGCGACGAGCGCGGCCTGCACATCCACGGGTGGAAGCGCCTGTTCGAAGCGTCGGGCGTGACCTTCAAGAGCGGGCCGACGTTCTGGGGCACGACGCTCGGTCCCGAGGAGTGCACGTCCGATTGCGGTCACGAGGTGCCCATCAGCCTCTACAGCGCCGACGAGCTCCGCAAGGTCGTGCGCTTCAGCGTCGACAAGCTCGACGCGAACGGCTTCGGCCGAGCCAAGAGCTTTCGCTGCGGCGGGTGGATGGCCAAAGACAGCGTACGCGAGGCGATCCGCGCCGAGGGGATCCGCTACGAGCAGTCGGCCGTGCCCACGGCGTTCCTCGCGCCCAAGCTCGCGCCGTACCCGTTGCACGGTTGGCTCGGCGAGATCTGGCAGGGCACGACCGAGACGTCGCAGCCGTTCACCATGCCCACGGCCGCGGGGGATCTCGTGGAGGTGCCCGACAACGGTGCGCTCGCCGACTACGTCACCGCCGACCAGATGGTGGCCGTGTTCGAGGCGAACAAGGCCGCGTGGCTGCGCGACAAGCGTCGCAACGTGGTGGTCTCGATCGGGTTCCACCAGGAGAGCGCGTCGCGCTTCGTCTTCCAGGTCGAAGGGGCCCTCGCGCGCATCAAAGAGATCGCCGAGCGCGAGCGCATCCCGCTCGAGAGCATCACGTCGGAGCGCGTGCGCGCGCGGTGACCGTGGTCACCAGACGACGCCGAGCTGCAGGCCGATGCGCGCGGTCGCGTAGCCACGCTGCCCGATGCCCTGGCCGACCAGCTCGAAGAGCAGCGGCACCGAGCGCCTGCGAAAGCTGAAGCCGGCGCCCGCCTGCGCGCCGAAGCCGCTGCCCGGTCGGTCGTCGGCGTCGAGCGACGCGAGCGGGCCGCCGAGCAGGTACCACTGCACGTCGCGGCTGTTGCCGTGGGGCTCCCACTGGAGCAGGAGCGAGACGTGATGGGTCCCGCCGCGCTGTGCGACCGCGACACGCGTGTATTCAGCAACGAATGCGACGCTCCCGTAGACCGAATTGCCGGAGTCGGTCGAGCCGTGGACGTTGCGTCGTACGCCGAGGCGAGCGCCTGCGAGACCGACGCCCTCTGCGCCCACCGTCTCGGTCGCCGCCACGTGCGCGCCCGCGACGAGGCTCGCGGTGGGCTTCCAGTCGGCCTCGAGGTGCGCGTGGTACGCGGGCTGGATGCGCGCCGCCTCGTGCGCGCCGAGCCCGTGGTGAGCGAGCCAATCCACGAGCGCCGGATCGTCGGCGAGCGCGCGAACGCGCGCGAGGTTCTGCCGCTCGGCGATCCGCTCGACGAGGGCGTCCTCACCGGTGGCCTCGAGCAGGGCCGCGACCGCGCACCGGTGGCCTCGGCGATCGACGAAGATCGGCGTCGGCTCGCGTGACACGTCGTTGACGGGGTAGCGCTCCGCGTCGATGTACGCGCCCAGGTGCGCGAGCAGCCTCTCCCTGCGCGCGCGCACGCGGCGCGGCAGCCGGAGCCCCGACGTGGACGCGGAGGTCACCTCGAGCGCCGACTCGAGGTGTGCTCGCACCCGCGCCCGCTCTCTCTCCGCGCGAAGCATCGCCACTTCAGACCCCACGCGGCCGATTCTATTCACTCCGGCCGCCTCACCGCGAGGGGGTGAGGCGCTCGCCGGAGGTCACTTCGGCCCGCCCGAGAGGCGGCACCCGTCCGGGAGCCACGCGGAACGCGGGCCGCGCCGGCGGCGCACGACGCGGGCTCCGTCGCATGGGGACGCACCTGGTCGGACGGCCGACCAGGCGACCGGGCGCAGCGCGTCTGCCATACTCGAGGGGCACCGCAAACGCGTGGGAGGCTCGTCATGGCTGCATACCGTCATCACACGATCATGGGCATGGCCCTCGCGCTCGCTGCCGCCGTGGCCGCGACCGCCGTGTTCGGAGGTTGCGGCAGCGAAGACACGCCCCCGCCGGGCAGCGGCCCCGATGCCTCGGACGGGGACGGCTCGTCCGGCTTCGACGCCTCCTCCCCGGACGGGCGCGTGTGCACCCCCGTGGACGGTGCCTGCGCGGGAGACGGCGACTGCTGCTCGGCTCTCTGTGACTCCGCCACGAAGAAGTGCGCGACGAACCTCGGGGTCTGCAGCCCTCCGGGCACCGCGTGCGCCGGCCCGACGGAGTGCTGCACGTTCTCGTGCGTCGGCGGCAAGTGCTCGTCGCAACAGTGCACGGCGGACAACGCCGCGTGCACCGCCAACGAAGAGTGCTGCGGTGGCACGTGTGAGGGCGGCACGTGCAAGGCGCTGACGACCGCGTGCAAGTCGCGCGGAAACCCGTGCGGCGGCAACGGCGACTGCTGCTCGAAGTACTGC
Source organism: Myxococcales bacterium (assembly GCA_020430845.1). Taxonomy (GTDB): domain Bacteria; phylum Myxococcota_A; class Polyangia; order Polyangiales; family Polyangiaceae; genus Labilithrix. The sequence continues at coordinate 3,278 of JAGQJA010000643.1, forward strand.
GACGGCGGCTTCTGCTCGGCCCCCTCGTTCTGCGCGCAGAACGGTGATGCGTGCACCTCCGACCTCGAGTGCTGCGGCGGGAGCTGCGCCAAGGCCGCGGGGGCGACCCTCGGCCTGTGCGGCGCCGTCGCCGGCTCCAACTGCGCGCCGGCAGGCACCGTCTGCACCGGGGACGGCTGCGACAACTTCTGCTGCTCGCTCTCGTGCGGCGCGAGCGCGGCGACGGGCGTGAAGATCTGCCAGCCTCCGTCGGGCTGCAAGCCGCAGAACGAGCTCTGCAAGATCTCCGAGGACTGCTGCGGGGGGCCTGGACACCCGACCGGCCGCGTCAACGGCGCGGGTGGCGAGGCGAACCCGCCGAAGACGTGCACCGTCCCCGCGGGCGCGACCTTCGGTCGGTGCGACTTCCTCCAGTGTCTCCGCCCCGGGGATGTCTGCAAGATGTCGGGGTTGTCCTGCGGCGGAACCTCGAACAACTGCTGCGAGGCCAATCTCCCCGACGGCGGCGCGCCGAGCCCGAGCTTCTGCAACTCGAACCCGGAGGCCTGCTGCTCGCAGGACGCCCTCGGGATTCCCCGCTGCCGCGCGGTCAACTTCAAGTGCGAGCCCGGCACCGTGGTGCCTCCGGGACAGACGTGCGCGACGAGCGCGGACTGCTGCGGCAAGCCGTGCGTGAACAACAAGTGCGAGGGCGCGTGCGTGCCCACGGGCGGCGAGTGCACCGTCGCCGCCGACTGCTGCTCGGGTCTCCCGTGCGTCGTCGCCCCCGGCGCGGCGAAGGGGACCTGCGGCGCGGCGCCTCCGGGGGGCGGCGCCGACGGCGGCGGTCCGCCTTGCGCCGACTACGGGCAGCAGTGCTCGGCCACGATGCCCTGCTGCAACGGCGTGCCGTGCTCCGCTGCCGGGCTCTGCGTCAACATCATCCGCTGACCCGCAGCGCGCGCGCGGCGATCTGGATGCACCTCGGCGCCGTCGATGTGCGCCGATCGGCGCCAAGTGCGGCGCGTAAGGCGGGCATCGACGGTCGCCGATGAGTATCCTCGGGCGTCATGGCCACGGTCTTGGCGCGCTCGCTCTCCGTCTTCGTCGCCGCCACGGCGGCTGCCGCGTGCAGCGGCTCGTCCACACCCGGCTACGCGCCGATCCCCAACGGCGGGGTGACCGGCCCCTCCGCCGACTGCGCAGCCGCACCGCCGACACCCCGCGACGCCGTCCCCACGGGGGCGGCAGCGCCACGCTTCGTCGGGCGGTTCACGCCGCCCACCGAGGTCCAAGTGGCGATCGCTTGCCAGCCGGGGACCGATCGGGTCACGGACGTCGAACGCGTGACGGGGAGGGTGTTCGAGCTCGCGGGCAGCGAGATCCGATTTCGCTTCGAGGGTGCGAGCGCCGTCGTCGGCCTCGCGCTCACCGAAGAGGCGACCTCTTCTTCGGTGAGCTTCGTGGATCGCGGCGTCCAGTTCACGGTGACCATCGACGACCAGCCGCCCTTCGTGATCCAAGCGCGTCCTTGTCGGCTCTCCTATGACCTCGAGACGCTCGCCCAGGCCGCTGGAGCAAAGCTCGGGCCCGGCGTGCACGACGTCGTCTTCCATCGCAACAGCGAGCCGCTCTTCGGTAGCACCGTCTTCGTCGACCTGAGCCCGAAGGGGGGCAAGCTGCTCCCGCCGCTCGAGCGCAAGCGTCGCATCGAGGTCATCGGCGACTCGGTCGCGTGCGGGTACGGCAACCTCGGCAGCGACGCGGCGTGCGCGGTGTCCGCGTCCAACTCGAACGCGTATCAGGCATATCCGGCGATCGCCGCGCGCGCCCTCGGCGCGGAGCTCGTGAACGTGTGCTGGTCGGGCAAGGGCATGTACCAGAACTTCACCGACGGCCGCGCGCCCGCTCAGGGCGACGCGTCGCCCATGCCGGCGCTCTGGCGTCGCACGCTCCTGTCGAAGGCCGAGGGCGGGATGTGGGACTTCTCGAAGGCGCCGGCGCCGGAGGCCGTCGTCATCGATCTCGGCGCGAACGACGTCGCGCGCGACAACGACTTGGACGGTCGGCCAGACGGCTTCGATCGCGCGCGCGTCACCGACGAGACGTCGCGCCTGCTCGTCGCGGTGAGAGAGGTCTACCCGCAGGCTCACGTCTTCGTGGCGCTCTCACCCTTGCTCACCAACGAGCGCCCCGTGCCCGGCGGGCGCAGCGCCCTTCGCGACGCTCTGCGCGCTGCGGTCGACGCCAAGAACGGCGCCGGCGACGCGCGCGTGTACTTCATGGAGCTCGTCGAGAAGGGCGAGCGCGACAGCGACGGCTGCGAGCACCAGCCCAACCTCGAGGTGCATCGCATCATGGCCGAGCAGCTCGTGGGCGCCATCCGCTCGAAGACCTGCTGGTGACCCGTGGTACCCTCGCCTGCGCATGATCGCGGGCCGCACGCTGGGCGGGCGATACGTCATCCGGACGCAGCTCGGCCGCGGCGGAATGGGCGCGGTCTACGAGGCGAGGGACGAGCAGCTCGATCGTCGCGTCGCGCTCAAGCTGCTCACCGGCGTGACCGACGCGAAGGACCTGGAGCGCTTTCGTCGAGAGGCCACGTCGGCGGCTCGTCTCGAGCACCCGAACATCGTGCAGATCTACGAGCTCGCGATGCCCAAGGCAGACGAGCCCGCGTACCTCGTCATGGAGCGGCTCGTGGGCGAACCGCTCTCCAAGGTCATCGCACGCGACGCGCCCTTCAGGCCCGCGCGGGCGCTCCGCGTCGCGCGACAGATCGCGAGCGCCCTCGCCGCGGCCCACGCCGCCGGCATCATCCACCGCGACATCAAGCCGAGCAACGTCATGCTCGTGCGCGGTCCGCCGCCGGCCGATCACGTCAAGGTCGTCGACTTCGGGCTCGCGCGCGACGTGGACGCGCGCAGCGTGACGACGACCGGCGCCGTGCTCGGCACTGTGACCCACATGTCTCCGGAGCAGGCGATGGGCGCCGAGCTCGGGCCGACGTGCGATGTGTGGGCCGTGGGCCTCGTGCTCTACCAGATGCTCACGCGCGCGCTCCCGCACAAGTCGACTGCGCCGGGCGAGATCATCGCGGGCCTCTATCGGGGCGATCTCGTGCCCATCCGCGAGCGCGCGCCCTCGCTCCCGCCCGCGGTGCTCGCGATCGTCGAGCGCGCCATGGCGATCTCGGTCGACGAGCGCTACGCGAGCGCTGGCGAGATGCTGGCGGATCTCGAGCGCGTGGCCGCCGACGTAGGCGACGACGTGCCCGCCGCGCCACCGCCCGACTCGACGCCCGACGCCGCCTCGGGGCCGGAGGTGTTGCCGACGATCGCAGAGGTCGCCACGACGCGCACCGGCAGCGTTCGACCTCGGAAGTCGCGTCGAGAGCCCGAGGCGAAGCCGTCTTCGGGCTCGTTGCTCCTCCGCAGCGCGGCCGTCACCTGCGGCGTGGGTGTCGCCCTCGCGGTCGCCGCGTTCGTCTTCGTCTCACGCCGAGCGCACCCTCGTGATCCAGCCCTCGACGCGGCCTCCGAGGAGGCGGTCGCGGTCGCGTCCGCACCGGCGCTCGACGGCGAGGCCGCGGATCCACGGCCGGTGGTCGAGGACGGGGGATCGGCACCGATGTCCGATGCCGACGCCCCCGGGCCGTGGCCGGCGGCGAGCCGCGGGATCACCGTGGCGCGTCCGCGTCGAGCGCGCGTCGTGAGCACCACGTCGTCGGGAGCGCGCTCTGTCGCCGACTCCGATCCGGACCGAGCGCGGCTCTCGACCCTGAGGGCGTCGGCTCAGAGCTGTGTTTCTACGCTCGTGATGCCCCTGTGTGATGACGGGAACTTCTCCGTCGCCTTCGTGGTCGACGTCGACACGCGGAGCGGGCGCGTCCTCGCGACCGAGACGCCCGCGCCGTCTTGCCGCGTGCGGCGTCGCTCGCAGCGCTTCGGCCTCGGGGGCTTCGAGTCGTGCGTCCGACCAGCGCTCCGGGCCCTCGACCTCGGTCCGGCGCGCGGTGCGACGGTAGAGGCGACCACGCGCTTCGAGATCGCGTTCCAGTTCTTGCAAGCCGATTGAGCGCCGCGCGCGCGGCAAGCGCAGCCGCGCCCCTGCGCTACGGGCTCGGGACGTCGGCCGTGAGCGCGCCGTGCATCATCAGGTAGATCTGCGGGTCGTACATCGTCTGGAAGTGACCGACGAAGCGCCCCCCGCAGATGCCGATGTTGGTCGCGCCGGGGATGATCGAGGTGCGGTACGGCTTGATGTACTCGTCGTCGCACGTGTAGATCGACGTGATCGGCGTGTGACGCGGAAGGGGAGCGTCGTGGACCGCGCGGAGAAAGCGGCTTCCGGG
>JAGQJA010000644.1 GCA_020430845.1 Myxococcales bacterium
GCGCGCAGGTAGCTCTCGGACGCGGGCGCGGGGCCGATCAGGTACGCCTCGTCGGCGAGCCGGACGTGCAGCGCGGCGCGGTCGGCCTCCGAGAAGACCGCGACCGACGCGATGCCCATCTCGTGGAGCGTGCGGGTGATGCGGACCGCGATCTCGCCGCGGTTCGCGACGAGGACCTTCTTGAAGGCTGCCATGGCCCCATCACTAACGCGAAAGCCGCCGAGCGAGAACACGAGAAGCGCTTCGGGCCGCCGAGGGCGTGCGCGAGCCCGGCCGGGGCCGGTTCGCTCTACGGCCAGCCGATGAGCTCGCGGCAGATGGGGCCGAGGCCTGCGCTCGCGGCGTTGGCGAGGAGAGAGACGAGCAGCGGCCGGCGCACACCCAGCCAGTGCATGTAGACGGCCTCGGTGAGCCACGCGAACAGCTCGGCCACGAAGGCGTACGGGTAGTACGGCAGCTCGAGCAGCGGGATGACGAACCACACGATGGGGTGCGTGACGAGGCTCGCCACGAACGCGCGCGCCGCGCGGTGCTCGCCCGGGATGAAGCGCACGTAGATGGGCACCTCGATGAGCTGCGTGAAGATGAAGGCGTTGAGCCAGCGGACCCACATCGCGGCCGGGATGGTAGCCTCGTGGGCTCCCGGCATGAGCGACCGTCGCGCACCGCACCCTCAAATACCGCTCTTCGACCGGCCGCAGCCGGATCGCGTCGAGAGGGTTCCGGCACCCGCGCGCCCGCCACCTGTGCCCGAGGCGCCGCGGTCGGTGCGGCCCGAGCCCGAGCCCGAGGGGCCGCGCGTGTACACGGTGGCCCAAGTGGCGCGCGGCATCACGCGCACGCTCGAGCGTACGTTCGCGCGGCCGGTGCTCGTGCAGGGCGAGGCCACCGGCGTGCGGAGCGCGTCGAGCGGACATGTGTACTTTGCACTCAAAGACGCCGAGGCCGAGGCGACCCTCGACGCGGTCATCTACCGCAGCTCGCTCACCCCCCGCATGCGCGCGGTGATCAAAGACGGCGCGCTGCTTCGGGTGCGCGGCGTTCCGAGCTTCTGGGCGCCCCGCGGACGCATCCAGCTCGTCGCCGATCGGGCGGAGCTCGCGGGCAGGGGAGCCATCCTCGAGGCGCTCGAGCGTCTCAAAGAGAAGCTCGCCGCGGAGGGGCTCTTCGAAGAGGGCCGCAAGCGGGCGCTCCCCAGCGATCCGCGCGTGGTCGGCGTGATCACGAGCCGCGCCGGCGCGGTCATCCACGACATCTGCAAGGTCGCGTTTCGTCGCGGTGGCGCGCGCGTGCTCCTCGCGCCCGCGGCGGTGCAAGGCCAGGGGGCCGCGTCGTCGATCGTGCGCGCGCTCGAGATGCTCACGCGCGTGCCCGAGGTCGACGTCGTCATCATCGCGCGCGGCGGCGGCTCCCAGGACGACCTGCTCGCGTTCAGCGACGAGGCGCTCGTGCGCGCCGTCGCCGCGTGCCCGGTGCCCGTCGTGAGCGCGGTCGGTCACCAGACCGACGTCCCGCTGGTCGACTTCGCCGCCGACCGTCGCGCCGCCACGCCGTCGCAGGCGGCGGAGCTCGTGGTCCCCGATCGCGCCGGGCGTCGCCGCATGCTCGACGAGCGCACGCGCGCGATGCGCCGCGCGATGGAGCTCGTGCTCTCGCGGAGCCGGGCCCGAGCGCACGGGCTCGCGAGCGAGCTCGGGGATCCACGCATCTCGATCAACCACGCGCAGCAGCTCCTCGACGAGCTGGGCGCGTCGCTCGCCGCGTATCCGCGCGGCCTGGAGCGGCGCCGTCGCGACCTCATGGAGACCCACGCGCGCCTCGTCGCGGCCCACCCGCGCCAGCGTCTGCAGAGGGATCGCGCGAGGGTCGTCGCCCTGCAGACGCGCCTCGTCGACGTCACGCGTCCGGCGCTCGCCGCGCGTCGTGAGACCGTGGCCGAGCTCGCGGGGAGCCTCGTCGACGCCACGCGCCCCGCGCTCGCCGCGCGTCGCGGCGCCGTGGCCGAGCTCGCGGGGCGGCTCGACGCCATGAGCCCGCTCAAGGTGCTGTCGCGCGGCTACGCCATCGTCACCCGCGGCGACGGCGCGGCCGTGCGCGCCGCGTCCGAGGTGTCGCGCGGCGACGCGCTGACGGTCCGCGTCGGGCGCGGATCGTTCGAGGCCGAGGTCACGCGGGTCGACGCGGGTGACGGGGCCGACGCGCCGCCACCCGAAGGAGAGCCGTGAGCGACGCGCGCCCTCTACGCTTCGCCGTCATCGGCTCGCCCATCGCGCACTCGCGCAGCCCGGCCATGCACCTCGCCGCCTTCGCGGCGCTCGGGCTCCCCCACGGCTACGAGGCGATCCGCGTGGCGCCGTGGGAGCTCGGTCACCGCATGGACGAGCTGCGTCGCGGCGTCTTCGCCGGCTTCAACGTCACGATCCCACACAAGACCGCCGTGCTCGATCACGTCGACGAGCTGCACGTCAGCGCACGCGGTGCCGGCGCGGCGAACACGATCGTACGCACGCCCGAAGGCTCGCTCGTCGCGCACAACACCGACACGCCCGCGCTGGCCAAGGAGCTGCGCGTGCTCGCGGGCGGCAGGCTGCCGTTCGGCGCGACGGGCCTCGTGCTCGGCACGGGCGGGGCCGCGCGCGCCGCGGTGCTCGCGCTCGGCGGCCTCGGCTTCCGGCGGGTGATCCTCCGCGGCCGCTCGCTGTCCCACGAGCGCGAGCGCGCCGCCCTCGCCGAGGACTTCGCCGCGCGCCTCGACGCGATCGAGAGCCGCGCGACCGTCGCGTGCGAGCCGCTCGAGGCTCCCGCGGCCGAGGACAAGTCGCTCGCGGCGATCGTGCAGGCCACGAGCGCCGGCATGGAGGGCGCCGATCCCGGCGAGGCCGTGGCGGGCGCCGTCTCGTGGACGACCGTGCCGCCCTCGGCCGTGGCCCTCGACGTCGTCTACGCCCCCACCGACACGCCGTTCTTGCGCGCGTGTGCGGCCCGCGGGTTGCGCGCCGAGCACGGTCTCGGGATGTTGGCGCGCCAAGGGGCGCTCGCCTTCGAGCTGTGGACGGGCCTCGAGGCCCCGTTCGAGCGCATGCTCGAGGCGGCCCGCACCGGCCGCGTCTGACGGGCCGGGCGCCGTGCTATGACCCCGTGCGATGACCGAGCGGGCGAGCAGCAAGCCGGCGATCGCCACCGTCGCGGCGCGCAACGCGCAGCGCCTCGGGTACCGCCGCATCGTCCAGCTGCTCGTCTACCTCATCATCTTGCCCACGGGGCTCATCCTCTCGATCGGCATCATCCTGATGTTCCTCGAGGGGACCATCAACCTCCTCTTCGGCATCCTCACCGTCAGCGTGGTGTCGGTGCTCGTGACGGGCGTCGTGCTCGTGCTCGTGTTCGTGCGTCGCGAGGCCAACCTCAGCGAGCTGCAGGCCGACTTCGTGAGCAAGGTCAGCCACGAGCTCCGTACGCCGCTCACGGCCATCCGCCTCTTCGCCGAGACCATCGAGCGCTCGCGCACCGATCAGGCGACCGTCGACAAATGCGTCGGCCTGCTCGTGGCCGAGTCCGAGCGGCTCTCCAAGCTCATCGAGCGCCTGCTCGACTGGGGGCGCATGGAGTCGGGCCGCAAGCTCTACGAGCTCCGACACGAGAGCCCGGCCGACATCGTCGAGGACGCGCGGACCGCCTACGAGCGCTTCGGTGAGGTCAAGGGGCCGGTCGAGCTCGTGGTGGGCGTCGACGACGGGCTGCCGGACGTGCTCGTCGATCGCGCGGCGATGGTCGACGCGTTGCTCAATCTCCTCGGAAACGCTCACAAATACGGCGGCAGTCC
>JAGQJA010000645.1 GCA_020430845.1 Myxococcales bacterium
GAGACGCGCCCGCGCAAGGTCGACGTACGCGTCATCGCGGCGACGAACCGGCGCCTCGAGCGCGAGGTCAACCAAGGCCGCTTTCGCGAGGACCTCTTCTTCCGTCTCTCGGTCGTCACGGTGCGCGTGCCGCCGCTCCGCGAGCGCCCCGAGGACCTCGACATCTTGGTGCACGCGTTCCTCGACCGCCTCGGCGCCAAGAACGCGACGCACCTCTTCACGCCCGAGCTGCTTTCGGAGATGAAGCGCCAGGAGTGGCCGGGCAACGTGCGCGAGCTCCGCAACTTCGTCGAGCGGACGGTCGTGCTGCGCGGCCTCGAGGAGCCGAGCGCGGCGTTCTCGCCCAGCGACGGCGCGGGCGAGGCGCCGGTCGACATCGACGTCGGTTTCCGCGCCGCGAAGGACGTCGTCATCGCGAGGTTCGAGCGCCGCTACCTCGACGCGCTCATGGCATGGGCCGAGGGCAACGTCACGCGGGCCGCGCGCAAGGCGAAGATCGACCGCATGAGCCTCTACCGGCTGATGCAGCGTCACGGCGTGCGCGAGTCGCCCGAGAGGGACTGACGGCGCCGTGCGTCTGTCCCTCTCCGTCAAGTGGCGCGCCGCGCTGCTCGCGGTCGGCGTGCTGCCGCTCGTCGTCGCGACGGTGGCCACGCTCCGCATCCAACGCAGGGGCCTCGAGCGCGCCGAGAAGGAGCTCGAGCTCGCCGTGTGCGACGAGGCGAGCCAGTCGCTCGTGCGCGTGCTCGAGGACACCGAGGCCAGCACGCGCAGGGTGGGAGCGTCGCTCTACGACGAGCGCCTCGGGGATCTCGACGCTCGCCTGCTGCTGGCGCGCGACGCCGTCGGGAGGTCCGTCGCCGTGGACGCCGTCGCCGTCTACGACGAGAAGGGCGCCTGGGTCGATACCATCGCCAAGAAGGACGCCAAGGGCGCGGACCTGTCGAAGCTCGACGTCAAGGACGCGCGCGCGGGCGAGACGCTCTGGCGCGTGGTGCGGCTCGACGGCGATCGCCTCGACGTGCACGCCGTCGTCGGGCTCGGTGAGCACGGCGCGGTCGTCGGGCGCCTGCGCGGCGAGGTGATCCGGGACCTGGTCGGCAACCTCTCGCGCGTACGCTTCGGCGCCCCCGACCGGGTGCTCTTGGTCGACGCCGAGCAGCGCGTGCTGGCGGCCGACCCCGCATCGAGCATCCGCGTGGGCGAAGGGCTCGACGGTCAAGACGTCTTCGGCGCCGTAGACGTTGCAACCCACGGATTTTCCACACCTTTTGTCGCCACCGCGCAGTTCCGTTCGCGCAGCGGGGAGGCGATGGTCGGGACGATCCGCACGCTGCCCGCTCGCTCCTGGGCGCTCGTCGTCCGCCGCCCCGAGGCCGAGGCGTTCGGCGCGCTCGGCGAGGCGCGCGTCGCCCTCGGCGCCGCCCTCGCGTTGCTCGTGCTCCTCGCCGTCGCAGGGGGCAGCTGGCTCGCCAACCGCGCGACGCGCCCCATCGCCAAGCTCGTCGAGCTCGCGCGCGCGTACGGGCGACACGAGCTCGAGCGGCGCACCGACGTGCGCACGGGCGACGAGCTCGAGGAGCTGGGCGACGCGATGACCGAGATGGCGGCCTCGATCGCGAGCGGTGAGAACGAGCTCGAGCGGCGCGCGGCCACACAGGCGATGCTCGAACGCTACCTGCCGCGCGAGGTCGCCAAGGCCGCCGCCGGCAGCGAGGGCAGCTTCGACCTCGAAGGGCGGCGCGCAGAGGTCACGGTGCTCTTCGCCGACGTCGCCGCCTTCACGCCGTTCGCCGAACGGGCCGAGCCCGAGAACGTGGTGAAGTTCCTCAACCAGCTCTTCACGATCCTGACCGAGATCGTGTTCCGCAACGACGGCATGGTCGACAAGTTCGTCGGCGACTGTGTGATGGCCGTCTTCGGCGCCTCGGGTCAGCCCGATCACGCCGAGAGCGCGCTCCGCGCCGCCGACGAGATGCACCGGTTCGTCGAGGCGGTGAGCGCGGCGTGGCGCAAGGACCTGGGCGTCGACGCGCACCTCGGCATCGGCGTCGCGTCCGGCGTCGTGCTCCTGGGCAACGTCGGCGGCGACGATCGCATCGAGTTCACCGCCGTGGGCGACGCCGTCAACGTGGCCGCCCGCCTCGAGATGCTCGCGCGGCCCGGTCAGACGCTCGTGACCGACGAGACCCGCGCGAAGGCCGGCGACGCCTTCAAGCTGCGCTCGCTCGGCTCGCACGCGCTCCGCGGGAAGCGCGACACCGTCGCGGTCTTCGAGGTGGACGCGTGACCGACGAGGCCAAGCCGGTCGACCCGCGCATCGGCGCCGTCGTCGCGGGCAAGTTCGAGATCCTCGACCTCATCGGGCAGGGAGGCCTGGGCCGCGTCTACAGGGCGCGCGACACCGGCCTCGACGAGCTCGTCGCGGTCAAGTTCCTCCGCGCCGAGATCGGGTCGATCCCAGAGCTGCGCGCGCGCTTCCGCCGAGAAGCGGTCGCGCTCGCGCGCGTGCGGCACCCCGGCATCGTGAGCCTGCTCGACTACGGGCAACACGAGGAAGAGCCGTTCCTCGCGATGGAGCTCGTGCACGGCGTCTGCCTCGCCGACGTCATCGGAGACGGCAACACGCTGCCCCGGCCGCGCGTCCCGGTCGTCTTCGATCAGCTGCTGCAAGTGCTCGAGGCGGCGCACGCGCTCGGCGTCGTGCACCGCGACATCAAGCCCGACAACGTGATGCTCGTCGACGCGCCCGATCGCTCCGATCGCATCAAGGTGCTCGACTTCGGGCTCGCGCACCTCGACCGCCCCGTCGACCAAGAGAAGCTCACGCAGACCGGGATGGCGCAGGGCACCGCGGCGTACATGGCGCCCGAGCAGTGCCGAGGCGAGAAGGTAGGCCCCAAGGCCGACGTCTACGCCGTGGGCACGATGCTCTTCGAGGCGCTCTCGGGCGACACGCCCTTCCACGGGGACGCCGCGAGCCTCATGGCGCAGCAGATGTTCGTCGCGCCCCCGCCGCTCGAGGAGCGCGCCCCCGATCTGCCCGCGGGCGTACCCGTGCTCGTCGCGAAGGCGCTCGCCAAGGAGGCCGACGAGCGCCCCACGGCGAGCGAGATGCGCGACGCTCTGCGCGCGGCGTTCGGCGGGACCGACGAGCCGGCGCTGGCGGCGCGCGCGGCCGAGCTGCGCGAACGATCGGCCGGGCTCACGCGGAGCGAGCGCGGGCTCACGGGCGTCCGCGGAGAGGACGCGGTCGCGTCGGAGCGCGCGCCGGCCCACCTGGGCGACGTGCGCGTGCGCGGCAGCGACGCGGAGCGGGCCTCGTCTCTGGGCACCGCGCTGGCGATGCTCGGCGTGACGAACCGCGCCAAGGGGACCGCCGTGACGACGGACGACGCGCGCGACGCCGACCTCGCCATGCTCGTCGCGCAGGCCGACGACGCGACGCGACGCGCCCTCACCGGCCGGGCCCGCGACGCGCGACCGATGGTGTTCGTCGCCGACATCGGGGACGTGGCCGAGGTCCGCGAGTGGATACGCCTCGGCGCCGTCGACGTCGCGCTCGCGGGCGCCGAGGACGCCGACACGGCGCGACGGATCAAGCGCCTACTCGAGCGACGGAGGATCAGTTGAGGGCTCGCTTTCTCTGGATGGCATCGTGTGGATCGTTCTTCGCGGCCAGCGCGCACGCCCAGCAGGCCGGCACCACGTACACGGTCCAGGCCGGCGACACGTGCGCGGGCATCTCGCAGCGGGCGTACGGTGACGCGCGGCTCGTCGATCTCATCCACGGGGCGAACCCGGGGATGGGCCCGTCCCCGCACCGCCTCGCGCCGGGCCGCCAGCTCGTCCTGCCTCCCAAACCTGCCGGCAAGGCCACGGGCCCCGACGCCAAGCTCTCTTCTGTGCGCAACAAGGTCGAGGTGCAGCGACCCGAGGCCAAGCCCGGCAAGGTCGACGACCCGCTCTTCCGCGGCAACCGCGTCGGGACGGCCGACGCGTCGTCGGCGAGCGTGCTCTTTCGCGACGAGACCGTGCTGCAGCTCGGCGAACGGACGCTGGTCGTGATCCTGGGCGACGTGAACGCCGCCGCGAAGAAGGTCGGCACCGCCGCCGACACGACCCTCGTGAGCGGGGCTCTGCGCGCACGCCTGGCCGCCGCGGCCGGCAAGAAGCCGGCGCCCGTCGTCGTCGCGACCAAGTCGGCGCGCACCACCGTCAAGGCGGGTGAGGCCAAGGTGCACGTCGACCCCAAGCACGCGACGCGCCTCAGCGTCTACGGCGGCAGCTCTTCGATCGCCGCGCAGAAGAAGAGCGTCGACGTCTCGCCCGGCTACGGCTCCAAGGCCGAGGTCGGCAAGGCCCCCGAGCCGCCGCGTCCGCTGCCGGGCGCCCCCACGTGGAGCGCGGCGCCTCCGTCGCTCGCGTTCGTGGGCAAGGACGGCACCGCGAGCTTCGTCGGTGAGCTCGCGGCGCCAGCAAAAGACGTGGTGCGGTGGCACCTGCAGGTGGCCAACGACGCGCTCTTCGACGACGTGGTCCTCGACGTCGTCGTGCCGTCGAAGGTGCGTAGGGTCGAGGCGCGCACGCTCGGCGTCGGCGCCTACCACCTGCGCGTCAGCGCGATCGACGACGACGAGTTCGAGGGCCCGTCCTCCGCGGCCATGCCCGTCGCCGTGGGGCGGCTCGCCGAGCGCTTGGTCGACGGCAAGGTCCGCTTCGACGTCGAGCCCGCGGCCGTCGCGTGCGCGGCGGATGGAGGGGCGCCCGCGCCCGCGGCGACCCTCGCGCTCGACGCGTCGCGACGTCACACGCTGCAGTGCTCGCTCGGCGGAGGCTCGGTGCCCATCGTCTACGAGACGGCGACCGTCGTGGCCGCGCCGCCGCCCGCTCCCGTCGCGGCGCCCCCTCCCCCGCCGACACCGGCGGCCGAGCCGGCCGAGCCCATTCGCTTCGACGTCTCGCTCGCGCTCGGCGGCGTGGTGACGGCGGAGGGCGGCGCGACCGTGGGTCCCCGCGGCGTCGTCGGCGTCGGCATGGTGGTCCCCGCGCGCAACGTCGCCCTCGGTCTGCGCCTCGAGACCTTCGTCGACCACGTGAGCGATCACGCGCCAGGCTCCAAGCTCGACGGCACGCCGATCGGCACGGCGTCGTTCACGGCCGTCGGGGTGAGCGTGCCGCTCGTCCTCCGGTACCGTGAGCTCGGCCGCGTCGAGCCGTACGTCGGCGTCGCGCCAGGCATCGCGCGTGTGTCCGCCGACGTGCAGGGCCGCGCCGCCTCGGTCGACTCCGTGCGGCTCGTGGTCGGCGGCGTGGGCGGCGCCGACGTGACGCTCGGACCGGGCGCGGTCTTCGGCGAGATCACCTGGCGCGGCGACACAGCGTTGGGCTCCAACCCCTCGCCGTCGCTGCGCGGCGGGGCGGGCGTGCTCGGCTACCGCCTTCGCTTCTGAGCGCCGCGTCGGCGCGACGGTCCGTCGCGCCAAGCCTACACGTCCACCCCTCTAACCCTCTGTAACTACGACGCTTATTCCTGGCCCAACGTATGCTATTGGGCCAGACGCTCGGCGCTCGGGACCGTGCCCGGCGCCCCCCGATTCCTTGGAGTGAGGACCTCATGACGATCTCTCGTTCGCGTTTCGGTTGGCTCTTCGGCGGCGCGGCGCTCCTCGCGTCGAGCGCCGCCACGGCGGCCCCGCTGACCTTGCAGGCCAAGGACGCCGTGCGCGGCGGCGTCGCGACGGACGCGTGGGGTGTCCAGGGGAACGCCACCACGTTCACCGCGGGCAAGCTGCGCGTGCAGCTCCCGCCGGGCGCCACGGTCAAGAAGGCGATCCTCGTCTCGAGCGTCTACGAGCTCAAGGCGACGGTCACGCCCGGCGCCGTGGAGCGACAGGTGCGCATCGGCACGGGGGCTTCGCAACAGACGCGCAAGCTCGAGGGCGCCGCCGACGTCGAGAACCCGCAGGGCTACCATGTGTTCATCACCGACGTGACGACCGCGGTGAAGGCTGTCATCGGTGCGGCCGCCGGCGGCACCGTCGACGTCCCCATCGAGGAGCGCGGCGACTCGCCGGCGGGCACGGTCGTCACGCTGAGCGGGCACGGCCTCGCCGTCGTCTACGAGGCGCCGGGGGCCCCGCTGCGCAACGTGAGCGTATACGCCGGCGCGATGGGGAGCGTGGAGCCCACGACCATCGACCTCACGTCGCCCGTCACCAACGTGTGCGCGGCCGGCGCGCTCGGCGCCGAGCCGGTCGTCGCGTCGGCGATGGTGAGCGAGGAGTGCGACAACGAGGAGGGCGGCACGCTCACGTTCAACGGCGCGGCCCTCTCGTCGACCGTGGGCGGCAACGACGACTCCGACTCGGTGGTGGTCAACTGCACGAGCAACGTGCAGGGCCTCGTGACGATGGGATCGTTCGGCGGCGGCGCCAAGGGCGCGACGCAGATGGTCGGCGCGCCGACCGGCATCAAGGGCGACTCGGTCACGGGCCTGCCCGCAGGTCCGCGCAAGGACGACGAGCTCTACTCGGCGGCGCTGCCCGACGGGACCAAGAGCACGACGGTCTCGTACAACGGCGACCAGTCCCAGATCGTGAACATGTTCGTCGTCCAGACGCTCGCGGGCGCGCTGCCCGGCGACGCCGACGGCGACGGCGTCCCCGACAACGTCGAGGGCTGCGCCGACACCGACGGTGACGGCATACCGGACTACCTCGACACCGACAGCGACGGCGACTGCCTGCTCGACTCCGACCCACGCGAGAGCGGGGCCAACCGCCTCGTCAAGGCACCCCCGGGGACGCCGTGCACGCTCTCCGACGCCGGCGTGAGCGACGGAGGCAGCGACGCCGCGGTCGCGACCGACGCCGGCTCGGATGCTGCGACGCCTACGCCCACGCCGACGACTCCGCCCGTCGCCCCGGGCGCAGACGCGGCGCCGTTCACAGGGGACGAATCGCTCGAGGGCGGAGGCATCTCGTGCAGCGGCGCGCCGGCGAGCGCGTCCGGCGTCGGATCGCTCGCGCTCTTTGCGCTCCCGATCGCGGCCATGCTGCGCAGGCGCCGTCGCTCGCCGCGGACGCGTACGCCGCAGCGGCGCGGCTGATCGGGAGCCCGGCGCGAGGGTCGACGTGACGCGCGGGTGAGCTATCCTCCCCCGCGTGAGCCCCTCGGCCTTCACCTCACTCGGCGTCCTCGCGGCCTCTGCCGCCGCGATCGCGTGCGCGTGCGGTCCGCGTGAGACCGGCCCCGCGCGCGCGCCGCTCGAGGTCCGCGTCGACGGCGCCACGGTCCCGCGGCAGGCACGACCTCCGGCGCCCGCGCCGGCGGGCCAAGAGCGCTCGCCCGGCGAGAACGGCCCGAGGACGCCCGCCGACCTCATCGGTGAGGTGGGCCGCCTCGCGCCCGACCCCGAGACCACGCTCTTCGTCAACTCGCGAGAGATCCGCGCGCACGCGTGGGCCGAGGACCTCGAGCGCGCGATCGCGAGCGTGCTCGTCGGCTGGGACCAGTTCATGCCGCGGGACCTCGTGCATCCGATCCGCGACGTCGACTGGGTCGTGATGGCAGGCGATCTCACGCTCGGCCACACCGACGACAACGTGTTCGTCGCGCGCTACACCTTCGACGAAGCGCGCGCCGACGCGGTGACGCGAGATCTCCTGCCCCGCCTCGAGCAGAGCGGCGACGTCGCGCTGGGCATCGCGGGCGCCTCGGCGATCCACGCGCGCGTCGACGGCGCCGACCGCGCCTACGTGCGCGCAGCGCCCCACGTGCTCGCGATCGTCCCACAGCGCCAAGCGTCGGCAGCCGCGACGCGCATCCAGTCGGCGTCGGTGCCCGACGCGCCGCGGCCGGGCGAGCTCGCGCGGCTCGTCACGCGATCGCGCGCCGCCCGACGACGACTGCCCGAGGCGATCCGCGAGGTGCGCGCGTGGCTCGAGCCCCACGACGGGCGGATCGCGCTCCACGTCGAGGGGGAGTGCCCCACCGACGACGCGGCGCGCGGCGCCCTCGAAGAGCTCAAGCTCACGATCGGCGTCGCCCGATCGCGCACGCTCGTACGGGTCGCCCTCGGTGGCATCCTCTCTCGCGCCAAGCTCTCGCGCGACGGACGCGTCGTCCGCGCGACGACGGAGATCGACCAAGGCGAGCTCAAGCGCCTCGTGGCGCTGACGTGCTCGCGCACGGCGAGCTGCACCGACGAGCCCTGAACGAGCACGCGGGCGCGGCGCGCCCCCCACACGGCGCGGGCCCGCACGGCTCGCGCTACTTGCCCTCGAACTTGGGGGCGCGCTTCTCCATGAAGGCGGCCAGCGCTTCGCCGAGGTCGGCAGACGGGAGGAACGCGGCGTTCCACGCGGCGACGAACCTCAGGCCGGCCTCGTCTGCCGCGCGCACGCGCTCGTTCATCACGGTCTTGACGCCCTGGACGACGAGCGGAGGGTTGGCGGCGATCTCCCGCGCGATCGCGCGCGCCGCGTCGCAGGCGGCCTCGGGCGTCGGGTGCACGTCGTTGACGAGGCCGATGCGCGCGGCGCGATCGGCGTCGATGTCGCGACCGGTGAGCGCGAGCTCGCGCGCGTGACCCTCGCCGACGAGGCGCGAGATACGTTGGAGCGTCCCGATGTCGGCCACCATCGCGACCCTGACCTCGCGGATGCTGAAGCGCGCGTCCTGGCTGCACACGCGCACGTCACAGGCGCTGATGATGTCCACGCCGCCGCCCAAGCAGAGCCCTTGCACGGCTGCGACCACCGGCTTCCTGCAGTGGGCGATCGACGAGACGGCGCCCTGCAGCCTGCCGATGAGATCGTGGAGCTGCGTGCGCGCGTCGGCGAGGCCTCCTTGGAAGAGCGAGCCGAACTCCGCCATCGTCGCGGGCAGGTCGAGCCCGTAGGTGAAGTGAGGTCCCTCGGCGCGCAGGACGATCGCGCGCGTCGCTGCGTCGCGGTCGAGCTCGCCGAAGACCGCAGGGAGCTCTTCCCAGAGGCGTGGCCCGAGCGCGTTGCCCTTGGAGCCGGTGGACAGGACGACCTCCGCGACGTGCTCGCGGACCGTGACGGTGAGTGCGCTCGACATGGGCCGAAGGGTCACCCGCGGCGCGGCGCGCGCAAAGCAGTAAGTGAGGGCCGCGGCCATCGGCGATGCCTCTGGGCTGCACA
>JAGQJA010000646.1:0-1947 GCA_020430845.1 Myxococcales bacterium
ACGACGGGACCGATCTTCTCCTTCGCGAAGCGCTGCATCGTCCAGCCGTTCGCGTCGAGGAAGCGCATCCGGGTCTCTTCGCTGCACCCCAAGAAGGCGGCGTTGCGCATGTGCTGGTTGAAGTCCATGTCGGCCCAGCGGGCGCGATAGCTCTCGACGAAGCGCTCGGTCATGACGCCGTTGTACCGCGTGCGCAGCGCGCCGCCCACTCGTCGACGCGCCTTTCGGGAGGGCGCCTGCTCAGCAGCCGGGGCGCCTGGGGCAGCCGCCCGCGAGCCGGGGAGAGCTCGCGCACCAGTTGCCTCCGCCTTCGCAGCCGTACACGGCCCCGCTGCGCTCGTAGATGACCCCGTCGACCTTGCAGCCGCACCGCGGATCGTTGACGGGCACCGGGGCCTTGGCGGCCGCGCACTGGCAGTAGAGCCCCTCCTTCTTCGTCCCGATGTCGCAGCTCCCGCTCGCCGCGCCGCACTTGCACGCTTGCCTGCGCTTCTGACATCCGTCGTGGTGCGTGATCGTCGTCGGCGTCGCGCACGAGAGCGATCCGAACGTCATGCAGACACCGGCCGTGGTCCCGTTGAGCAAGCACCACTGTCCGTCGCGCGAGCAGCCGCCGAGCGGCACGGCCTTGGCCGCTTTGGGCGCCGCGCCCGGCTCGCCGACGACGTCGCGATGGATCCAACCCGAGCCGCCGCCGCCCGCCGTCCACGTGATCTTGTGGAACTGACCGTCGCCCGACACCTCGCTCGAGGTGACGGTCGTCCCGCGCTCGAGCGTCGCCACCGTCGCGGCGTCGAGCGAAGGGCTGGCGCGCACGACCGCGCGCTGGTGGTTCGCTGGCGGGTTGACCACCATGCTGCGACCGCCGAGCGAGGGCGTGGCCTCGCGCGACGGCAGGTCCGTGCCTCCCTGCGCAGGGAGCGGCGCCGCGGGAGCGGGCTCGGGGTCCGTGGCGGCCGCAGTCGTCGCCGACGCGGCGGGAGTCTTCCCCGGATCGCTGCACACGCCCGACACGCAGACGCGCTCGCCCTTGCAGTCCTGGTCCGTCGTGCACCCGTCCTTGTTCTTGGGGCAGCCGAGGCAGACGAAAGCGAGCGCGAGGGAGGCGGCGAAGAGCGGGCGTGTGAGCGACGAGAGCAGCATCGTTGCAGGATAGAGGGTCATCCGGGGGACGACGGTCCACAAAATGTCCGTGGCGCGTGAGGTGCGAGCGCTAGAGGGGCGAGCGAGCGCGGCGCGGTTACACTGCGAGCACGAGATGCCGTTCCGTGACGCAGCTCCGCGGGGGATCCGCGGCTCGATCCCCTACGGCCCGTTCCCCGTGCACGGGGGAGGTGTCTCTATCTCGCTCGTGTTCCTCGTCGTGGCCCTCGCGGCGCTCGTCGGCGCGCTGGACGAAGATCGCGTCGTCTGTACGCCGGGGGCGTCGTGCGTGGTCTCGCATCGGCTCATGGAGGATCCGCAGCCGTTCCCTTCGTCTGCGCTGCGCGGCGCGGACGTCACGATCGAGCGCGGCTCGAAGGGCGCGCGCTACGGCGTCGTGACCCTCGTGCTCGCGTCCAACACGCGCATCCGGCTCGCACGCACAGACCCTTCGTCCGCCGAGGACATCGCGGCGCGCATCCGATCGGCGGTCGACGCGCAGGCGCCCGTCGACGAGCGGATCCGCGGTCCCTGGTGGGCCGGCATCGCCGCGGCCGTCTTCGTGGCGCTCGGCATCGCCAGCGCGCGCTCGTCGCTCCGAGGGCTCGGCCGCATCCGGCTCGAGCTCTTGCGAGACGGCGCGGCGCTCGGCGTGCGGCGGCGCGTCCTCGGTGTGCCGGTGTCGTCGTACGAGGTGTCGCTCGATCAAGTGACCGACGTCCGCGTCGAGGAGGGCGGGATCTCGTATCCGCTCGCGTCACGCCACGCGCCGCCGGCCCCGGCCGGCCGCATCGTGCTCGTCGA
>JAGQJA010000646.1:2140-11142 GCA_020430845.1 Myxococcales bacterium
CTGGGCCTCGCCGCGTACGGCATCACCGGGCTCGCCCTCGGCCTGCTCCGCGGAAGGGACGGCCCCGGCGTCGGCGCCTTCGCAGTCGGCTTCGGCGGAGGCGCCGCGCTCGGCGTCGCGCTCGTGATGTATCTCACGCGCCCGCGCCTACCGCGGTGATGGGGGGTCGACCCGCGCCAGCGTTCGAGGTCGCTCGTCTCTCCGTTCGGCCCAGCGCGCTCGTCTGGGAAAATCCAGAGCGCACCACCTGTCGGGCGCGAGCACACCCTCGTTCGTCTGGCGCGTGACAACGGGTGAATGGCGCCGATCGCGTGGCCCTCGCCACGCATCGCTTGCACGTCACTCCGCCCGTGCGCAGGACGGCAAAGCCAAGGTCCAGAGAGGGTCCGCGGGCGCGCTCAACAGACATCTCGACAACTATTCCGTAGCCGCCGCCTTCCGCCTTCCCATAGCCTGTCAGGTCATGCTTGGTGGGGATGACGCGAGGGCGCGGGCGCTGGGTGCGCTTGACATTGGCCGGCTGCGAGACGTGGCCAGGGGCATTGGCGCGGTGCCGGACGACCGGCGCTCCCGCTCGAGCATCGTGGACGCCATCGTCCGATCCATGCGCGCGGCCCCGGACTTCCGAGGCGTGCTCGAACGCCTCGGTCGCGACGAGCTGAAAAGCATGTGTCGAGCCGTAGGCGCCGCGGATGACGGGAGAGAGAAAGCGGTCCTGGTCGAACGGCTTCTAGCCGCGCCAACGGAATCAAGCCCGTCGTTGGATGCTGCGGCCTTCGGAGTGCCGGGAGAAGTGGACGGCCGCTGGCGCGTGCTCACGCTGCTCAAGCGAAGCGAGCTCCAAGAAGCAGCTGAACGGGCCGGTGTTCGCGTGGCGGACCGTCGCGTTACCGGGCAGTTGGCGGCCGCTCTGCTCGAAGCAAGTGTCCCGACGTTGACCGTCCTCGAGCCCTTGCCCCGAGCCAGGCTGAAGGAGCTCTGCCGCACGCTCGGCCTTGATGAGACGGCCCGCGACAAGGCGAGCCTGATCGCACGGCTAGCGGACTATGCGGGAGATGACCTCTCAGAGTACGACGCTGAGGACGAGGAAGAGCTTCCTCCGGCGGCAGCCTCCGATCCGCACATCGAGGGCGACGAGCGCGTCGGAATCCAGCAGCTTGCTGAGCTTTTTGGAGGAGCGCTCAAGATCGAAGTGCTTGGTCGAATGTGGCCGGCGCAGGCCCACTTCATCGTGCACGGCGCCGAAGTCCCTGTGGACTTGTACGTTCGGCCCATCGGCCCGACGGGCCGGCACGAGCTCGAGCGTCGCTTCCAAAACTCGGGAAGCGGAGAGCCAATTCAGGCGAGGAAAGGTCGTGCCTCGCTCCTTCTCGGTCTTTGGACCGAGCGTGGACGGAATGAGGCCGTTGTTGTGGCATTCGACGCCTATTGCCGCCTCGGCAAAACAACGCGATTTTCGCTGTTCATGCCGCTGTCACTGCTGGAGGAGGCAGCAGACACCGGATACGCCGTGCACGTCAGCACGAGCGGCGAGACCATCCGCGCGTTTCGACCGGACGCGCTCGCAAAGTACGTCGAGGCCTTTGTGTCTGACGCCGCCTGGGGAGAGGACGATCCGGGCGAGTGGGTACGCCAAGTCGCCGAGCGGCGCATCGGCTCGCTTCCGCCACCGGCAAAGGATGGATCGGGAGATATCGAAATTCGGCCGCGCTCTGGGATGTTCGCCGCATTTGCAAGGCTCAACTACAAGCCGTGGTTCGCGCTCGCCGAGCTCGTCGACAACGCAGTCCAGAGCTACATCGCCAACCGCGACCGTCTCCTCCTTGCCGGAGCATCCGATCCGCTCACGGTCGACATCCATGTCGACGACGACGAGCTGTCCGTCACGGACCGCGCGGGAGGAATCGCGCTCCCCGACTTTCCTCGCGCATTTAGTCCTGCGATGCCGCCGAACGACAGGAGCGGACTAAGCGAGTTTGGACTCGGAATGAAGGCCGCCGCGTGCTGGTTTGCAAAAGAATGGTCGGTACGCACATCGCCCGTAGGGGAAAAGGTCGAGCGAACCATCTTCTTTGATGTACCGCGCATTACAAGAGAGGGACTCGACCGACTACCTATAGAAGCCCGAGAGACACGGGACGACGACCACTTCACGGTCATCACGATGCGCAACCTCCGCGTCCGCCTGCGCGGAGCCACGCTAGCGAAGGTAAAGGAACACCTCGCGAGCATCTACCGACTTCTGATCGCGGATGGGACCCTTCGCATTCGCGTCACATCGGCAGGCAAGTCACAGGAGCTCAAGTACGAGCCACCGAAACTTCTTACCGCGCCGTTCTTCAAGACCCCTTCAGGCAGAGCGATCCATTGGCGCCGTGAGATCAACATCGAAGTCGACGGACGCACGGTAACTGGCTGGGTCGGCATCCTCGAGCATGGCAGGTACTCGCACGCCGGGTTTAGCGTCTTCCGGCGCCGGCGCCTCATTGAGGGCAGCATCGGCGAGGCCTACCGACCGCGCGCCATCTTTGGCGCCCACAACACCTTCGCCTCTCAACGAATCGTTGGGGAGCTCCACGTCGAGGGCTTCGATGTCACCCATACAAAAGATGGAATTCAGTGGGGCGACTACGAGGAGGACATCGCGTACGAGCTGCGCATACAGCTAAATACCGAGGAATTCCCCCTCATTGAACAGGCAAATGGCTACCGCGCGAAGAAAGAGGCCGAGCAGCTCCCTTCCTCCTTTGGCCAGAAGGCGATCGACTCCACGGCGGCAGCGATCGAAAGCGACGACTTTAAGGCAGCCGTTCGGGAGAGCTTACCGACACAGTCACGAGGTCTCGACGAAGACGCACCGTCAGCTCTGAGGCCGGCAGAAGCAGTCTTCCACGAACGCGTAATGACCTTGCGCCTCAACGGAGACGAGCCGTGTGATCTTCGACTTGAGCTCGTGCGGGACAAGGCCTCCGAGTGGCTTGTTTGTGGCACTGGCGTTATTGAGAACAGAGAGGTCTTTCAGGTTCGCCTAAACCTCGACCATGAGTTCAGCGTCGAGCACATCAACAACAACGAGCGCGCGGTTGAGCCCATTCTCAGACTTGCCGCGGCGATGGCACTGGCGGAGCGTCAGGCCCGCCGGGAGGGGGTCAAGAATGCAGGTGCGGTACTACGCGGGACCAATGAGCTACTTCGCAGGGGACTCTCGAGCGCCCCAATTGAGTCTGGGGGGGATGACTCATGACGCGCGAAATT
Organism: Myxococcales bacterium; assembly: GCA_020430845.1. Lineage (GTDB taxonomy): Bacteria > Myxococcota_A > Polyangia > Polyangiales > Polyangiaceae > Labilithrix. Next base: position 5,396 of record JAGQJA010000646.1, read on the forward strand.
GAGACGGTCCGCGAGGTGAGGGGCCAGTCAAAGACCGGCTTCCAGCCTGCGATTGGTCCCTCGACGGTGGGGCTTGGCGAGCATCTCGTATCCTCCGGACAGCTTGACGCGCCAGCCGCCTTCCAGCGAGTCAGGGGCGAGGCTCTTCGGATCGTTTCGCGTTGTCGCCCCTTTGCCGGACCGAACGGCCGAACCACGGGGCTGGTAGTGGGCTACGTGCAGAGCGGGAAGACGATGTCCATGACGACCGTGGCTGCGCTCGCGCGCGACAACGGCTGTCGCATCGTCATTCTTCTCGCGGGCGTGGTGACGAACCTGCTCAAGCAGAACGCGACCAGATTTCGCGACACGCTCCGCGCGGCTGCCGGAGGGCACGAGCACTGGCTCATCATCAACTCTGCCGACGGCATCAGTCGGGGCTCCGATGCGCAGACGCTGCGCCATGCAGTGGACGAGTGGCGGGACGGAACGATCCCGGACGATCAGCAGCGCACGATGTTCTTCGCTGTGCTGAAGCACCACGTCCATCTGGACTGGCTCGTGACCCTGCTCAGGTCTACCTCGCTCGACGGAATCCCCGCCCTCATTCTCGACGACGAGGCCGATCAGGCGGGGCTCAATGTGCGCCCCGGCAAAGAGGACCCATCCACAACGTACGCAACGATCGACCGGATTCGCGCATCCCTGCCGCACCACACATACCTTCAGTACACGGCGACACCGCAGGCGCCCCTCCTGATCAGCATCGACGACATGCTTTCGCCTGATTTTGCAGAGCTCGTCGAGCCAGGCGCCGCATACACGGGGGGCAGCTGCTTCTTTTCCGCGGAGCGCGCGCGCACGGCGGTTCGCCACATCCCCGCGGCCGATCAATTCAAGGCTGGGGAGCCTCCCGATACTTGTCCGGACTCTCTTGTGACGGCTCTGAGCGCGTTCATGGTGGGCTGCGCCGTCGCTCGGCTGCGCGGCAAACCCAGGCCGCGCTCGATGTTGGTCCATCCGAGCGGTCGAAAGGCGGACCAGAAGGCGTTCTTCGAATGGGTGGACAACATCTTGCGGCGGTGGAGCACGACCCTTGGCAATCCCAAAGACCCGGATTACCACGACACGCTCGAAGAGCTGAAGAAGGGGTACGATGACCTCCGGCGGAGCGACGATGCTCTTCCGCCGTTCGCCGACCTGCAACAGCCGCTGATGCTGTCACTCCGTCGCGTGGCTCGCTACAAGGTCAACTCGGACGACGGCGGTGAGGTCGACTGGGCGAACGCCGAGGAGCACATTCTGGTTGGTGGCGACAAGCTCAACCGCGGCTACACGGTAGAGGGGCTGACGGTCACGTACATGCCTCGCGGCGCGGGAGGCTGGAATGCCGACACTCTGCAGCAGCGGGCCCGCTTTTTTGGCTACAAGGCGGCGTATCTTGGCCTTTGCCGATTGTACCTGCACCCGGAGGTTGCGACCGCCTACCGAGAGTATGTTGTCCACGAACGTGACATTCGGAGGCAGCTAAAGGAGCACGCCGGCAAACCGTTGCGAGAGTGGCGACGCGCCTTCTTTCTCGACAAGCGGATGAAACCAACGCGTTCCAACGTGCTCTCGGATCCACTCTACCGCCAGGACAAGGCGCAGGAGTGGTTCGTTCAACGCTACCCACACGTGGATGCCAACGCGATCAAAAGCAATCGCGACCTCGTTTTGAGCTTCATGAAGCAACTGGAGCCCAAGCGCGACGGGAGTTTTCATAAGCACCGAGTCGCTGAAGCGTCGCTGCAACGCGTTCTGAACGACCTGCTACTCGAGTTTCGTGCGCTCCGCGAAACCGCTGGCTGGTACGCCCAGCTAGTCACGCTCTCGAACCTCCTTGAGCAAGAGCCAGATACTCGCGTGCTCGTCTTGGACATGGACGGACCGAGGGAGCGCGCTCCAGACAAGTCGACGGGCGCGCTTACTCTCCACCAGGGCCGCAGCTCTTCAAAACGAGACGGTGTATATGAGGGCGACAAGCACATGCGCTCTCCTTCTGGCGTCACACTCCAGCTCCACACTGTGACGGTCAAGGGCACCGACACAACGTGCTCGGGTCTAGCGCTTTGCATTCCTGCCGCGCGCCGTGAGGCGGACATCGTCGTTCAAGCTCAGCGATCGTGAACGCGCTCGGCGAGATACACGCGTTACCAACGCCTCGCGGCAAGGCGTTGTACTCCATCGGCCCCCGCTGGACGCCGATCGCGCGGCTTGCCCGATCACGGGAGGGCTTTCCTGCGCTGCTAATCACAACCTCAGGAACGGGTCCGTCCTCTCCTAGGCGGCTCGCCCAACTGATCTACGAGCCAGCGAGACCGCTTGAAATCTCTGCACGCAAGGGAAAGCGTACGGAGCGGTTGGCGGTCATCGAGTGCCGGGCTCAGGACGAAAGCCTTCAGCAAGTCTTCTTTCGAATCCTGGCTGCCCTGCTTGACGTTCCCGCGAGGCCCGGGATTGAGGGCCTGCAGCTCGAGCAGCGCATCGATGAGCTGGTGGATCTATTTCGAGCCGTGCAGCGGCCAGGGTCATCCACACTTCAGGGGCTCTGGGCGGAGCTCGCGATCATCCTTTGGAGCCTCGATCCGGTCACGGCGCTTGCGGCTTGGCATTCCAGCGCGCGCGCGCTGCACGACTTTGCCTCCGGCGCCCATCGGCTCGAGGTCAAGAGCTCGCTCCGTGGCTTGCGTGAGCACCACGTGCGGATGGATCAGCTGAACGAGATGCCTCACGGACGCACACTCTTCGCTTCGATCCTCCTTCAGGCCGGCGAATCGGGGACCAGTCTCGACGCGCTCCTGCTCTCCATTCAGAAGCGACTGGGGCGCGCCAACGTCGAAGCGACTCGGCGCCTTGAGAGCATCGTGCTTCTCAGTCTCGGCACGAGCTGGCAGGAGGGGGACACCGCGCGCTTCGACCTCGAGGAGGCGCAGGCGAGCCTACGGTTCTATGCTGCGCGAGACCTTCCACGGCCGGCGCAGCCGATTCCTCCCGAGGTGAGGGAGGTGGCGTTCACGCTCGACTTCTCCACGACGCCCGCCCTCTCGCTCGCGCAAGCGCGCCGAGTTGACGACTTCTTCCGCGCGATGGTGCCGCCACCGCCGCGGAGCTCTTTGAAATGATTGGAGCTCGAGGTGCGGACCAGTGAACGGATGACGACCTACGTGGACGATGCTAGGTCTGAGGTATGCGTCGCCCGAAGGTGATCAGCCTCTTCAGCGGTGCCGGCGGTCTCGACTACGGCTTCGAGGCCGCGGGGTTCACGACGAGCGTGGCGCTGGAGATTGATGCCGATTCGTGCGCGAGCCTTCGAGCGAGCCGGCCGCGTCGGCGCGTCATCAACGAGGACATCTTCGCGGTCACGACGAAGCAGCTGCTCGAGACCGCCAACCTGCGCGCCGGCGAGGCCGACGTGCTCATCGGTGGTCCCCCCTGCCAACCTTTCTCCAAGGCGGGCTACTGGGCGCGCGGCGACTCCGCCCGGCTCAACGACCCTCGCGCGAACACGCTCGCCGCGTACATGAGCGTGGTCGAAGAAGCGCTGCCCGCCGTTTTCCTCCTTGAAAACGTCGAGGGTCTTGCGTTCGCTGGCAAGGATGAGGGCTGGAAGTTCTTGCTGGCCCAGATCGAGGGCATTAACCGCCGCACCAAGAGCGACTACGCGCCCGTGATGAAGAAGCTGGACGCGGCGCACTACGGCGTGCCGCAGCATCGCGAGCGCGTCATCATCGTCGCCGCAAGGAGCGGGGAGCAGTTCCGCTTTCCGGAGCCCACGCACGGTGATACGCGCGGAGACGGCCCGCTGTTCGCGTCACAATTGGACCGGTACCGTACAGCGTGGGACGCGATCGGCGACGTGCAGCCTGATCCCAGCGAAGTGCTCGACCTACGCGGAAAGTGGGCAGCCCTCCTCCCGTCGATCCCAGAAGGCTCCAACTACCTGCATCACACCGATCGAGGCGAGGGACTCCCGCTCTTCGGCTGGCGGCGTCGCTTCTGGACGTTTCTCCTCAAGCTCGCAAAGAACCGCCCGTCGTGGACGCTTCAGGCGCAGCCGGGCCCCGCCGTGGGACCGTTTCATTGGTCGAACCGCCGGCTCAGCACGCGTGAGCTCTGCCGGCTTCAGACGTTTCCCGATGACGTGATCATCAAGGGCGGACGAACCTCGATCCAACGACAGCTCGGCAACGCTGTTCCCTCCTTGCTCGGAGAGGTCCTTGGTCGCGCCATCAGCACGCAGCTGCTCGGTCGACGCAGGCTCACATCGCCGCTGCGTCTTCTGCCTCCCGATCGATCTCCCGCGCCATCACCCGAGCCGGTGATGGCCGTGCCGAGCGAGCTTGCACGGCTGGCCGGAAAGCACGCAGCGCATCCCGGCACGGGCAAGGGGTACGGCGCAGCTGCCCGAGCCGAGGCCGCGACTTAGCGCCGGTGCGCGACTGCGCGGCGGACGACCTCCGCCGCCGCGACGGGATCGCGGAGGATGTCTGTCTCCCAAAGCCGGATCACGAGCCACCCCTCGGCTTCGAGCTGCTCCGTGAACCGACGATCGCGCTCGACGTTTCCTCGAATCTTGGCGACCCAGTACGGCGCGTTGTGCCCGGCGGCGAGCCGCTTGATTCGCTCTTCGATGGCACGGCCATGCCAAAAGTCACCATCGCAGAACACAGCGACGTGCGGACCGCGGAACACGATGTCGGGCTTGCCAGGCAGGTCCTTCGGCGCGAGCCGATAGCGTAGGCCGAGAAGCGTGAGGTGGCGGCGCAGGGCCAGCTCACACGTCGTGTCGCGCTTGCGACTGGCGCCACGCGCCGCGCGAGAAGAGCGCGGCGAGGCGGGAGCGAGGCCGTCGAAGCGGGTCACCACTCACCGCCCCGGAGCCCGCGACCCCGCGACCGCCCGCCACTCCCGCAGCGCCCGCGCGAACATCCGGCTCAACGCGTCGTCCTTCTTTTCCACGTGCTCCGCGAAGCGCGCGAAGTCGACGCACAGCTCATCGCCCCCGGTCGCCTCCGGCTGCAGGTAGATCACCTCGACTGCCGCTGCGGTCGGCTCCACCTCGATCGCTTCGAGGAGCGCGCGCAATCCGGGTTGCGCCGTCGGATACAAGTGCGCCTCGAGATCCGCGGGCAGGCGCAGGTAGCCGAGGCGCGCCAGCGCTGCCGTGAGGTGGTGGTATTTTTGGTGCGCCGACGTCGCGAGCACGATGTCGCGGACGCCGCGCACGATGGGCTCGAAGCCGATGTCCTTCGCTTTGGCGAGGTAGTCGTCTTGTGCGTCCCGGCGCGACCCGGCGTCGGTCTTGAGCTCGACGAAGAACACGCGCGACCGATCGCGCGCGAAGAGCGCGTAGTCGACCTTGACCGACTTGCTCGTCGGCAGCTCAGGCCAGATGAGATCGCGCTTGATGGGGAGCTCGGGGATGATCTCGTCGCACAACGCCACGCCCGTGAGCTCCTCGACGACGTCCTTCAGGTACACCGAGAAGAAGACATCGGCGCGGCGCTCGAGCTGATAGCTCGGCAAGTGCCGCCACTGGTCGAGGTGCTGGAACGCGGTCTCGAGCGGGTCCATGCGGGTGATGGGACGCGAGACGTGCACGCCTGTCTACGGTGGGACGAGCCCGGCTCGGCTCGCCGCAACACCTCGATGCTCAGCTCGATCCCGAGGGAGTGTACGCTCCTCCCCCACCCCACGCGCCAAGCCCCACCATGAAACCCGTCAAA
>JAGQJA010000647.1:0-4089 GCA_020430845.1 Myxococcales bacterium
GCGAGAACGAAGGGGATCCACGGACCTCGGGCGAAGTGAACGACGGAGCGGACGCGCATGGCTAGAGCGCCCCGACCTTCAGCGTGTAGCGCCCGCCCGCCTGCCCGACGCCGCCGTCCGGCATCGCGTAGTACGTGACGATCTGGACCTTGTAGAGCTTGCCGGTCGCCCCCTTGACGAGCCACGTTCCCGCACGCGGAGAGAGCCCGTTCGTCGCGGTGTCGTACTCGTACCAGCCATCGAAGGACGTCTTCACCGCGCCGGTCTGGTCGAGCTCGGGCGCGCAGTTCGCCCCGAAGAACCTCTCCGGCGTGGGTGAGGCCGAGGCCGCGTCTGCCGGCGTGACGGCGTCGAACGCCTTCGGCACGAGCACGGCCCCGCCCTGGCCCGAGCCGCCGTCCCCGCTGTTCGTGAAGAGGATCGGGCGCTTGAGGGCGAGGTCCCAGGCCTGCGACGCGCGCGCTGCCTTGTCGGTCACCGCCACACGGGTCGCGGACTCGAGGTTCAGGTAGACACGCGGGCTCGTGGCGGCGCCCTGGGGGCCTCCGGCCGCTGCGTCGACGAACAACGTCTTCACCCCGCCGGTGTCGGAGAGGACCGCTACGTCTCCGGCCGACACCGCGTCGACCGGCCCGAGGAGCTGATCGGCGGCGCAGGTGCCCCCGCCGCCTCCTCCGTCACCACTCGCTGCGTCGCCTCCACTGGTCCCCGCGTCGGTCGGCGACGACGCGACCGGATCCGAGCTGCATGCGACGACGACCCCGAGACCGAGCATCCAAACGAGCTTCCTCACGCCCTTCTCAACCCTTCACCGGCTTGACACGAACCACGACGGTGCCGGGCGACTTCGTCGTGGGGCCCTCGAACGAGGTGAACCCGAGCAGAAACTTCTGATTGCCTGTCGCATCCAGGACGAGCCAGGCCGCACTCTCGGGCGCGAGCGGGGATTTCGCGGCGTCGATCCACCGCGTCCCGAACGCGCTCACGATGCGATCGCCGCGGAAGACCTTGCCTTCGAACGACGCCGCCACCGCCGCGTCGAAGCTGGCGCGCTCGCCTTCCGCCGTCTTCACCATCACGGCGGTCACGGTCTCGCTCGGCGTCCTCTCGTCGTCGAGGTCGACCGCCGCGACGCCGCGCGGCCCGCCCATCTCCCCGTTGACCGTGATCGAGTCGCGACGGAAGCAGAGGTGCCACGCCGCCGAGGCTCGCGCCGCGTCGGGAGTGAGCATCATGCGGGCGCCGCTGCCGAGGTCGAGGCACTCGCTCGGGACCGTCGGAGGCGCCTCACGCCCTCCCGCCGTACCGTCGATGTCGCCGAGCTCCTGCGTCGCTCCGCTCCCGCTCGGCGTGAGCTCGGCGTAGCGGATCTTGTAGAGCGCGGAGACGGCCGCGCCGTCTCGCTGTCCGTAGTACGTGAGGATCTGCACCTTCCACAGGCGCGCCCCCTCGCGCACGCCGTACACGTGGAACCGGCTGAAGAGCGCGTGGGTCGATGCGTCGTAGGCGTTCCACCCGAGGAATGCGCCGCCCGCCTTGTCCGTCGTCAAGAAGGGGACCTGCGGCGCCGTGTCGGCAACGAACGTCACCGCGTCGAGAGGACCGAAGCCCGCTCCCTTGCCGCTGCCCGAGGCGCCGCTGTTCGTGAAGACCTCGAAGCCTTCGAAGGCGAGATCCCAGTCCGCGGACGTCGTCGGGTCTCCTGGCGACGTCACGATCGCGGGCGGCGCGAGCTTGACGAACACGCGCCCGGACTCGGGAACGGGGATCCGCAGCTCCGTCCCGGTGTCGAAGGTCGCGACGTCGGCGCCGCCGTCGGCCGAAGCTGCGCCCGCGTCGGGCTTCGAGGCCGCGGTATCGCTGCACGCAGCGAGCAGCGCGCAGACCCCGATGGCGCTCACGAACATAGGCTGTCGCATCACTCCTCCTCCCAAGGGAGGTCGGCGCGGAGGCCGACGTAGAAGACGCGCCCCAACGGGGGCCGCAGATCGCCGACTCGACCGGGGATCTGCCGCGCGTCGGTCACGTTGAGCACTCCGGCGTAGGCCTGCGATCGCGGCCACACCTCGCGCGCGAGTCGGAGATCGATCGTCTGGTACCCCGGCGACCGGGTCTCCTCCGAGACGAACGCGCTCGCCGAGGCCCGCCAGCGCACGTTGCCCTCGATCTTCCACCCGAGCGTGCCGCGGAGCGCCGCGGTGACGGTGTGGGGAGGCCGACCTCCGAGCGGCCGCTCGTTCAGATCGTCACGGGTCCAGAGGTAGTCGTACGAGACGTCCGCGCGGAACCTCTCGCCGACGCGCATCGAGCCCGTCAGCTGCCCGCCGAACGTCCGCGCGCGCCCGAAGTTCTTGTAGCGGTAGTCGAGCGCGCCGCCGCTCGAGGTCCCGCCCCGTAGATCGAGGTCGATGAGGTCCGTCACCCAGTTCATGAACGTCCCTGCGCGGAGCATGGCGTCCGACGTCGGTTGCCACGTGACGTCCCCGTTCACGCCCCACGAGCTCTCGGGCGCGAGGTCGGTGCTCCCGAGGACGCGATAGCCGAGCGCGGAGTGATCGAAGACGAAGCCGAGCTCCTTGGCGGAGGGCGCACGAAACCCGCGCCCGAAAGACGCGCGCAGAATGAGCTCCCTCGACGGCCGATACGACGACGCGAAGCGCGGCGTCACGGCGCCCTCGTAGGTCGTGTGCGTCTCCGCGCGGACGCCCGGCAAGAGCGTGAGCCTGTCGCGAAAGAGCTTCCACTGGAGCTGTCCGTAGAGCGCGCCGTTCGCACGCGTCTGCGGCGCGACCTCGTCCTCGGTGCTGGTCGCGAGCCCGCCCGAGAGGCTCTCGGTCTTCGTCACGGTCTGCGCGAACGACTCGACCGCAACGCGCCCGCCGACCACCCACGTCCGCTTGCCGTCGGCGATCGTGTTGATGGCCTCGAAGCTCTGCATTCGGTGTTCGCGGTCGTGTCGCTCACCGACCACCGAGCCGCGCTGGCTCCGAGCCGTCGTGTTGTCGTTCCACTGCCGGCCCATCGTGACGCGGAGGTTCGAACCACCGCCGAGATCGACGTTCTGGATGACATGCAGCGTGTAGCGGTCCGTGTCCGCCGGTTGATCGACGAGAAAGCGTCCGACGCCCGGCGCGAGCTGCGACGACAGGCGGAAGAGGCGATCTCGGAACGCGCGCGCGCGCACCCGTACGTCGATCCGCTCGCCGAGCTTCGCTCCACCGCGGACCCCGAGCATGAAGCGCGACGTCTCCGGGATCTGCAGGTCGGGCAGCTCTGGGATCCGCGCGACCCCGTCCGCGCGAGAGAAGTTGCTGTCGAGCCCGACCCACGCGTCTCCCGAGCGGTACGCGCCGTTGCCCTGCGCGACGACCCCGCGGTAGCTCCTGCCCTCGACGCGCGCGTGCCCTCCCGCCCCCGCCTTGCGCGGCGGCGCGGTGATGATGTTCACGACGCCGCCGATGGCGCTCGAGCCGTAGAGCGCGCTGGTGGGGCCTGTGACGATCTCGATCCGCTCGATGTCCCCGATGGGGATCGTCGAGAGGTCGATCGCGCCGCCCACATCTCCCACGACCGGTTCGCCGTCCTCGAGGATGAGCACCCGCTGGAGGTCGAAGCCCTGGATCTGGATCGCGCCGACGCCCCCGAGGTAGCCGTACGCGCCGGGGTCGACGCGCACGCCGGGCTGCGTCGCGAGTGCCTCTGCCACGTTGGTTGCGCCGCGACGCGCGGCCTCCTCGCGCGTCACGACGTCGGTCCTCACCGTCGAGCGCTGCGACCGCTCGGGCGTCCGCGTCCCCGTCACGACCACCTCCTCCGCCTCGACCGCTCGCCCCGCGCGGTCCTCTGCCGGGGCGCGGGGTGGAGGCTGAGCGCGCGCCCGCGTCGCGATCGACGTGCCGGCGATGAGGAACATGATCGACGCCGCCCTCCTCACGACACCGACCGCGTCGGACTCGCGCGGATCGCGCACCGGCGGAGGTGGCAGGTCGCTCCACCACGACGCAGCGCCGGGACCGAGCGAGGTGGTGGCCCAGACGAGGCTCATCCGAGGCGCGCGCCGCTCGGCTTATTGAAAATGAAAATGAAAAT
>JAGQJA010000647.1:4138-5376 GCA_020430845.1 Myxococcales bacterium
CTCACCTGCGCGTCGAAGCGCGAGCACGTGAAGGACGGAGAGCGTGCCCCACTGCACGGGCACGGACGCAGCCGACGCGAAGGTCGCATCGAGCGGCTCGAACGCGACCACGACCGACGCTGCGCGCTACGAGCTAGCTCGGCGCATTCGAAGCCGCGATCGCTGTGCTCGCGCGCGATCTCGACGACGCGGCCGTCGACGCGCTCCTCTCCGTCACGCCGTACCAGATCCTGCGCGATGCCCGGCAAGAAGCGGGCGGCTCGTTCGACTCCTGAGGGCGCAGTCGTCCGCCCCGCGGCTCAACACGGCGGGCGGAGGTTCACGCCCCGCGGCCGCCGACCGACCCGCCGCGTGGATGCCGAGCAGCCCGGACGCATCGAGCTCCGGGCGGCTACTCCGCCGTCGAGGCGAGGGTGCGCCATCGCTCCACTCGCTCGACGTCGTTGGCGTCGCGGAGCATCTTTGAGCCGAGGTACGCGTCGAGCCACGCGACGACGACGGCGACCTGGCGCGGCGAAAGCTCCCACCTGCGGGCGAGCCTCGCCGGGCTGTCCCCATCGAGGAGGAAGAAGAGGAGCGCTCGCGAGACCGTCCACCGATCGAGGAAGCGGTCGAACGCCACGGCGACGGTCCACCGCATCACCGCCGGGAGCACGAACTTGAAGCCCTGGTCGTCGAGGTGCGGGAACACCGACGGATCGTGAGCCAAGACCTCGTTCGGGATGTCTCGCCAATCCGTCTCGCGGTCTTCGTCGCGCGCCGAGACGTACTCTGCGTCGTGCTCTGCGAGCCTGAGGTCGATCGCGCCCGCCTCCCGAATCCCGATCCGTCCGCGCGGGACGCCAGCGAACGCCTCCTCGATGCGCGCGATGAGCGCGCCGTCGACGGCGACGGGCTCGCATGACATGAAGGCCTCGTCCGCGGGGACGAAGTCCCGCTCGTGCCAGAGATCGTGGATCAGCGCGTCGTACGCGTCGTGCGTCGCCTGCGGCGACGCGAAGTGCCTCACGACCGGCTCCGGTTCGCTGCCGACCTCGCCCTCGCGGATCGTGATGGTGCAGGCTTCGATGTCAGACACGCCCTCCCAGAAGATCTTCGGTGAGCCGCTCGCTGGAGCGTGGAACCCATAGAGGCGCCGCCGCGAGAACGGCGTGCGGTCGCGTCGCCGGGCCATCAGGGAGCGCACCGCGCCAGGTGACGAGGACGGCTCAGCACGGGGGGCGGAGGCAGCGCCACAC
>JAGQJA010000648.1:0-191 GCA_020430845.1 Myxococcales bacterium
CCTCGCGCCTTCACCGACAGGAGGTCTCGCTCGGTGCCCGGCACGCGGAGCATGTCGCCGAACGAGCAGAAGATCACGTCGGGGCGAGAAGCGAGCGCGACGGCCTGGTCGACGATCGCCACGGGCGTCACGCAGACGGGGCACCCGGGGCCGTGGATCAGCGCGATCTCGGGCGGCAAGAGCTCGTCGAG
>JAGQJA010000648.1:251-2661 GCA_020430845.1 Myxococcales bacterium
GGATCGCGTCGGCGCACCGCCGCACGGCGTCGGCGTCTCGGAACTCTTCGACGTACCTCACGGCTCGCCCCCGTCGAGCTCGCCCATGCTCGAGAAGTACGCGAGCGTCCTCTGGGCCTCGGCCTCGTCGAGTCGACTGATCGCGAACCCCACGTGCACGATGACGTAGTCACCCACCGCTGCCTCGGGCACGTAGGCCAAGCACACGTCCTTGACGATGCCCCCGAACGCGACCCGTCCGGAGCGCAGCGCGCCGTCGGTGATCGAGAGCACCTTACCGGGGATCGCCAGGCACATGAGCGCCACCTCCTCGCGCCGAGGACCTCGACGCCACGAGCGCCTGCCCCACCGACAGGGCCCCGTCGTTCGGCGAGAGGTCGCGCGCCGTGTACACACGATGACCGCTCGCCGTGAGCCTGCCCTTCACGAGCCGCGTGAGCAGCGCGTTCTGGAAGCACCCTCCGGCGAGGACGACGGACCTCACGCCGGAGCGCGACGCCACGGCCTCGGCCAGCGCCGCGAGGGTCGCGTGGAAGCGCGCGGCCACGAGCCCGGCGGGGGCACCGGAGCGCACGTCCGCGAGCAGCGCGCGGACGAGAGGCCCCCAATCGGCGACGGCGGGAGCGCCGTCCGAGAGCGGCATCGAGTACGGCGCCACCTCGCCTGCGAACGCGGCGTCCTCGAGCGCCATCGCCGCTTCGCCTTCGAACCGTATGCGCCCCGCCGGCGCGACCCCGACGAGCGCAGCCACCGCGTCGAAGAGCCGCCCGACGCTCGTGGTGACGGGCGTGCTCACGCGGCGCTCGAGCATCGTGACCAACGTGCGGGATTCGCTCGAGGAGAACATGCCCGCCGCGTGGTCGATGACCTCGACGCCGAAGACGGCGTGGAGCAAGCCGAGGGCCGCGCGGCGTGGCTCTCCCATCGCGGCCTCACCACCGGGCAGCGCGAACGGTCGCAGGTGCGCGACGCGCCTGTACGTGTCGCCTTCGCACACCAGCGCCTCGCCGCCCCAGAGGGCGCCGTCGTCTCCCAGGCCGGCGCCGTCCCACGCGAGGCCGAGCACCCGCCCCGTCAAGCCGTGCTCGGCGGCGCACGCCATCACGTGGGCGTGGTGGTGCTGCACGCGCACGAGCGGCACGTCGAGCTCCGCCGCGAGCCGCTCGGCGAGGCGCGTGGAGGCGTAGTCGGGGTGGAGATCGCACGCGATCACGTCGGGCTTCGCGTCGAAGAACTGCAGCATGTCCCTCGCCGTCACCTCGTGCAGGCGAGCGCCGTCGACGGAATGCAGATCGCCCACGTGCGCGCTCACGATCACCTCACCGTGGATCGCGAGAGCGACGGTGCTCTTCTGCTGCGCGCCCAGCGCCAAGACGGTCGGCGTCGCCTCGGCCAGCGATAGCGCCCCCGGCGACAGACCGCGCGCGCGCCGTAGCACCGTCATCCCTCCTGGATCGACACGCACGACCGAGTCGTCGACGGGGCGGACGATCTCGCGGTCGTGATGGAGGAACGCGTCCGCCACGTCGGCCAGGCGCGCCGAAGCCGCGGCGATGTCGACGCACATCGGCTCCTCGGAGAGGTTCCCGCTGGTGCACACGAGCGGCCTCCCCACGCCCTCCACGAGCAGCTTGTGGAGCGGCGTCGTGGGCAACATCGCGCCGATGCGCGGCTGCCGTGGGGCCACCGACGGCGCGAGACCGTCGACGCGGCGCGTGAGCAGCGCGATGGGCGCGGTCGGAGACGTGAGCTCGCGCTCTTCGCGAGAGGACAACGAGCAGTGGCGCCGGACGTCGTCGCACGAGGAGAACAGCACCGCGAACGGCTTGGCCTCGCGGCCCTTGCGCCGGCGGAGCTCTCGCACCGCGTCCTCGCGCGTCGCGTCGACGAGGAGCTGGAAGCCGCCGAGCCCCTGCATCGCGAGCACCTCTCCGCGCCGCAGGCAGGAGATCGCCTCCTCGAGCGCGCGTTCCCCTCGCGCCGTGACGTCGCGCGACCTCATCTCGAGCGTGGGCCCGCAGTCCGGACACGCGATGGGCTCGGCGTGAAAACGTCGGTCGGTCGGGTCTTCGTACTCCGCCCGACACGCGACGCACATCACGAATGATTTCATGGATGTACGAGCGCGGTCGTACGGGAGCGACGTCACGATCGTGGCGCGCGGGCCGCAGTCCGTGCAGTTGGTGAACGGGTAACGGTAGCGACGCGCGCCGGGCGTCGAGACCTCGAGAGCGCACGCAGGGCACATCGCGAGATCCGGAGGGAGCACGGCACGCGGCGCCGCGTCGAGCGCGCTCGCGACGATGCGAAAGTGGGTGTCCGACGGGCTCGAGGGGATCTCGCTCACGCGCACGCGGGTCACGCGCCCCGCCCGCGGGCCGTCTCGCTCGAGCGTCTCGACGAAGGCGCG
>JAGQJA010000648.1:2772-4043 GCA_020430845.1 Myxococcales bacterium
CCTTGCACGATCCCCTCGGCGACGATGGCGAGCCTCACTCAGCCCTCCACGTCCACGCTCTCGACGTAGAGCCCTGTCTCGCCGAGCAGCTCCGCGGCCGTCGAGCCGCACCGAGGACACAGCGTCACGTGGTGCTCCGGCGCGTACGTCTCGCCGCACGACGCGCACCGCGCCTCTACGTGTCGCAGCTCGAGCTCGAGGCGCGCGCCCTCGGCGGGCGTGCCTTGCGCGAGCGCGGCAAAGTGGAACGCGATGCTGTCGCCGGAGAGCGACTCCGTCTCGGCGAGCCAGCCACGCACCCGCGTGACGCGCGCGCCCCCCGCGCCCGCGAGCGCCGCGTCGAGAACCTGCTTGGCCAGAGACGACTCGTGCATGTCACACCTCCTCGATGCAAGCCACGACGGCCGCGGCAGCACGCGGCACGGCGGCGGCGATCTCCGCGCTGAGCCCGTGAGCCGGCCCCGTGGGCCGCGCGATGCAGACGGCGACGATCTTCACGTCGGCGGACGGACCGTCGGGCGCGAGCGCGCGCGCGAGGGCGAGCGCCTGGGCGACGCTCACACCGTGCGTGGAGAAGAGCCGCGGCGCAACGTCGTCGAGGTCGTCGGCAGAGAGCGCGAGCACCTCCCCTGCCCGGCCTGCTCCCACGACGGCGTCGACGAGCACGACGCGCGACGCGCCCTCCAAGAGCGGGATGAGCGCGGTCGGCTCCGAGACGTTACAGAGGTCGACGCCCGAACCGAGAGACGCTGCGCGGAGCGCGTCGACGACCGCGAGCCCCACCCCGTCGTCGCCCGCCGACGCTCGCCCGATGCCGATGACGCGCGTGCGTACCGTCACGTGCGCTCCACGCGCAGCTGCAAGAAGTGCGTCGAGCACGAGATGCACGGGTCGTAGTTGCGCACGGCCTGCTCGGCGCGCCAGGTCGCCTCGCGGTGCGGCAGCGCGGCGAGCGTGTCGGCCATCGCGAACAGATCGTCCTCGATCGTCTTCTGGTTCTGGGAGGTGGGCGGCACGATGCGCGCGTCGGTGATCGTGCCCTCGTCGTCGACCGAGTACCGGTGATAGAGCAGCCCGCGCGGCGCCTCGCTCGCGCCGAAGCCCGTGCCCGCGCGCGGCGCCACGTCGACGAACGGCCGGTCGGGCGGCGTGTACGCCCCGATGATCCGCTCGGCCTCGTCGAGCGCCTGCACCATCTCGACGCACCGCGCGAGGATGCTCTTGAACGGGTTGAGGCACGGCGGCTCGAAGCCCACCGCGCGCGCGGCGTC
>JAGQJA010000649.1 GCA_020430845.1 Myxococcales bacterium
TTCATCGAGGAGAGCCTCGGCTGCGAGTCGGGCGCGATGATCCTCGATCTGGGATGCGGCACCGGTGAGCACTGCGTGTCGCTCTCCAAGCGCGGCTATCAGGTCGTGGGCTTCGACCTGAGCCTCTCGATGCTCGCGCGCGCCGCCGACGAGGCGCAGGAGAACAACCAGAAGCTCAACTTCGTCCAGGGCGACATGCGCGACATGACGTTCGAGGAGACGTTCGACGGCGTCTACAGCTGGAACACGAGCTTCGGCTTCTTCGACGAAGAGAAGAACGCGCAGGTCGTCGAGCGCGTGCGCCGCTCGCTCAAGAAGGGCGGCCAGTTCTTGCTCGACGTCGCCAACCGCGACTACGTGATCCGGCAGGCCCCGTCGCTCGCGTGGTACGAGGGCGACGGATGCATATGCATGGATGAGATGACCGTCGACTTCATCACGAGCCGCATGCGCGTCAAGCGCACGCTCATGCTCGACGACGGGCGCACCAAGGAGATCGAGTACTCGATCCGGCTCTACTCGCTGCACGAGCTGGGCAAGCTGCTGCACGACAACGGCTTCCGCGTCGCGGAGGTCAGCGGCCTGACGGCGACGCCGGGCGTGTTCTTCGGGTGCGAGTCGCCGCGCACGCTCATCCTTGCAGAAAAGCGCTGAGCCGCCGGCCGTGCGCCCCATGCGGGCGCTCATCCTCGACGGCGAGGCTTTGCTCGAGAGCGAGGACGTCGACGAGATCCAGGCGCACCACGCGGCGGGCCACAACATGTGGGTCAACCTCGGTGAGCGGTCGCCCAACGGAGAGCGCGTGCTGCGCGAGGTGTTCCACCTTCACCCGCTCGCCATCGAGGACGTGTGGAACGATCTCGACCTGCCCAAGATCGAGGACTTCGGCGACTACGTGCACATCATCATCCACGGCGTGCTCGAGTCCGACCGAGACGCCAAGGACGTCCCGCTCGAGCTGGCCGAGCTCGACGTCATCATCGGGCGCAACTTCGTCATCACGTTCGCGGGTGAGCGGGGGTGCGGCGTCGCCCCGGTGCGCGAGGAGGTGCGCCGCAACGCCCGTCTGCTCAAGCGCGGTCCCGCGTGGGTGGCGCACGCGATCATGGACCACCTCGTCGACGAGTACATCCCCGTCATCGACGCGTTCGACGACCAGCTCGACACGCTCGAGGCGCGCATCCTCGACGAGGAGGGCAACGAGGACGAGGACCGCGAGATCATGCAGCGCGTGCTTCGTATCAAGCGGAGCCTCCAGCGTCTGCGGCGCACCACGTCGCATCAGCGCGAGATCCTGCTCCGCCTCGCGCGCGCCGAGTTCGACGAGATCCCCAAGGAGGCGATGCCGTTCTACCGCGACGTGTACGACCACTTCGCGCGGGTGACCGATCTCGTCGACAGCTACCGCGAGCTGACCACGAGCATGCTCGAGGCGCACCTGAGCCTGCAGTCGAACCGCATGAACGAGGTGATGAAGCGCCTCACGATCATCTCGACGATCATGCTCCCGCTGAGCCTCATCGCCGGCATCTACGGCATGAACTTCAAGTTCATGCCCGAGCTCGACGTGCGCGCAGGCTACCCGGCCGCGCTCGGGCTCATGGCCGTCGTGGCGACGGCGATCCTCTACTGGTTCCGTCGCAAGGGCTGGCTGTAGCCCGCGGGCGCGGCGTCAGCGTGCGGGCCCGGCGTCCTTGCAGCAGCGCGTGCCCGTCTCGGCGCCGTTGTAGTGGTCGTCGTGGCCGACCTGGAACTGACGGCACGCGTGTCGGCTCGGGATCCACCACGAGCCCTTCATGACCTCTTTGTAGCCGTACTTGGGAGAGTCGGCCTGGGTCCACTCCTCGACGTTGCCCGAGAGGTCGAGCACGCCGAAGGGGCTCGCGCAGCGCGGGTGCGCCGACGCGGGCGCGCGGTGGTCGACGAGCCGGCCGATGCGGCCGAGGCCCTCTTGGATGTCGGTGTTGCAGGCGCCCTCGTCGCGCTTGAAGCCGTAGGGGTAGGGGCGCATCTCTTCGCCCTCGCAGGCGAAGATCCACTCGCTCTCTTTGCACAGCCGACCGCCCTCGGCCTCGCAGAGGGCCTTGGAGCTCGTCCACGACATGAAGTGCCGCGGCAGATCGCTGCCCGGCTCGGTGCGCTCGGTGCGGTCGATGCAGAAGCGGCGGTGCACGCGCGCCGTCTTGCACTTGGCCGGGTGCTTGTACTCCGCGCAGCGGAAGTTGCGGTAGGGGCCGGGCGGGTCCATCCAGCGCAGGCAGGTCTGCTCGACGTCGGGGCAGTACTCGCCGTCGACGAGCACCATGCCGTCGGGGCATGCCGTCTCGGCGGCCGCGGGCGCCGCGGGCACGCGGGCGATCTCGGGCCCCCCGCTCGGCAGGGGCGCGCGCGGCGTCGCCGTCTGGACCGCGAGGTTGAGCGTCGCGCTGCCGACGGCGCCGGGGAGCGCGTTGGGCTGGGCCTTGGCTTGGCCGCACGCGGCGATGAGCAGGCAGGCGAGGGGAGCGAGCGCGACGGCGGGGTTACTGCGTACTGCGGCCATGCGGGCGCTGGCGTAATGCATCGGAGGCCGTCGACCAACCTGAAAGCGCCCTTCGGTGCCCGGGTGTGCATGTGGGTGAAGGTAGTTATCATGGGGTTGGGGGTGTGGGTGCGGGTGCGGGTGCGGGCGCGGTGCGGGTGCGGGCGCGGTGCGGGCGCGGGCGCGGGTGCGGGAGCGGGCGCGGGGGCGTCTGCGTTTGCGTTTGCGTCTGCGTTTGCGTTCGGCGCGCGTGGGCGAGTGGGCGGGGCGGGGGGCGGAGTGGCTCTGATACGCTCGCCGTGCGAGGCGACCGGCGCGAGGGCGCGAACGCTCGCGGAGTGGAGCGCGATGAGGATGAACCTTCGTCACATGTCGTGGTGCCCTGTTCGCGCGCTGACGCTGTCGGTCGGCATCCTCGCGGCGTCCTGCGGCGGCGCGGCTGCGACTCCCGCGCCGGCCAGCGCGCCGCCCGCGAGCGTTGCTCCGCCTTCGCTCACCGGCTCGATCGGCGGCAGGCCGTTCGCCGGGCGCTCGGCGCTCCTCACGACGCACGAGCTCACCGCGAGCACGGGCGCGCACCTCACGATGTCGCGCGTCATCGTCTACGAGCGCGCGCTCACGTGCGCAGACGTCCGGGGCACGGGTCTTCCGATCCAACCGGGGGAGCACGTCGTGCAGATCGAGGTCGAGGCGCCGTGGCCCGTCTTCCCGAGCAGCCAATGGACCGCGAAGCGCTACGAGCAGAGCAAGCTCATGATCACCTTCTCGGGCTACTACGCGACCGGATCGCTCGCCGAGGGGAACGTGCGCTTCGACGCGGCGACGCCGGCGGACGGCGTCCTCACCGTCCAGGCGACGTCGATGAACCCGAGCACCGATCTCTCCGGCTCGGTGCAGGGGCGCGTGCCGTTCGTCGTCTGCCCGCGCTGACGCGCCTGGCCAGTCCCCGCGAGGTGCTCACCGCGCGACCTCGACGAGGGTGCCGATCATGCGGTGCATGGTCTCGCGCGCGATCGCGTGGTGATTCGCGCGCCGCCGCGGACTCCACCGTCTGCGACGGGCGCGTGCGCGGGCGCGGGGGGCGTCCAGGTTCACGTCGCCGTTCACGTC
>JAGQJA010000058.1 GCA_020430845.1 Myxococcales bacterium
CCCCGCCCCGGCCGCGCCGCCCGCCGCCGCAAGCACCGCGCCCCCGGTCGCCGCGAGCGCGCCCGACGCCGGCGCAGAGGGAGGCAGCGTGACGTCGAGCGGCGTACGGTTCGAGGACGATCTCGCCTTCTTGAAGGCCCACGGTGACGTGACGGTGCTCTCGGCGTCCACGGGCGGTCGCGTCGTGCTGAGCGCCGACTACCAAGGCCGCGTGATGACGAGCGCCGTCGGCCCGGGGGGCGCGAGCCTCGGGTGGGTGCACCGCGCGTTCATCGCCAAGGGCGAGACGGGCACCGCCTTCGACAACTACGGCGGCGAGGATCGGTTCTGGCTCGGACCCGAGGCCGGTCCGTTCGGGCTCTACTTTCCGCCGGGCGCAGCGTTCACCATCGACACGTGGCAGACGCCACACGCGATGCAGGAGGGTGCGTGGGCGGTGACGTCGTCGACCGCGTCGTCGGTCACGTTCCGGCGCGAGATGACGGTCGAGAGCTACGCCAAGACCAAGCTCTCGCTCGCGGTCGATCGCACCGTGCGCTTGCTCGACGCCGGGGCCATCCGCGCGAAGCTCGACGTCGAGGTGCCCGCGTCGGTCTCGTGGGTCGCGTTCGAGAGCGACAACAAGGTGACGAACGCCGGCCCGAAGGCGTGGACCAAGGCGACCGGGCTCCCGAGCATCTGGATCCTGGCGATGTATGCGCCCAGCGCCGACGCGCGCGCCGTCCTCCCGTTCTCCGGCGATCCAGGGGCCGCGGGCCCGTCCGGCGTCGTCAACGATCGTTACTTCGGCGTCGTGCCGGCCGACCGGCTCCGGATCGACCGCGACAAGCACGTCGTCGTCTTCACGTGCGACGGCAAGCTGCGGAGCAAGATCGGCCTCGGGCCGGCCCGCGCGCGTGAGGTGCTGGGCAGCTACAGCGCGAGCGCGCGGCTGCTCACGATCGTCCACTACGACAAGCCCGCCGGCGTGACCGACTACGTCAACAGCATGTGGGAGAAGCAGCGCGAGCCGTTCGCGGGCGACGTCGTCAACAGCTACAACGACGGCCCCGTCGCGCCGGGCAAGCCGCCCCTCGGTGGGTTCTACGAGCTCGAGACCAGCTCTCCCGCGCTCGCGCTCGCCAAGGGCGCGTCCGCGCGGCACGTGCATCGCACGTTCCACTTCGTCGGCGACCGAGACGCGCTCGAGCCGATCGCCAAGAAGGTCCTCGGCGTCTCGCTGTCCGAGCTCTGACGGGCCCGCGCGATCCGAGCGCGCCACATCATCGCGCGCCCACGATCACGCGTCGATCGCGACCCGCAGCCTCCTCCTGCCGAACCGCGACGGGCCTGCCGCGAAGTGACCCGGCACGGCCGCGGCGCAGCGCGGACACCGGCCCTCGGCCGTCAGCGTGTAACCGAGGATCTCGTACCAGTCGCGCACGACGAGCGCCTCTCCACACGCGGCGCACGACGTGGTGCCGCCGGCCGTGTCGTGAATATTGCCTGTATATACATACTGTAGCCCGTTGCGGTGCGCGATCTCGCGCGCGCGGGCGAGCGTCGTGGCGGGCGTCCTGGGCACGTCGGTCATGCGGTAGTCGGGGTGGAACGCCGAGAAGTGCAGGGGCACGTCGGGCCGCAGCTCGCGGGCGATCCACTCGGTCATCTCGCCGAGCTCGGCGTCGGAGTCGTTGAGCCCTGGGATGAGCAGCGTCGTGATCTCGGTCCACACGCGCGTCTCGTGCACGAGGTAGCGCAGGGTCTCTTTCACCGGGGCGAGCGCCGACGCGGTCTGCTTTGCGTAGAAGTCCTCGGTGAACGCCTTGAGGTCGACGTTCGCCGCGTCGATCTTCGAGAAGAACGCCTCGCGGGGTCGCTCCGAGATGTAGCCCGCGGTGACGGCGACGGTCGCCACGCCGAGCTCGCGGCACGCGTCGGCCGTGTCCATCGCGTACTCGGCGAAGATGACCGGATCGTTGTACGTGAAGGCCACGCTCCGCGCGCCGGCCTCGCGCGCGGCGCGGGCGATCGCGTCGGGCGACGCGGCGTCTTGGAGGCGATCGTCGGCGCGCGCCTTCGAGATGTCCCAGTTCTGGCAGAAGCGGCACGCGAGGTTGCACCCCGCGGTGCCGAACGAGAGCACGCTCGAGCCCGGGTAGAAGTGGTAGAGCGGCTTCTTCTCGATGGGGTCGACGCAGAAGCCCGACGAGCGCCCGTACGTGGTGAGCACGAGCGCGTCGCCCTCGCGCTTGCGCACGTAGCACATGCCGCGCTGTCCCTCGGAGAGCGTGCACTCGCGCGGGCAGAGCTCGCAGACGACGCGCCCGTCGTCCCGGCGCGTCCACCACGAGGCGGGGTGGGACGTGTCGCCGGCGCCCGGGCTCACGCGGGGCTCCCCGCCGCCGCGGGCGCGTCGACGAACTTGCGCACGCGGTAGCGCGAGAGCTCGACGTCGGGCGCCCAGAAGTCGGCCGAGAGCCCCGCCTTCTCTTTGAGGCGCGCGAGGAAGTCGGCGCGGTCGGGCAAGCTCTCCCACACCTGCGGCAGGAACGTCGCGCGGCGATCGTGCCACTTGAGCAGCACGCCGTCCTCACCGGGCCGCAGCGAGGCGAGCGCCTCGTCCTCGTTCGAGAACGCGAGGGGCTCGGCGCGGGAGAGCACGCTGATCTCGACGGTGAGGCGGTCGACGTCCGAGAGCTCGAGGCGCCCGCCGCGTCGGTCGTAGAAGGCCGCCGCGATCGCGTTCTGGCTCACGTCTTGCGCGATGGGGCGTTGGCGTTCGAGCGTGCCGACGCAGCCCTGGAGCTCGTCTCCGCGCCGCAGCGTCACGAACGTGGCGGCAGGCTCCGCCGTCCAGGGGCCTGTGGGCTCGGCGGCCTTGGCGCCCCCGAGCGACTCGCGGATGCGCGCGCGCGCGTAGCGGGCCAGGGAGGCGAGCTTGGCGCCGTCGACGTCATCGGGACCCATGGCGATCTCCTCTCGGCTCGTGGAACGCGAACGCGCCGTAGCCCACGACCTCGGAGCGGCGTCCGCTCGTGTCGCCCGAGCTCCGCAGGTCGAGCACCTCGGGCGTGAGCCCGCGGCGCCGCGCCACGCGCAAGAGGCCCGCGAGCGCCACGTGACCGCACGCGCGGTGGCCGTCGAGCGCGTCGTCTCGCAGGGCGAGCACGGCCTGCGCGGTCTGCTCGTCGATCGCGCGCCCCTCGGCGTAAGGGAGGTAGTGGCTCAGGTCGGAGC
>JAGQJA010000059.1 GCA_020430845.1 Myxococcales bacterium
GCGCGCCGGTCACGTCAGCTCGGAGCACGACGTCGGGGCCGGCGGACGCGCGCGTGAGCTGGACGACCTCGTCGAGCAGCGCCGACAGGTCGACGTCGACGCGCATCTCCTCGGTCGGCCTCGCGAAAGAGAGGATGCGCTTGATCGTGTCTTGTGCTCGGCGGGCGGCCTGGATCGACTCCTCGACGTGCGGCAGGAGCGCGCGGTCGGCCTGCAGACCACGCTGCACCAGCTCGAGGTTGCCCAAGATGGGGACAAGGAGGTTGTTGAAGTCGTGCGCGATGCCGCTGGCCAGCCCGCCCAGCTCTTCCATGCGCTGCGTCGTGCGCCGGATCGACAGGGAGCGGGCCTCTTCTTCGGCGCGCGCCTTGAGCGCCGTGACGTCGGTGACGAACCCGACGAAGCGCAGCGGTCCCACGCCTGCGCTGGCGCGTCGGCCCCGTCCGCGAAACCAACGAAACCGACCCGACTTCGTGCGCACGCGGCACTCGGCGTCGAAGCGGACGCCGTCCTCGGCAGCGCGCGTGAGGGCGCTCACGATTTCGGACGCGTCGTCGGGGTGGAGCCGCTCGCGGAGGTCGGAGACGCGCGTACGCAGCTCCGGGTCACCAGGGTCGTAGCCGAGCAGCTCGTAGAGCTGAGGCGAGATGAAGCACTCGCCGGTCGTCATGTTGGCGTCGAACGCCGCGACGTCGGCGGCCTCCATCACCAACTGCAGGCGCTCCTCGCTCTTGCGCAGCTCCTCCACGGCGCGCTGCCGATCGGTGATGTCGTGGGTCACGATCGTGAGCCCCGTCACTTCGCCATCCTCGATCACCGGGGCGACCACGCTCGCGAACCAGCGGTCGAGCTCGGGCACGCGCACCTCGTACGAGGTCGTGACGCGCTCCGCCACGCTGCGTTCGAACGCCGATCGCACGAGCGCGTGGTGCTCGGGGGTGATGAAGTCGAGCGGCGTGGCCTTGCCGATGAAGTTCTCGACGTCGATCCCGTCGGCGACGTGATTCACGTAGACGAAGCGGTAGGCGCGGTCGACGACCACGACGAACTCCATCGGCGATTCGCAGATCGAGCGCCACCGCTGGGCGTCTCGCGCGAGCGCCTGCGCGTCGGTCCTTCGCCGCACGATCGCGACGCGTCGCCCGGCCTCGTCGGCGACCGCGAGAAACCGCGCCGTCACGGGCAGGCGCGCGCCGCCGTTGTCGACGAGGTCGACGTCGACCGTGCCCGGATGCCCGCCCTCGGCGGCCGCGAGGAGGATCGCGCCCGTCTCGTCGGTCCAGCACGGCGGAGACGCGCACGTGATCTCCGACGGCAGAAAGCCCGTCATCGCCGCGAAGGCGTCGTTGACGGAGACAATGGCGCCATCGGCCGAGAGGATCATCACCCCGTCGGGCAGCGCGCGGAGCACCGCGGCGCAGAGCGGTGTGTGGTCGTCGACGTCGCGGTTCGAGTCTGGATTCTGCAATGTGCCCCCCGGCGCCCTCGACTCTATCGTCACGTCGCGGCGAGACCAAGCGTCGAAGGTGCATTTTCTGCGTGTTGCGGGGCCCGCAGGGCCTCGCGTCGGCGTTCGCGGCGGACCGTTTCGCGCGTATCATCTGTCTTGCATGGCCGACCCTCCCCAACGACCGACGCGGCCGCTGCCGCCGAAGGCCTCGTCGCCCCCGCCGAGCTTGCCGATGCGCGCGCCTCCGCTCGGGCGCCCGGACGGTGGCGATCTCGACGACGGCCCGTTCGCGGAGCGCAGCACGCGCAAGAACATCGGCACCGTGCCCCTGCGCCCGCTCGTCGACATCGCGCAGCCGCGGCTCACGCTGACGGTCGAGCGCGAGAACGGCCAGGCCGTCTCTCGCACGGTGACCCACGAGGGCGACGTCTGCCGCATCGGCACACACCCTTCGAACGATCTCGTGCTCGAGGATCCGTCGGTGTCCAGGTTCCATTGCCGGCTCGCGCTCGACGCGCACGGCTGGCGCGTCGAGGACGCGGGCTCGACCAACGGCGTCTTCATGCACGACCTGCGCATCCTCGGCGCGGTGCTCCCGCCCGAGGCGCTCCTGCTCGTCGGTCAGTCGGCCGTCCGCGTGCACGCGAGCGCCATCGAGCGAGCGCTCGTCCCCAGCGTGCCAGGCTTCGGCGCGCTCCTCGGCACGGGCCGCCCCATGCAGAGGCTCTTCGCCGTGCTCGAAAAGGTCGCGTCGAGCGACATCAACTGCTTCATCCAAGGTGAGAGCGGCACGGGCAAAGAGCTCGTCGCCACCGAGATCGTGCAGCGGGGCCAGCGCGCCGAGAAGCCGTTCGTCGTCGTCGACTGCGGCGCGATCTCGCCCAACCTGGTGGAGAGCGAGCTCTTCGGCCACGTGCGCGGCGCGTTCACCGGCGCCGACCGGGATCGCGTCGGCGCGTTCGAGGCGGCCGACGGAGGCACGGTGTTCCTCGACGAGGTGGGCGAGCTGCCGCTCGAGGTGCAGCCCAAGCTCCTGCGCGCGCTCGAGCAGGGCGAGATCCGTCGCGTGGGCGAGACCAAGCCGCGCAAGGTCGACGTGCGGGTCATCAGCGCTACGCATCGCGACCTCGACCGCGAGGTCAACCGCGGCACGTTCCGCGGCGACCTGTACTTTCGAATCGCGGTCATCACCGTGCGCGTGCCGCCGCTGCGCGAGCGGCCCGAGGACGTGCCGCACCTCATCCGGCACTTCCTCGAGGGCCTGGGCGCCGAGGGGGACCAGCACCTGTTCAGCGCGGACGTGATCGCCGAGCTCGCGCGGCACGCCTGGCCGGGCAACGTGCGCGAGCTGCGCAACTACGTCGAGCGCAGCGTCGTGCTCAAGACGGCGCGCATGTCGATCACGCCTCCGCCGCCGTCGGTGCTCGCGGGGGCGCGCGCGGCCGACGTCGACGTGCGCGTGCCCTTCAAGGTCGCCAAGGACGCCCTCATCGAGGGCTTCGAGCGCGCGTACCTGCGGGCCGTGGTCGCCGAGTGTGGCGGCAACCTCACCAAGGCGGCGCGCATGGCCGGCATCGACCGCATGTACCTGCACAGGCTCGTGCAGAAGTACGCGACCCGCGATCAGCTCTCGTCGGGCAGCGACCCCTCGTCGGCGCAGCAGCGGAAGCCGGTCGAGTAGTCGTAGTACGTCGGCGCGTGGGCGGTGGTGCGGTAGTCGCAGCCCTCGCCGTTGAGCTTGGTGTCGAGGTAGTAGCCGCCGCGGAAGCTGCCGTCGTCGGTCCACTCGTGCACGTTGCCGACCATGTCGCTCACGCCGTAGCCGTTGGTGCACGACGCGGTGTCGCCCGTGCGCTCGACGGTGCGCTCCTGCTGGTTCGCGAGCGGGTCGTTCATCGTGCGCGCGGTGCGCTCGCCGCGGTGGAGCACGTTCATGGGCGAGACGCGGTTCGTGTCGTTGCACGCGCCCGCCACGCGGGTGTTGCCGTAGGGGTAACGCGTGGCCTCGGGGCCCTTGCACGCGGCCTTCCACTCGCCGGCGCGGCAGAGCCGCTTGCCCGAGGCCTTGCACGCGCGCTTGGCCTCGACCATCGAGATGTGCGCCTGGGGCACGGCGCCCGCGCGAGACACGGCGCGGACGTTCTTGCCGTTGGGCGCGGCGTACGGGCTGAAGGGGACCTCACGGCCCTCGGCCGTGATCTCGACCAACGATCCCTCGTAGCGATCGACGCAGCTCGTGCCCACGTGCGCCATGTTGTCGGGGCACGGGCGGTCGGAGCGCACGCGGAGCGGCGACGAGACCGGCGTGTGGACGATCTTGGCCTTGACCGGCGCCTTGGCGGTCGTGAGGGCGGCGGCGCTGATGCTCGGCAGCGCGATGACGGCGGCGGCGATCCCTGCGACGCGCCACTTGCGGCCGCGGGTCTGGGTGAGGTGGGTCGTCGACATGGCGCGGGCTCCCTTACACATCGGGTGCCAAACAGAATGTCTTTTGATTTTATTCACTTAGGAATATCTGCGCGCGAGGAGGAGAGTCCTCGCGCAGCTGACTGGTGTCCTCTGTGGGGGCGCGTCCCCTCGGGCGGCGCCCCTCGGGCGAGCGCCCGCGACCCGGGACGCGGCGCAGGATATCTTGAGCGCTCCCATGCCCGCGCAAGCCGCCGCCCGCATCTCCACCCGCTCGCTCAACCCCGAGATCCGCGTCCGCCGCATCCACCGCCGCGACCTCAACAAGACGTGGGAGTTCTTGAAGCTCACGTTCCGCGACGTGAACCGCAACACCGTCGAGTACCAGCGACCGAGGTCGAAGAAGCGCTTCCTCGAGGTGTACGAAGAGGAGGGGGTGGCACAGCTCCTCTTCGAGACGCAGGTCGACGGCGTCGACGTCATCGTCGGCTACGCCGAGTGCGCCTTCGAGCTCGACCCCGACACGTGGATGAACTCGCGCTACTTCACCCAGCGCGACATGCGTCCGCTCTTCGTCGAGGAGATCGCCGTGCACCCGGAGCTGCACGGTCTGGGCGTCGGGACCTTCATCCTCGAGCAGCTCGAGCACCTCGCCAAGCTGCGCGGCTGCACGCACGTCGTGCTCGAGGTCGCCGAGAACAACACGCGCGCGTTCAAGTTCTATCGCGCCCGGAGCTTCCAGAAGCTCGACGCCGCCGTCTTCATGGCCAAGCGCCTCGTGCTCGGAGACGAGCTCCTCGCGCCGCGCCGGCTCAAGCGCGCGCCGCGATTGAAGAAGCGCTCGCTCACGGCCGCCGCCAAGACGAAGAGCAAGGCCAAGGCGAGCAAGCGCTAGCCGAGCAGCTGCGCGTGGCGTCCGCTCGTTCGCGCTCTCAGAGCAGGCGTCGGCTCGACCGCGGCGGCTTGGGCACGCTCCGGGCGGGGTCGCCCTCGTAGAGGCCGCGCAAGAAGCTGCGGGCGTTCGTGCCCAGGGTCCGCGTGCGGTACCCGCCCTCTTGCACGACGAGCGTGGGCAGCGACAAGGCGCCGAACATGCGCCCGTTCTCTTCGAAGTCCTTCGGGCCGAGCGACCACGTCCCCGTCGGGTCGCCCTTCGCCGCGTCGAGTCCGAGCGCGATCACCAAGAACGCCGGATCGAAGCCGCGCACGATCTCGAGCGCGCGCGACAGGGCTCGCCTGTACTGCGCGCCGTCCTGGACCTCGGGCAGGGGGATGTTCACGTTGAAGCCCTCGCCCGCGCCCGTTCCGCGCTCGTCGGCGAAGCCGGTGAAGTACGGGTACGCGAAGGCGGGGTCGCCGTGGATCGAGACGGTGAGCACGTCGGCGCGTTCGCGGAAGATGTCCTCTTGGCCGTTGCCGTGGTGGTAGTCGACGTCGACGATGGCGACGCGCCCGTGCGCGCTGAAGTGGTGCGCGGCGACCGCGGCGTTGTTGAAGTAGCAGAAGCCCCCGAACGAGCGCCGCTCGGCGTGGTGCCCGGGCGGGCGCACGAGCGCGTACGCGAGGCGGCGACCCTCGAGGATCGCGTCGGCGGCCGTCATCACGCAGTCGACCGCGCGCTTGGCAGCGGGGAACGCGTTCTTGTGGATCGGCGTGAACGTGTCGATGCAGTAGTAGCCCGCGCGCACCGCGAGCTCTCGCGGCGGGCGCGTCGCGTTGCGTATCGGGAACACGTACGGATAGACCGACTTGCCCTCGGGCGCGTTGGCGCACGCGCGCTCGAGGTAGCCGACGAGCTCCGCGTCGTGCACCGCGAGGATGTGCTTCATCGGGTACGTCTTGACCGGGAGCGTCTCGACGAGGCCGCTCTGCGCCAGCTCGCGCGTGATGGCCCCGATGCGCACGGGCGACTCGACATAGCCTCGCTCCCGGATGTGGTGGATGTCGTGCTTGTCGTTGACCGTCAGCGCGATGGGCGCGCGCGCGAGCTGTCCGGCCGACGGGCGCTCGGCGGGGACCTTCACGTAGCGCGGCTCGCGCAGGCGCACCGGATCGTCGGCGAACGAGTCGACGACCTCCTTCACGTACGACGGCGGGCAGAGGTGCGCGTACTTGCGCTCGAGGACTGCGCGCACGACCTCGCGCGCGAGCTTCTTGTCGAGCGGCGCGCCGCGATCGAGCCCGTCCCACACCAGGTGCGGGGCGTTGTCGCCGTCGCTGCCGGGCACGGGCTTCTCGTAGGCCGTGCCGACGATGGGCCGAGCGCCGTACTGCTCGTAGAACCGCAGGCGCGCGGCGTTGAGCTTGCGGATCTTGGGGTCCGCGCAGCGGTCGGGATCGTCGGGCAGGCACTCGAAGAAGAGGCCGCGCACGCCGAGGCTGACGGCCTCGTCGCGGATGTGCTCGTAGAGCGCGGCGCCGATGCCGCGCCCCGGCACGTCCTTTCCGGCGGCGATGAAGTCGAGGTACGCGAAGCCGATCTCGGGCTCGTGGAGCACGATGGCGAAGCCCGTCACCTTGTGGCGCGCTTGCTCGGCGACGTAGAGGATCGTCTTGAAGCGCTTGCGAAACGGGTTCCGGAGCCGCAGCGCGAGGTCTTTGATGTCACCCTCGGGCGCGTCGGGGAACTGATCGTCGAAGATCTTGCGCACCTCGGCGAGCGCGGCGCGGTTGATCGGCAGGACGTCGTCGTAGATGCGTCGAACGCGAAACAATCGTCACCTCCGCGGCCCCGAGCGCCGGGCGCCACGCATCGTAGGGTGACGGCGGCTGACGCGGGGCCGAGATCGACGCCCGCTCCGCGCTACAGTGATCGCGACATGGGCTTCGAGTACAAGATCCGCTTCGCCGTGCCGGCCAGCCTCTCGTGCGAGTCGCTGGCCGCGAGGCTGCCCGATCCGCGCGCCGGCGCGTCGCGGGCGGAATACGACTTCGCGCTCGTGGCCGATGGCTTCTACTTCGTCGACCACGGCAGGTCACCCGCTGCGTCCGTCGCGTTCCGGCTGCTCGTCGACGAGGCGCTCCGCCATGCGGCAGAGGTCGTGATCGAGGAGCTCTAGGGCGCTCGGAGCCGCCCGCGCCCGGGCACATGCACCCATCGCGCGTTCGCAGGGGCTCGCGGGGCGGCCTGCGCGGGGTGGGACCCCATTTCCCCGCGCTTTACACCAGGGCCGCACGCGAGTAGAGGATCGCCGCCTTGCCTCGTCCCCATCGTCTAGAGGCCCAGGACCGCGGCTTTTCACGCCGCTAACGCGGGTTCGACTCCCGCTGGGGACGCCCATGCTGGGAGAGCGCAGCTCTCCGCCCTGACGCGCTCGTCTGTCTCGTGTGGACTCCGTCCACTGCGTGGACTCCGTCCACCCGAGGAGCGACTCCCGCTGGGGACGCCCATGCTGGGAGAGCGCAGCTCTCCGCCCTGACGCGCTCGTCTGTCGACCCCTCGTCGGTTCGGGCGAGGGCGCGTCACGTCGCTCGAGCCTGCCGCGCTTCGAAGAACGCGCGCGCGCTCGGATGGAAGCTCGTGGCAAACCGTTCGAGATCGGCCCGGCTGGGCTCGACCCCGCGGAGGTCTTGCTCGATTCGGTCGATCTCGTGGCCGACGACGGGACAGTCCCCGTCGGTCGCACGACGACGCAGATCGAACGAGAGAACGCCATCGCCTTCCGCGTATCGAGCGAAGGGGGCGTAGCCGTTTCGGACCAGACAGCCATTGCCGTCGATGAGTGCGCTCAGGCGGGAGAGAGCAGCATCGGAGGGGAGCGATGGCCATAGCAGGTTGGGATCGCCAGGGATCTCCTGCACGAGGTGATGCCAACTGGTGAGGTAGAGCCGGAACAGCGGAGGCAGCATGCCTTCGAGACGACTTTCGAGCGCCGCGAGTCGAGCTTCGGTCACCGTCGACGGAATCGCACGCCAACGCGCTCCGTCCGGACCGATGGGGCCGGAGACCATGTCCATCGGGACACCGCCATCGTCCGGCTCCAGTCCACTCTCCGGCGTCTTCACCTCGCGGGGAAAGGGGTCGGTCGCAGCCCATTGCTCGATCAGAGCTGCGATCCACGCTCGGTCCGAGTCGCTCACGATCGAAGTCTAGGCCACGATCTCGAGGACCTCATCGCGGAATTCGTCCGCGCAGGGACGCTCATACTGGGAGAGCGCGCTCGTCCCCGAGTCGGCGCGTACGCGCGCGTCTCCGGTCCATCTCCTGAGCACGGCGGCTTCGCGGTCTGCCACCCTCGATCCCGAGGTGCGCGATCCACCCCGGACCCGTTTCAACCGCGTCTCACAATTCGCGTACGGACGGCATTTTTCCTACGCGTGTCGGCGCTCGGGGCGTGGGTGATCACGGATCCAGTCGGGCGGTGCGCTTCATGCAACCTCTCCGCTTCGATGGGCCTGCACACATCACCCGCCGCGCGCGCGCGGACGGTCGCGCCGTGGTGCGCGCTCGTCTCGACGCTCCTCCTCCTCGCCGCCTGCTCGGGCGTCGACAACGTCTCGCCCACCGACGGCAGCGGCGGCACGACGACCACGACCGGCGCAAACACGCCCGCGCCCGCGGACGGCGTCAGGAACGGCGACGAGACCGACGTCGACTGCGGGGGCTCGGCGGCGGCGAGGTGCGCCGAGGGCAAGCAGTGCCGCGAAGGCAGCGACTGCGCGACCGGCTCGTGCCGCGGCGGCAAGTGCGCGGCGCCCGCGCCCGACGACGGCGCCAAGAACGGCGACGAGACCGACGTGGACTGCGGCGGCTCGAAGGCGCCCAAGTGCGCCGACGGAAAAGCATGCAAAGTGCACGCAGACTGCGCGTCGGACGCCTGCAACCACGCGGGCAAGTGCGTCGCCGACAAGAGCTGCACCGGGCACGCGGGCGGAGACACGTGCGGCGCGGGCGAGACGGGCGACCCGGGCGCCAAGCACGAGAGCTGCTGCACGCGCGTGAAGGTCGACCGCCCCGCGAACCAGGGCGGCAAGTTCGAGCTCGACAAGTTCCACGTGACGGCGGGCCGCATGCGCGCGTTCGTCGAGCGCTGGAACGGCGACCTCCAGGCGTGGGCCAAGACGAGCCCCAAGGGCTGGGACGACGGCTGGACCGACGCGCTCCCCTCGTCGCTCGCCGAGGCCAACGACGCCCTCGGTCCGAACCGCAAGCGCGGCTGCAACGTCAAGAACCAGGGCGGGCGTACGTACTGGCAGCCGCCGGTCGACGGCGACGCCGCAGAGGTGAGCGACTTCTCCAAGGAGACCCTCGACGAGAAGGTCCTCAACTGCGTGCCCTGGCACCTGGCCCAGGCGCTCTGCGTGTCCGACGGCGGACGCCTCGCGAAGGCGAGCGAGATCCAGTGGGAGTTCGAGAGCCGTGGGCGCGCGCAGGGCTCGACGCAGTACCCGTGGCAGTGGCGCGACACGTCCGCGTACAACGCGGCCCAGCAGGACGAGCGCCTCGCGCACCAGTACAGCTACGCGACCCCGAGCCCGGGCACGCTCCGCATGGTCGGCAGCGGCGGTAACGCGTACCCGCTCGATCACGCGTTCTACATGGCGCCGCCGGGCCGGCACCCCAAGGGCGCGAGCATGAGCGGCGCCGAGGACATCGCCGGCAACGTGCTCACGTGGGTCGCCGACAACGAGAAGCGCTTCGTGTGGACGATGTCGTGGGAGCAGCACAACAAGAACCTCTCGCCCACCGCGTGGAACGCCAACGACGGCCCCGACGGCTACTACGCCATCGGCGCGCGCTGCGCCCGCGAGTGACCGCGCCCACGGTTTTTCGTATCCTCTGGGCGTGAGCCTCCGCCGCGCCCTCGGGCCCGTCCTCCTCGCGATCGCGGCCTGCGGCGGCGCGTCCTCTTCGGGCCCCGGCGCCGCGAGCTCGGGGGGAGCCGCGGGAGGCGCGGGCGCCGGCGGCGAGGTCGTCGAAGAGAAGGTCGTCTACGAGAAGCTCCCCGACGGTCGCATCAAGAAGACGACGATCCGCACCACGCGACGCACCGTCCCCGCGGAGCCCCCTCCGCCGCGCCCCGCGGACCCGTACCCCGCCGACCCGCTCGTCCGATACAACGTCGAGCGCATCAACGCGTACCGCGCCCAGCACAAGCTGGGGCCGGTGCTCTACGACGCGAAGATCAGCGCGTTCGCGACCGCGGGCTCGACGCGCCTCGCCGCCGACCACGTGCCGCACGCGCACTTTCGCGAGCACGCCCAGGGCGCGCCGGGCTTCGGCTCGCGCAGCGCGGAGAACCAGGGCGACCCGACGGGCGTGTACCCCATGGACGCGGACCGCACCAAGAACGGCCAGAAGCAGATCGACGTGATGCTCAAGCTCATGATGGACGAGGGCCCGGGCGGTGGGCACTACGACAACATGATGAACCCCAAGTTCAGGCGCGTCGGCATCGGGCTCGTGTACGTGGGCCCGCGCCTCTACATGACCAACGACTTCTCGGACTGACGGTCGCGGCCGTGCGCCCGCGTCGCGAGGGTGACCAAGGCCGGCGCTCCGCGTGGCCGGCGCTCCGGAGATCGGCGCACTCTGCACGCGTTCGACGCGGGACGATCTTATCGCCCCGCGCGAGGCCGCGGCGGTCTAACATGCCGCGCAAGTCAAGATGCCCAACATTTTCTTCCCTCGAGAGACACGCGCCGGCGAGACACGCGTCGCCGTCACCCCAGAAGTCGCGCAGCGCCTCAAGAAGGACGGGTTCTCCGTTCGCGTGGAGAAGGGCGCGGGCGAGGGCAGTCGCATCGCCGACGCCGCGTACGAGAAGGCGGGCGCCTCGGTGGTCGACGCGGCCGCGGGCTACGACGGCGCCGACATCGTCGCCAAGCTCCACCCGCCCGACGACGCCGACATCGACAAGCTCGGCGAAGGCTCGCTCCTCATCGCGCACATCTGGCCGTTCGCGCACAAGGAGCGCTGCGAGCGCCTCATGGCCCGCAAGCTGACCGTGTTCGCGATGGACCAGATCCCGCGCACGACCAAGGCGCAGTACATGGACGCGCTGTCGTCACAGATGAACCTCGCCGGCTACAAGGCCGTGCTGATGGCCGCCGAGCGCTTGCCCAAGGTCGTGCCGCTCATGATGACGGCGGCCGGCACCATCAACCCGGCCAAGGTCGTGATCATGGGCGCCGGCGTGGCGGGGCTGCAGGCCATCGGTACGGCCAAGCGCCTCGGCGCCGTGGTCGAGGCCACCGACGTACGGCCCGAGGTCAAGGAGCAGGTGCAGTCTCTCGGCGCCAAGTTCATCGAGCCTCCGGGCACCGCCGTCGGCGAGGGCGGCTACGCCAAGGAGCAATCGGCAGAGTTCCTCGAGAAGCAGAAGGAGACCGTCAAGAAGCACCTCGTCGCGGCCGACATCATCATCACGACGGCGAAGATCCCGGGGCGCAAGGCGCCGCTGCTCGTGAGCGAAGAGGTCGTCAAGGAGATGCGCCCCGGCTCCGTCATCGTCGACCTGGCCGCCGAAGAGGGCGGCAACTGCGAGGTCACGGTGCCCGACCAGGTCGTCGAGCGGCACGGCGTGACGATCATCGGCGTCGCGAACATCCCTGGGACGGTGCCCGTCGACGCCTCCGCGCTCTACGCCAAGAACATCCAGAACGTGCTCAAGCAGCTCTACCCCAAGGACGCCAAGCTCGCGCTCGACTTCGACGACGCCATCAACGACGGCGCGATCGTGCTGCACGCGGGCGCGTGTCGCTCTCCCAAGCTCGCCGAGGCCCACGGCTTCGCGGCTCCCACCAAGGACGCGGCAGAGGCCGAGCCTGCCGCAAAGGCCAAGGACTGAAGATGCTCTCTCCGCTCCTCATCGGGCTCTACGTGTTCGTGCTGGCGATCTTCGTCGGGCGCGAGCTGCTCACCAAGGTCCCCCACACGCTGCACACGCCGCTCATGAGCGGCGCGAACGCCATCAGCGGCATCACGATCGTCGGCGCGCTCGCGTGCGCGAGCTTCGACAGCCCGGCGGCCGCGGCGATCGGCGCGGTGGCGGCGGCCGCGGCGATGGCGAACGTCGTGGGCGGCTACCTCGTGACCGACAAGATGCTCAAGAAGTTCGCGAGGAAGGACTAGTCGATGCAGACCGTCGTTCACGTCCTCTACATGCTCGCCTCGGTGCTGTTCATCGTGGGCATCAAGCAGATGTCCGCGGTCAAGACGGCGCGTGGCGCCAACGCGCTCAGCGCGCTCGCCATGGGCATCGCCATCGTCGCGGCGATGCTCGACATCGGCCTCCACGGCAAGATCGGGTGGGTCTACGTCGGCGCAGGCTGCGTCGTGGGCGCGGCCATCGGCGCCGGCCTCGCGATGAAGGTCACGATGGAGGGCATGCCCGAGCTCGTCGCCTTCTTCAACGGGCTCGGCGGCCTCGCGTCGTCGCTCGTCGCCGTGTCGATGGCGGTCCTCACGTGGTCGAGCGCCGGCGGGGCGCTGCGCGACGGCTCGGTCACGTCATGGGACCAGGTGATCACCGTCGTCCTGTCGATCGGCGTCGGCGGCGTCACGCTCACCGGCTCGATGATCGCGTGGGCCAAGCTCAAGGGCATCATGAGCGGCAAGCAGATCTTCTTGCCGGCCCACAACTTCGTGAACCTCGTCCTGGTCGTGGTGACCGTCGGCGCGGGCGCGGCGGCCTTCTTCGTGGTCGACCCCAAGGAGACCACCACGCTCTACGCGCTGCTCGGCGCGAGCGTCGTGTCTTCGTTCATCCTGGGAGTCACGTTCGCGATCCCGGTCGGCGGCGCCGACATGCCCGTCGTCGTCTCGTTGCTCAACTCGTTCTCGGGCGTCGCGGCCGCGATGACGGGGTTCGTCCTCTACAACAACCTCCTCATCATCAGCGGCTCCCTCGTCGGCGCCGCCGGCATGATCCTCACGATCATCATGTGCCGCGGCATGAACCGCACGCTGGGCAACGTGCTCTTCGCCAAGTTCAGTCAGTCGGGGGGCAAGGCCGAGGAGTACAAGAACGTGAAGAGCGGCGACCCGGTCGACGCGGCGATCGCCCTCGCCAACGCGTCGAACGTCATCGTCGTGCCCGGCTACGGCATGGCCGCGGCGCAGGCGCAGCACGCGCTGCGCGAGCTCTCCGACATGCTCCGCGATCGCGGCGTGACGGTGCGCTACGCGATCCACGAGGTCGCGGGCCGCATGCCCGGCCACATGAACGTGCTCCTCGCCGAGGCCAACGTGTCGTACGACGACCTCTTCAAGCGAGAGGACATCGAGGCGGACTTCAAGACGGCCGACGTGGTGCTCGTCATCGGCGCCAACGACGTCGTCAACCCTCTCGCCCTCTCCGACAAGGCGAGCCCCCTCTACGGCATGCCCATCCTCCCCGCGCACGAAGCGGCGCAGTGCTTCGTCGTCAAGCGGTCGCTCGGCGCCGGCTTCGCGGGCACGAAGAACGTGCTCTTCGAGTCCGACAAGACCCTGATGATCTACGGCTCGGCCAAAGAGGTCATCAACCGCGTCGTCGAAGAGCTCAAGGCGAGCTGACGCGCGCCTGAGCCGCGCTTCGCCTCGAGCGGCGGCGGGGATCCTGCGATCCACATGGATTTCGAGGGTAGACGATTCGCGTCCGAGCGGAATACGTAAGTTGCCGTAACCATTGGGCGTGCTGGCTGGCAAGGACCTTGCTCTAGGTGTCCTTGGATGCCCGCCCTTCGTCAGCTCGGACTCTCCCTCGTGGCCGCGACGCTCGTCGTCGCGTGCTCTTCGGGCTCGGACTCGATCTACACGGGGCGCACGCGCACCGACAACGCGACCAAGGAGCCGACGAGCAAGGACCGCGACGATCCCAACCCGCGGCCCGACCCTCCGTCGAGCAACAGCGGGAGCAGCGGGTCGAGCAGCGCGCCCCCACCGGCGAGCGAGTCGGACGCGGGGACGAGCAAGCCGCCTCCCGTGACGGCGCCCGAGGGCAGCTGCTTCAACCCCAAGTGCTTCGGGGTCGCCGGCGTGTGCGGCTGCCAAGGGGGCGACGCCGTCATGGGGTGCGAGAACGGACAGTGCGCGTGCGGCGATCTCGTCTTCGACGACAGCGGCGGCTGCGGCGGGCTCTTGGCCGACAAGGAGACCCTCAAGGCGCTCTTCACCGGCTGCATCTGCAACGACAAGTGACCGAGACCCGGTGACGCTCGCGGCGCGCTCCGACTATGCTCGGCGCACGTGCGCGCTCCCGTAGAGATCGAGGGTCATAGCCTCCGGATGCTTCGCGACGGTCGCCGCGTCTTCCCGGCGATGCTCGACGCCATCACGTCGGCGAGGCGCACGATCTGCCTCGAGATGTACTGGGTCGAGGACGACGTCGTCGGGGCGCGCTTCCGCGACGCGCTGGTGGCGGCCAGCCGCGCGGGCGTGTCGGTGCGCGTGATCGTCGACGCAGTCGGGAGCTTCGGCCTGCCAGAGGACTTCTGGGCGCCGCTCGAGGCCGTCGGCGGACGGGCGCGCGTCTTTCGTCCGCTCTCGGTGACCGCGGCCGCCGCGGCGCTCGCGCGCGACCATCGCAAGATCCTCGTGGTCGACGACGAGCGTGCGTTCGTCGGAGGCGTCAACCTCGCCGCGCAGTGG
Source organism: Myxococcales bacterium (assembly GCA_020430845.1). Taxonomy (GTDB): domain Bacteria; phylum Myxococcota_A; class Polyangia; order Polyangiales; family Polyangiaceae; genus Labilithrix. Next base: position 14,430 of record JAGQJA010000059.1, read on the forward strand.
CTGCCCATCTCCGAAGGCGGAGAGAACTGGCGCGACACCGCGCTCGAGGTGCGCGGCCCGGAGCTCCCCCTCGCGCTCCGCGCCGTCTTCGACACGACGTGGCACCGCTTCTCGCCGGGACAGCTCCAAGAGCCCCCGGCGCCGCTCGTGTGGACGAGCGCCGGAGGCAAGCTGCGCGTGCTCGCCAACAGCCCGCTCCGACGCCAGGGCCGCAAGATCCGCCAGTCGTACGTGCGCGCCATCCGCCGCGCCCGCTACGGCATCGACCTCACCGCGGCGTACTTCGCGCCGCGCCCGAGCTTCATTCGGAGCCTCCACCGCGCCGCGCAGCGAGGCGTGCGCGTGCGCGTGCTCTTGCCCCTCAAGAGCGACGTGCTCGCGATGCGCTTGGCCGCCGAGCCGCTCGCGCGTCTGCTCGCGACGCTCGGTGTAGAGGTCTACGGGTACGTGGGCGGTGTGCTCCACGCCAAGACGGCCGTGGTCGACGGCTCGTGGCTCACCGTCGGGAGCCACAACCTCGACGCGTGGTCGTGGCTCTGGAACCTCGAGTGCAACGTCGTGGTGATCGACCCCGCGATGGGGGCCCGCGCCGTCGACATGTTCGAAGAAGATCTGCGGCTGAGCGTGCGGCTCGCCAAGGGCTCGATCGTGCCCGCGGGCCGCCTCGACGGCGTCGTGCGGCGGGTCATCGAGCTCTGGTACGGCCTCGGCTGAGCGACGCGCCCCGGCGCGAGCATCGCCCTTTGCGGCGCCCGCGGGCCCTACTATCCTCGTGCCGTCGCCGCACGCTTCGTGCCCGACAGGAGGACCTGACATGGGCTTGGACGTTCCGCCGCGCGAAGCCGTACCGTACGGCCTGCGCGCGATGAAGACTGTGGCGCTCGCCGACGGCACGTTCGCGGCCATCGAGAAGCGCCTCATGACCGCCGCGGCGGCCATGCTCGGCACCAAGGTCGACCTCGACGCCCTCGAGCCCATCACCGCCGAAGAGCTGGCGGCCAACGTCCCCGAGCGTCGCCTGCGAGAGCAGCTCATCGGAGGCATGCTGGTGCTCGCGATGGCCGACGAAGACGTGTCGGACGAAGAGATCGCGGTGATCGGAGAGTTCTCGCGCGCGCTCCACGTCCCGGCGTCCTACGTGCGGGAGCTGCGGCGCCTCGCGCGCGGGCACGTCGCGCTCGTCCGCTACGATCTGGCGCGCCGCCCGTGGGTGCGCGAGAAGGTGGCCGCCAAGGCAGAGGGCGAGGGCCTGCCGTGGATCGCCAAGACGGTCGCGGCGATGGAGGAGCACACGCCCGACCCCGAGCTCGCAGACCGCTACCGCGAGCTCGCCTCGTTGCCCGCGGGCACGCTGGGACACGCGTACGCGCACCTGATGCGTGAGAACGACTTCGCCCTACCCGGCGAGAAGGGCGCTCCACCCGAGCGCGTGGCGCTCCACGACATGACGCACGTGCTCACCGGGTACGGCACCGACCCGACCGGCGAGATGGAGATCGCGTTCTTCCACGCCGGCGCCAAGCGCGCAGACCCGTTCTTCTTCACGTTCTTCATCATGCTCCAGTCGCACCTCGGCATCAGCGCGGCGCCATCGTCGCGCGCCGAGGAGGCGTTCTTCGACCCCGAGCGATGCCTGCGCGCGCTCTCGCGCGGCTCTCAGTCGCTCGTCGACCCTCTCGAGGGCTGGGACCCGTGGCCCGTGGTGAGCGTGCCCGTGGCGGAGCTGCGGGAGCGTTATCGCATCGGCGATCCGCCGGCGTGAGGCGCGCGAGGATCACGCGATGAGCGGGATGACCCCGATCCCGATGGCCTACGGCAAGAGGCCCGACGACCTGGAGGTGCTCGCCAAGAGCGCGCTCCTGTCGCGCCTGTCGCCGCGCGAGCTGGGCACCTTCCTCGACACGCTCGACCAGGTCGCGTTGCCCGCAGGGACCGCCGTGTTCCGCGAGGGCGAGGAGGGCGAGTACATGTACTTCGTCCTCGAGGGGCGCGCCCACATCCGCCGAGGGCAGCTCGAGCTCAGGCCCGTGGGGCCGGGCGATCACTTCGGCGAGCTGGCCCTCATCAGCGGCAAGCCGCGCGCCGCGACGGTCGAGGCGCACACCGTGATGCGGCTCGCGCGCCTGTCGCGCGGCAGCTACCGGTCGCTGCACGCCAACCATCCCAAGGTCGCCCTCGCGTTCGTCGAGGCGCTGGCCGCGGCGGTCGGCGACGCCCTGATCGCCATGACCGACGGCGTCGGGCTCCTCGTGCGTCAGCGCTCCATGCCGCGCCGCACTCAGGTCAAGGTCCGTCGCGACGGCGAGAGCGTCGAGGTGGGCACGGGCACGCTCACGGGGACGATGCTCCCTCGCTCCACGGACGGCGTCGTGGTCGGCGCGACGCTCGACATGAAGGCCGTCTCGCTCGACACGGCCATCGTCTCTGACGCGTCGCTCGCCCCGCTCACCCTCGCCACGGCCGAGGGCCGCGCGGTGCTCCGTCGCGGCGCGGCGCTGGCGGTGCTCGAGGCCGCGCGTCGCACGCACGCGAGCGCGCGCGTGAGGATGGGGCCGCCCCTCGAGACGGGGCAGGTGGTGCTCGTCGAGGGCGAAGCGGACCTCGAGGCCCTGCGCGTCGCGATGACGAGTGAGCTGAAGACGCTGGTGCGCACGCGCGTCCCGCTCGTCGACGAGATCTGGGCGCTCGACGAGGCCACGGCGTTCCTCTCCGAGTCGGGGTGGACCGACGCGGCGGCGCTGCTCCCCTCGAGGCGCGGCGCCACGGTGACGCTCGTGCGCTGCGGCGAGACGTTCGCGCTCGGCATGGGGCCGGTCGTGCCCACAGCCGAGCTGCTCGGCGAGGTGTCGCTGCTCCCGCACCCGCGCGGTATGCTCGTGTCGCTCGGCCCGAGCGCCGCCGCGTTCATGCCCGCGCTCGGAGGCGCGGTCGTGGACCCGCTCGCCACCGAGGCCGCGCACCCGCGGCACGAGTCTCCCATGGCCGTCGAGCAACGACGCTGGGCGCGGACGATGGGCGTCAGCGCGGTCGGCAGCTTCGGCCAGTATTGCGTCGCCGGGCAGGTGGCCGACCTCATCCGCGTCGCGGAAGGATTCCACGAGAAGTGGATCGGGCGCATCGCCGACGAGATCGCGACGCGCCGCGACCAGATCCGCGCGATCGTCATCGCGGGGCCCTCGGCCTCGGGCAAGACGACGTTCATCAAGCGGCTCACCGTGCAGCTCGTCGTCAACGGGGTGCGGCCCGAGAACGTGTCGCTCGACGACTACTACGTCGACCGAGAGCGCACGGTGCGAGACGAGAAGGGGGAGTACGACTTCGAGGCGCTCGAGGCCATCGACCTGCCTCTGCTCCACGCCGACGTCGCGCGGCTGTTGACGGGCGAGACCGTGCGCACGGCCCGTTACGACTTCATCGAGGGCAAGAGCCACCCGGGAGGGGGAAAGGCCCGCACGCTCGCGCGCGGCGACATGCTCCTGCTCGAGGGCATCCACGGCCTCAACCCCGCGCTCCTGGGCGACACGTTGCCGCCCGAGTCGGTCTTTCGGGTGTTCGTGCACCCGGCCACGACGCTCCCCTTCGATCACCTCAACGTGCTCGCGCCCGAGGACGTGCGCCTGCTCCGACGCCTCGTGCGTGACCGTCATCACCGCAACTACACCGCCGCCGACACGATCCTCCGGTGGCCGTCGGTGCGCAGCGGCGAGCTCCGGCACATCTACCCGTGGCTGCCGCACGCCGACGCCGTGTTCGACTCGTCGCTCGTCTACGAGCTCAGCGTCCTCAAGATCTACGCCGAGCGCTACCTCCTCGAGGTCCCGTCGTCGCACGCCGCGTACACGACCGCGCACCGTTTGCGCGAGCTCATCGATCAGTTCGTGGCGATTCGCGGCGATCACGTCCCGCCCACGTCGGTGCTGCGTGAGTTCATCGGAGAGAGCGGCTTCGAGTACTGATTTCGCGCCAACGAGCGTTTGACGGCCGCGCGCTCGCGGGACTACAGATCGGGCGTGCTCTCGACGCGGAGGCGCGCACCATGAAGAAGGACTGGCAGGGCGCCGCGGTGTCGGCCGACGAGGCCGTCTCGCACATCAAGAGCGGCGACCGGGTGTTCGTGCACGGGGCGTCGGCGACGCCGGGGGAGCTGCTCGACGCCATGTGTCGGCGCACCGATCTCGAGGGGGTGACGCTCTACCACCTGCACACCACGGGTACGGCGTCGTTCGTCGACAAGGAGCACGCGGGGCGCTTCACGTCGGTGTCGCTCTTCGCCGGACCGCAGCTGCGCGCGCCGATCGCCGAGGGGCGGGCCGACTTCATGCCCATCTTCCTCTCCGACATCCCATCGCTCTTCACGTCGGGGCGCATCCAGCTCGACGTCGCCCTGCTCTCGCTCTCGCCGCCCAATCGACACGGCGACTGCACGCTGGGCACGTCGGTCGACGCCGCGATGGCGGCGGCATGCTCCGCGCGCAAGGTCATCGCGCAGATCAACGCCAAGATGCCGCGGACGCTCGGGCACTCGGTCGTGCCGATCGAGCGAGTGAGTGTATATACATCTATCGATCGCGAGCTGCCCGAGCATCGGATGTCGGAGCGCTCCGAGGTCGAGGACCAGATCGGCGAGCGCGTCGCGCAGCTGGTCGACGACGGGGCCTGCCTGCAGATGGGCATCGGCGCCATCCCCGACGCCGTGCTGGCGCGGCTGGGCGACAAGCTCGAGCTCGGAGTGCACACAGAGATGTTCTCCGACGGGCTCATCCCGCTCGTCGAGGGCGGCGTGGTGACCAACCGTCGCAAGAAGGTGCACGCGGGCCGTACGGTGACGAGCTTCGTCACGGGCACGCGCGCCGTGTACGACTTCGTCGACGACAACCAGACGATCGAGTTCCACCCATGCGACCGCACCAACGACACGTGGCTCATCGCCAAGAACGAACGTGTCGTCGCCATCAACTCTGCCATCGAGATCGACCTGTCGGGCCAGGTGTGCGCCGACTCGATGGGCCACACCATCTACTCCGGCATCGGCGGGCAGATGGACTTCATCCGCGCCGCGGCGCGCTCTCGCGGCGGCAAGCCGATCATCGCGCTGCCCTCGACGGCCGCGCGTGGCAAGGTCTCGCGCATCGTGCCGTCGCTGAAGGAGGGCGCCGGAGTGGTGACCACGCGCGGGCACGTGCACTGGGTCGTCACCGAGCACGGGGCGGTCAACTTGCATGGGCGCACGCTCCGAGAGCGCGGCGAGGCGCTCATCAGCGTCGCGCACCCGGACTTCCGCGCCGAGCTGAGGCGGCAGTTCGCCGACCTGCGACACTTTCCGATGTCCGGGTGAGTGTGGGGGCGCGTAGCACGCGCTCGGAACGTCGTCCCCCTTGCGCCGCGCGCGGCACCGGGGCAAACGCCTCTCATGCTCGTCCTGCCTGGTAGAGCGGCGCTGTCGGAGACCAACACCACGCGCGCGCTCGCCCGCGTCCGAGCCAAGGGGGCGGGGCACGTCCGGGCGCTCTTCGCCGAGCACGTGCACTTCGTCGACGTTCGCGCCGAGCTCTCGGCCGACGCGCGCGCCAAGCTCGAGCGCCTCCTCGACTACGGTCCGCGGAGCACGGCCGCGCGCCCCGACGGCGAGCCCACGGCGCGCGCGTGGGTCGTGCCGCGCCTCGGGACGATCTCACCGTGGTCGTCGAAGGCCACCGACATCGCCCGGATCTGCGACCTGGCAGACGTGCGCCGCGTGGAGCGCGGCGTGAAGTGGTCGATCTGGGGCGACGGCGACGTGTCGGTGGCGCTCGCCGCGCTGCACGATCGCATGACCGAGACCGTCCTGACCGAAGAGGCCCACGCGAGCGCGCTCTTTGCCACCCACGACGCGCGACCGCTCGTGCGGGTGCCGCTCTGCGCCGAGGGCCGCGCGGCGCTGGAGCGAGCCAACCGCGATCTGGGGCTCGCGCTCTCCGACGACGAGCTCGACTACCTGGTGCGGAGCTTCGGCGCGCTCGATCGCGATCCGACCGACTGCGAGCTGATGATGTTCGCGCAGGCCAACAGCGAGCACTGTCGCCACAAGATCTTCAACGCAGACTTCATCGTGGACGGCGAGCCTCAGCCCGCCTCGCTGTTCCAGATGATCCGCGCGACCACCGCCGCGAGCCCGGCTGGCGTCCTGTCTGCGTACAAGGACAACGCCGCCGTCTTCGCCGGCAACGACGCGGAGCGCTTCTTCGCCGACCCGCACACGCACGTCTACGGCGCGTACCGCGAGCCCGTGCACGTGCTGCTCAAGGTCGAGACGCACAACCACCCCACGGCCATCTCGCCTCACCCCGGCGCAGCCACCGGCTCGGGCGGCGAGATCCGCGACGAGGGCGCCACCGGCCGCGGCTCGCGCCCCAAGGCCGGCCTGACCGGCTTCACCGTCAGCANNGCGAGATCCGCGACGAGGGCGCGACGGGGCGCGGCGCCAAACCCAAGGCCGGCCTCACCGGGTTCACCGTGTCTGCGCTTCGCATCCCGGGGGCCGAGCAGGCGTGGGAGCCGACGTACGGCAAGCCCGATCGCATCGCGTCTGCGCTCGACATCATGCTCGAGGCGCCGATCGGTGCGGCCTCGTACAACAACGAGTTCGGTCGACCGGCGCTCGCCGGCTTCTTTCGCGCGTTCGAGCACGTCGACGACGACGCGACCCACGCGCACGGCTTCCACAAGCCGATCATGATCGCGGGCGGCATCGGGAGCGTACGCGAGGCCCACGTGCAGAAGGGCGAGATCCCGGCTGGCGCACCGCTCGTCGTGCTTGGAGGCCCGGCCATGCTCATCGGGCTCGGCGGCGGCGCCGCGTCGTCGCTCGCGCAGGGGGCGTCGCACGCGGAGCTCGACTTTGCTTCGGTGCAGCGAGACAACGCCGAGATCGAGCGCCGCTGCCAAGAGGTCATCGACGCTTGCTGGGCGCTCGGAGACCAGAACCCCATCGTCAGCGTGCACGACGTCGGGGCCGGCGGACTCTCCAACGCGCTGCCCGAGCTCGTGCACGACAGCAGGCGAGGCGCGCGCATCGACCTGCGCGCCGTGCCGTCGGCCGAGCCGGGCCTGTCGCCCGCCGAGATCTGGTGCAACGAGGCGCAGGAGCGATACGTGATCGCGCTGCGACCGGGCGCCGAAGCGGAGCTCGAGGCCATCTGCGCGCGCGAGCGTTGCCCGTACGCCATCGTGGGCGAGGCGACGGCCGACGGCAGGCTCGAGGTGCGGGACGCGCGGTCCGACGGCCACCCGGTCGACATGCCGCTCGAGGTCCTGCTCGGCAAGCCGCCACGCATGGTCCGCGACGTCGAGAGCGTGGCCGCGCCGAAGCGCACGTTCGACGTGAGCGGCGTCGACCCGCGCGAGGCGACGCTCCGCGTGCTGCGCACTCCCACCGTGGGCGACAAGAGCTTCCTCGTGACGATCGGCGATCGCACGATCACCGGGCTCGTCGCGCGCGATCAGATGGTGGGGCCGCGCCAGGTGCCGGTCGCCGACGCGGCGATCACGCTCACCGCGTTCGCGGGCTTCGCGGGGGAGGCGATGGCCCTCGGAGAGCGCCCGCCGGTCGCGTTGCTCGACGCGGCTGCAAGCGCGCGCCTGGCCATCGGCGAGGCGCTGCTCAACCTCGCGAGCGCGGGCGTCGACCTGGCCGACGTGCGCCTGTCGGCCAACTGGATGGCGGCCGCGGGATCACCCGGCGAGGACGCCAACCTGCACCGCGCAGTGCGGGCAGCCTCGGAGCTGTGCGTCGCCCTCGGCGTCGCGATCCCGGTCGGCAAGGACTCCATGTCGATGCGCACCGTGTGGAGCGACGGCGGCCGAGACAAGGTGGTCGTGTCGCCGGTGTCGCTCGTCGCGACGGCTGCGTCGCGCGTCCGCGACGTACGTCTCGCCGTCACGCCCGAGCTGTCACGCAAGGAGGACACCGTGCTCCTCGCCGTCGACCTCGGGCGCGGCGCGCACCGCCTGGGCGCGTCCACGCTCGCGCTCGTCTACGGCGCGCTGGGCGACGCCCCCCCCGACGTCGACGATCCCGCGGCGCTCCGCGCGCTCCTCGGGGCGATCACGGCGTTGCTGCGCGACCGCGTCGTGCTCGCCTACCACGATCGTGGTGACGGCGGTTTGATCGCCACGCTCGCCGAGATGGCGTTCGCGTCGGGCGTCGGTCTCGACGTCGACGTCGCCGCTCTCGGCGGAGATCCGGTGCGGGCGCTCTTCTGCGAAGAGCTCGGCTTCGTGGTGCAGGTGCGCGCGGCCGACGAGGTTCGCGCGACCCGAGCGCTCTCGTGCGGAGGCGCGGTCGCCGTCGCGAACGTCGGCCGGCCCGCGGGCCACGCGCGCCTCTCGATCCGCGCGGGTGCGCGCGTGCTCGTCGACGCGGGGCTCGGCGAGCTACGCGAGGCGTGGTCCGACGTGACGGGGCGCATGCAGGCGCTCCGCGACGATCCGGAGTGCGCCGCCGAGGAGACGCGCGCGCGCCTCGACGTGGGCGCCCCCGGCATCGACGCCGTGGTGCACGCGACGTTCGACCTCGCGTCCGACGTGGCCGCGCCGTACGTGAGCCGAGGGACCCGTCCGCGTGTGGCCGTGCTCCGCGAGCAGGGCGTCAACGGGCACGTGGAGATGGCGGCCGCGTTCTCGCGCGCCGGCTTCGACTGCGTCGACGTGCACATGACCGACCTGCTCGGCTCCGCCGTCGATCTCACGAGCTTTCGCGGGCTGGCGGTCTGCGGCGGGTTCTCGTACGGCGACGTGCTCGGCGCAGGCGAGGGTTGGGCCAAGTCGATCTTGCTCCACGAGCGCGCGCGCGACGCCTTGCGCGCCTTCTTCGAGCGCGAGGACACGTTCACGCTCGGCGTCTGCAACGGCTGTCAGATGATGAGCACCCTCAAGGAGCTCGTCCCCGGCGCGTCCGACTGGCCGCGCTTCGTGCGCAACCGGTCCGAGCAGTTCGAGGCGCGCCTCTCTGTCGTCGAGATCGTCGAGAGCCCTTCGCTCTTCTTCCGCGGCATGGTCGGCTCGCGCCTGCCCATCGCCGTCGCGCACGGCGAGGGGAGGGCCGAGATCTCTGCCGCGGCGCTCGCGGCGCTGTCGGGCGCGGGTCTCGTTTCGGCCCGGTTCGTCGACGCGCGCGGCGACATCGCCCGCGTCTACCCCGCCAACCCCAACGGCTCGCCCGAAGGCCTCACGGCGGTCACGACACCCGACGGGCGCGCCACGATCATGATGCCCCACCCCGAGCGCGTCTTCCGTTCGGTGCAGCTCTCGTGGCGGCCGTCCGACTGGCCCGAGGACGAAGGGCCGTGGCTGCGCATGTTCCGCAACGCGCGCGCCTGGGTGGGCTGAGCCTCGGGCGTCAGGTCGCCGGCGGGATCGTCCGGCGATCGAAGACGGCGCTGTTCTCCGTCTCGTCGTCGAGCTTCTGCACGAGCGGCCGGACCTCGCCGCGGTCCTCGAGGACGTCGACGGAGAGCCAGACGCAATCGATGCACACCGCGCCGCCGACGTCACCGACGACCGCGCGATCGACGCCCACGCGCTCTCCGCACAGCGCGCACTGCTTCGTCTCGATGCTCACGACCGTGAGCCTATCACCGAGACCGGTGGAGTCGACCTCCGATTCGCCCCGCCCGATGGGCCCTATTTGGAGAGCGCGGGGTCAGGCCGCGACGGCGGGGGCGCGCCGGTATCGCTCGACGTCGAAGTCGCCGAACGTGCCCCACGAGAAGCGATCGGGGTGCGCCGACACGAACTCGAGGAACGGGCGCAGGCTCCGCTCGTTGTGCCGCGTGAAGGTCTTGCTGTGGCCGATGAGCACGAAGGGCAGGGGCTCGGGCGGGTGACCGTACTTCTGCTCGACGCGCTTGAGACCGTCGATGAGCTGGCGCCCCGTGCACTGGTTGAAGTCCATCTTCCACGGGTGCTGCCGCCAGAGCATCGACATCTTCTTGGCCAGCTTCTTGGGCAGCGATCCGCCGCCGGCCCCGCCGCCTCCGCCCGCCATCGGGTCGGCGACGGCGTCGGGGTTGGGCAGCGGGTTGAGGCGCTGGGCGATGACGCGGTACACGCGGTTGGGCGTCACGAAGACCCAGATCGGCGCGCGCTCGGTGTAGATCGGGAACTCGAAGAGCTTGCCCTCGGGGTCGCGCTTGCACACGTCGCTGGGGTCGACCGGCCACGGCACCAGATCGCTGTGCGCGTACGTGTAGTCGAACTTGACGAGATCGTCGTACCGGCCGAACTTCCACACCGACGTGTCGATGCGGATGCCGTTGTCGAGCAGCGCGCGCACGATGTTCGGCGAGGGGTGCATCGACCAGTTGGCGGCGCGGAACGCGAAGCATTCGTAGCCAGGCACCTTGGGACGGAGCGTGTCTTCGAGCAGCGCCTTGCCCTTGCGGATCAGCTCGCTCAAGCGCTCGTACGAGAGGCTCGCAAGGTCGTACTCGGCGTAGTCCTGCTCCCAGTAGCCCTTGGCGTCGTTCCACGTGGCGTTCGAGTACGACGAGTGCAGGTGCAGCTGTACGTCGTGCCCCGTGCTCGCCGCGCGCTCGAGCTGCGCCTTGATGTCGTTCCAGAAGAAGCGGTCGCGCCCGTGCTGCTCCGAGTACTCCTTGAACTTCGCGATCTCTCCCGCGTCCGCCATGATCGTGAGCTTGGCCCCGTAGCGGTCGAACTGGTCGAGCATGCGCGTGGTCGGCTCGACGATGAGCTCGGCGGGCGAGCCCATCCCGCTGCCGTGGATCTCGTAGTCGGACGTGAAGAGCACCTTGTACATGGTCGCTCCAGCGTAGCGCGCCGACGCGCAGAGGTGGGCCGCGTCCCACGGGCATCAACGGGCGCCCGTTCGGGCGGCGCACACTCGGCGTTGATGTAGGTAGCCCTCTAAAAGCGCCGCGAAACCGGCGCGTTGCGGCCCTCCGCACGCTTGCGGCAAGGCGCGCGCGCGGCGTACTCACGCGCCCGGACGAGGAGGGGGGCGCATGCTCTTGGACGCGGCGAGCAGGACAGGACTCTGGTGCATCGTGGCCGCCGCGCTCACCGTGGCCGCGTGCAGCGCCGAGCCCTCCGGTCGAGCGCCTGCGTTGGGCTCGGGCGTGCTGCCCGAGGTCCCGTCGCGGATCCTCTTGTCGCCGAGCGCGCTCCCGTCGGTCGACGGCGACGTCATCCGGCTGCCCGGCGGGGGCGAGATCCATCTCGTCGTGGTGGGGGGCCGCGCGTTCGTCCCGGTCGAAGGCACGCTCTCGGCGCGGAGCTACGACCTGCTCGCGATGCGCGCCGGGCTCTCGCCCACTGGCGCGTCGGTGCGTCAGGACGCGGCGCGCGAGCTCGGGCGCGTGCTCGACGCGATCGGCGCGAGCATGCGCGTGCTGCGCCGCCAGCTCTCGCCGGGCGCGGCCTACTTCACCGCGCTGGTGCCGCTCGATCGGTACGCGTCGCTCCGCCAGGTGGACCCCGCGGGGCACGAGGTGTTGCTCGGGCCGATCGTCGGCTCGGCCGGCGACCGCGACGAGCGCGCCATGGACGCCGACCGCGAGCGCGGGCTCTC
>JAGQJA010000650.1 GCA_020430845.1 Myxococcales bacterium
CGCGTCTGTCCTTCGACGCACGCGGCGGGCGGCGCGGGCGGGTCGGTCTGGCCCGGGCCCGGCGCGGCGGCGGGATCGGCCGAGGAGCACGCGACGATCGCGGAGCACGCGGCGGCGAGGGCGAAGAGGCGAGGGGCGCGGAGCCAGGCAGAAGACATGGTCGACGCCCTCAGCACGCGGCGTGCCTCTCCGAACGCCGCGAAAAATGCGCGCACCGCGCGAGCAGCGTGCCCGAATTCACGCCTCGGGTGTGCCGCGCTGCGCCGCAAGACGCGACCGCGCCGTCACGCGTCAATCTATGCACGCCCGCCCGGCTCGCGCGCGCCCCGCGGGCGGGGCGTGAGACCTGCTACCATGAGCGCGATGGCACGCCGGGGGCACGTCCGATCTCGCGCGGTCTCCGCAGTCGTCGTGGCGTTCGCGGGCGTCGCGCTCGTCGCGTGCCCGAGCAGCGACAGCGGCCCGCCGGCGTCGGTCGACGCGGGAGCCGACGTGGTCGACGGCGCGGCTGCGGACAGCCACGCCGACAAGGACGTGTTCGTCGGCGAGATCTGCGCCGACGGTACGCCCGTCGGGCAGTGCCTCCGCGCCGTGAGCTGCGTGCCGTCGTGCGGCGCCGCGTCGGTGCAGCTCGGGTGTTGTCCGTGCCCGCCGGGCACGTTCGACGAGCTCAACTGCACGCTCGACGCGGCGTCGGACGCGGCCCCCGAGTGAGCGCCGCGCGCCGTCGTCACTTCGCGGGCGTCGAGACGCGGTCGAGCACGAAGATCTTCGGACCGTAGCCTTCGACCTGCACGCGCCCGCTCGCGTCGACGAAGTCGTCCTGCGTGCCGATGTCGACGCGCAGATCGCCGTCGACGTAGACGGTCTCGAGCGTGCCCTCGATGTTCACGGGGCCGTTGGGCGCCTTGCCTCCGCCGGGCAGCGAGATGTAGTGGCGCGCGCCCGACTCGAGGCCGTCGGCGAGGCCCACGAGGTCCTGCCCGCGCGAGAGCCGGCCGAGGCGAAAGCCGACGTTGGTGAAGCGGAGCTCGATCTTCGAGCCGTTGGGCACGAACGCGCCGCGGAGCACGCCCGTCATGCCGATGAAGCCGATGGCCTTCTGGTCGCCGATGTTCCAGTAGTGACCGTCGGCGTCGACGACCTGGTAGACCTGCTTGGGGTCCATCGAGATGAACGGCGTCATCGGGTAGGGGAAGTCGGTCCAGAGCTGGCGCCATGCGCCCTCGACCATCGGCAGCTTGGCGGTTGCCGGTCGCTGCCCGAAGTGGCGCGCGAGCTTCTGCACGAGCGGCTCGACCTGCGCCCGGACCTCGGCGGCGTTGTCGGTGCGGCCCATGTTCGCGTTCGCGAGCGCGCGGAGGGCGGCCTTGGTGCGCGCGAGCTCGGCCGAGGAGAGGCGGCCGGTCGCGGCCTGCGTGCTCTCGTCGGTGGCCTCGTCGGCGGGCGTGGCGGCGCAGCCCGTGGCGAGCGCGGTGGTCAGGGCAGCGACGAAAAGGAGGGAGGCGGTCTTCATGTGGGCCGATGTAGCAGCGGCCTCGGGAGCGCGCAAACAAAATATGAACGAAGATTGTGCAAACTGTGTGCACAGCGGGCGCGTGGGTGCGCGGAGGCGGGCGCGGGCGCAAACGCGGACGCAAGCGCAAACGCAAACGCAGGGGCGGGCGCGTGCGCTGGCGCGTGCGCGTGCGCGTGCGCGGGCGCGGGGGCGTGCGCGTGCGCGTGCGCGGGCGCGTGCGCGAGGGCTTGTTAGAGGCGGCCGGCCTGTGCGCGCGAGGGGCCGACGTTCGTGCCGAGCTTCTCCCACGCGCGCTGCACCTGCGCGCGGCGCTCCATCTCGTTGCGGACGAGGTAGCCCGCGACCATGCACATGGTCAGCAGCGCCGCCACCATCCACACGTTGCGCTGGCTCCGCTCACGCGACACCGTCGAGCGCAGGCTGCGCACCTCGGCTCGGAGCTTTGCGATTTCGGCCTCGGGCGCGTCCGCCTGCTCGAGCTGAGCGATCCGCGCGTGCGCCGCGTCGAGGGGGTCACGATACTCGCGCATGCTTCGAGCGTAGCACGCACGCGCGGCAGATCCCGCGGCGGGTCGGGGGCGCGTCGGTGGGGCCGCGAGGACGCGTGAACGGTGCGATACGCCCGCGACGTGTACGCGCGCACCGCACGCCCGCGCACGCGCGCCGAGACGTTCGACGGCGCGCCGCATTCAAAACCGAGCACAGATGATCCCCCACGATTTCAGGGTATTTCGAGCTCTTTTTCGGCCGCGCTCGCGGGTATGGCCCGTGCACTACAGAGCCCCTGAAAGGGACTCCACCGATGCATAAACCCACGCTCCTCGTCGCCGTCGCGCTCGCCGTCTCGACCTTCGCCTGCGGAGGGATCCGCGTCGTGCGCCGCACCCCGCACGGCGGCACCATCGCGCTCCAGGGCATGCGCGACGAGGCCCAGAAGAAGGCGTCGCAGTACATGACCGCGCAGTGCCCCACGGGTTACGACATCACCGAAGAAGAAGAGGCCGTCGTCGGCCAACAGACGTCGGCGCGCACCACGGACACCAAGCACGGCTCGTTCACGAGCGCGTCCTCGAGCGACGTGCGCGAGTGGCGCGTGACCTTCCGCTGCAAGGACGCGCCGCCCGAGGCGGGTGGACCAGAGCCGCGACCGCAGGCGCTCAAGACGTTCACCGTTCGGTTCTGATCCGCGCGTAAGCTGCACGCGTGGGCGCGCGCGCAGACGTGGTCATCATCGGCGCCGGGGTCGTGGGCGCGAGCGTCGCCCACCACCTGGCGTGCCTCGGCGTGCGCGACGTGCTCTTGCTCGATCGCGCCGCCGGCCCCGGGCAGGGGAGCACCGGTCGCGCCACGGGCGGCTTCCGCGCCCAGTTCGACGACGCAGTCGAGGTGCGGCTCTCGCTCCTCGCGC
>JAGQJA010000060.1 GCA_020430845.1 Myxococcales bacterium
TTGCACCATGGACGGAAGATTACCAACTGCCTGAAACTCGCTAAACCGCCCCTCAAGTGCTTGATTTTACTAGAGCGCAATTCTGCCTACATGTGGCCTACCGTGTGCAAGACGGGACGGCATGCTCGGTCGACAGGCTTCGCCTTGGCTCCGCCGCGCCGCGCTTGCCGCCGCCGCGATCGGACTCTCCGCCGCCGCCGCCGCGTGCGCGGACGCAGAGGAAATCGACGACGACACCAGCGTCGCCGCGCTGACCGCCCCGCGCACCCTCGCGATCGACGAGGATCCGAGCGTCCTCGTCGAGCACCCGGACACGCTGCGGGCCCTCGAGGCGCGTGGGTTGGATCTCGGCTCGATGCTCACGGGCGCCGCGATGGACGACAACCGGGCGTTTGCCGCGTCGGGCGAGGGCCGCGCGATCATCTCCGCGATCGACGCCGACGTGGCCGCGACCAAGGCGCGCGACCGGCAGGTCGGCGTGGGCATGCGCTACTCGCACCGCGCGTTCGACACGTCGTGGCTCGCGTCGAGCGAGGGGCGCTTCGAGCTGGTGCTCGTGGCGAACCGCATGGACCGCCGGCACAAGGACGACGGCGCGTGCGGCGAGGTCCACCTGGTCTACCGCCTCGCCTACTCGAACCGCCAGGCCACCTCGCGCCTGCCGATGACGCTGATGCTCGTCTACCCGCAGGCCAAGCGCGGCGACTGCGCGGCCACCGCGAACGACTGGCTCCGCATGCCACGCGAGGGATCGGCGGAGGCCAAGGCCACGGCGCTCGCCGGCGGACCGCTCGCGCGTCTGGGCAAGGCGAGCAAGGTCGAGCTCAACGTGCAGCTCGTGCGGTGGCCGTCGACCACGCGACAGGACATGGGCGGCCACGCGGAGTACGACCTGCGCGTGCTCGAGCGCGTCGGCGGACAGCTCGTCCCGGCCAAGCTCGAGAACACGCCGCGCACCGATCTCACCGAGGCCGAGCGCGCCGGGCTCGCCCAGTGGGTCACCGGCAACCTCCCGCAGATCGCGGCGGGAACGGCGTCGATCCCGAGCGCCTACCTCGTCGACCAGGCCATCTCGGCCTCACCCAAGGGCCTGTCGCGCGGCGCCAACCGCCCGTTCGCCGTGCTCTTCGGAAAAGACGGCGCGGGCCTCGGGGATCTCGACGTCGCCCGGCTCGGCGGGATCGCCTCGAAGACGGCGCTCGTGCGACGGCTCGACACGATGACCTGCAACGGCTGCCACCAGGCCCGCTCGATCGCCGGCTTTCACGCGCTCGGTCACGATCGCGCCGACATGGCCACGGTCAACGCGCTCGTCGACGGCGTGTCGCCCCACCTGCACGAGCAGGCGGCCTTTCGCCGGCGCGATCTCGAGTCGGTCGCGCGCCGGAGCGCGACGCGCGCGCCGATCCCGTTCGCCGAGCGCGGCTCGACCTACGACGGCTACGGCGCGGCGTGCGGCACGGGCGACGTGGGCTTCGCCGCGTGGACATGCGGCGCGGGCCTCACGTGCTCCGATCTCAACGGCGACGACGTCGGCATGTGTGTGTCGGAGGGCAAGCGCCAGGCGGGTGAGGCCTGCGAGGAGTCCACCGTCTCGTTCTCGGCGGACGCGTCGACCGACAAGGTGTCGGGCGCCCGCGTGAAGGCCTGCGAGCTCCCCAACGGCAACGCCGGGCGCTGCGTGCGCTCGGGCGGCAACCCCGGCGGCTTCCCCACAGGCATGTGCTCGGGCGGCTGCGCGAGCGCCGGCAAGGTCGAGGGCGAGGGCATCTGCGGCGTGTCGGTGCCGTCGGGCTTCAACGCCTGCATCGCGGCGGGGCGCCCCTTCGAGGGCTGCATCGCAGGCGGCAGCAAGCAGTACCGGCGCGCCTGCAGCGCCGCGGCGCCCTGCGGTCAGGACTACGTGTGCTCGGCGGTCGCCAACGCCCCCGCTGGCGTGGGCGCGTGCATGCCGCCGTACTTCATCTTCCAGGCGCGCGTCGACGGGCACCTCGTCGGAGATTGACGCGAGACCGCGCCGCAGGGCGCGTGCGTCAGTCGAGCACGCAGCGCACGCTGATCGCGAACGTGGACGGCGGGTTGGTGAAGCGGAACACCGTGGGCGTGGCGGCGGCGACGCGGCGACGCCACACCTCGCCCGCGCGCGTCGACGACGTCCAGAAGTACGTGCGATCGCCGAGGGCGTCGTAGCCGGCGCCCGTACCGAAGCCGGCCATCGTCGCGCCGAAGCCCGCGGCGTCCTTGAGCGACTCGCCCTCGCGGGTGCCGCGCGCCGTCGTGTAGCCCTCGCGGTCGAGGTCGGCGGCTGGCATCCCGAGCGCCGTCTCGAGTGACTTCCACTCGTCGTCGCTGCCGAGGTGCGTGCCGGCGGGGCACGCCGTCTGCGCCGCGGTCCACGTGTAGAGGCGACCGTGCGCCGCGCAGCTCTGCGGATCGCCGCCGTAGCAGGACGAGCCGGCCATCTCGTGATCGAGGTTTCGCGCGAGCCACACGTGACCGCCCGCCGCGAACGTCGGGTACGACTTGCCGTCGCGCGGGTCGACGAAGGCGGCGGGTGCGGTCGCGCCGTCCGGTCGCGCGTCGCCCGAGTCCGCCTGAGGGCTCGCGCCGCCGTCCGCGCCGTTCGCGCCGTCGGCGCCAGCCTCACGGACCCCCGCGGCGGCTTCTTGGGATGCCGAATCGGGCTGCGCGTCCTCCGTAGACGAGCAAGCGGTGAGGGCGAGGGCGAAGGCGAGCGCCGTAGCGGCGCGGGGCGACAAGCTCATGATGGCCAGACCCTACCGCAGGCCATTGCATCGGCCATTCGTATGATCGTGACTCTACTGTATGCTCGAGCGTTACAGTTCTCACCCCGCGCGGGACCCGGGCGGCGCGATCCGACGCGTTACCGGCGCGTCCTCACCGCGCGCAGCGGAAGCCGAGCGCCCAGTACGCGCGCGTCGCCTCGGTGAAGCCGGCGGTCGCGCCGTTCGGGCTCACCGCGTGCCCCTCCCACGATCCGGAGCCGCTCCACAGGCTGCTGTTGGCGCCCTGCCGCTCGAAGAGGTGCTCGAACGAGAGGCCCGCGAGATCGGCGTGGCCGTACTTGCCGTTGCCCTCCGGCCGGCGCCCCGGGGCCGCGACGTAGACCCAGTTGCCCTTGTCGAACACCTCGGGCCACGCGTAGCTGTACTTCCAGACGACCTTGCTGTTGTCGAACGCGCCGCCGCCCCAAGGGTAGGCGCGGCTCTCGCCGCCGCGCCACGCGTCTTGGTACTCGGCCGCCTTCATGAGCCGGCCACCGTCCCACACGCAGAAGGCCTGGGCGACGTACCAGTCGACGCAGTTGAGCATCTTCTCGTCGAGCACGTCCTTGGAGAAGAGGTGCCCGCCCGGCTCGCCGAGCGCGGCGTTCTCCGCGTCCGACATCCAGTAGGTGCGCGCCTTGCTCGCGCCGAGATCGCACCCGCGGCGCGCGTTGCCCTGCCCCGTCGGTCCGAGCAGCTCGTTGAAGCGCGCCATCGTATCGGGCACGTTCACGTTCCAAGCCTGGTCCCAGAACGGGTGGTTCGCGGGGAGCGACGCGACGAACGCGCGGAAGTTGCCGCCCGTGCGCTCGGCCATCGCGCGCATGCGTCCTGCCGTCACCTTGTACTTGTCGACCCGCGCGCGGCGCCCCCACGCGGGCTCCACGGGCGCTCCCGGCGCCTCGGCCGACTCGCAGCAGCTCTCGTGCTGCGCGCCGGCCTCGCCGGTCTCGCCCGATCCGCAGGTGTCACCGCCGCGCTGCCGCGTGCAGCTTCGCGCGGGCGCGCACTTCTTGTCGTAGCCGCACCCGTCGGACGCGCAGTCGGCGTGATCGCGGCACGCCTTGCCCGCGGCGCACTTGGGCGCCTTCGCCCCGCCGCAGTCGACGTCGGCCTCATCGCCGTTCTTCACGCCGTCGTCGGGCGCGGCCGCCGCGCACGTCCCGGCCTTGCACACGCCGTCGGCGCAGTCGTTCGCGTCGCGGCACGCCTTGGTCGCTGCGCACTTGGGCGCCTTCGCCCCGCCGCAGTCGACGTCGGACTCGTCGTCGTTCTTCACGCCGTCGTCGGGCGCGGCCGCGGCGCACTTGCCCGCCTTGCACACGCCGCTCTGGCAGCTCTTTCCGTCGACGCAGCCCGCGCCCACCGTCGGATAGGGCTTGGCTCCGCACGGCGGCGCGGCGCACGCTTCGGTCTGCGCCCCCTCCTGCGACGCCGCCTCGTCCGCGCTCTCTGCCGAGCAGCCGGCGACGATCCCCACGACGAGCGTCCCCCAGAGTGTCGAGCTCCACCGCATGGGGTGCTCCAAAGCACGGTCCGTTCCCGAGCGCAGGGCGGCGCGTGCGTCCTATAAGCACCTGAAATCGCTAGCACCGGCGTACGGTGCGAACGGATATTTCATGGGACACTGGAATCCCAGCGCCTCCCCTGCGTGGATCCGGGGGGCATGTAGGTGCGGGTCGATCAGCGCCGCGCGGTCGTCGGCGCCTCGACGCGAACGAGGCGCGTGCCCTCGGGGCCGCGGAGCAAGGTATCGAGCCAGACGCGACCGCCGTGCACGTAGCGGAGCTGCACGCCGAGGACGAGGCCCGCGGCGAGCGCTCGGCGCGCCTCGTCGAGGGACCAGGGATCTGTGCGGCCCTCGGCGCGGGCCTCGGCGCCCGCCTTGACCCGCACGTCGAGCAGCTCGCTGCCGTGCTCGATGTCGAAGAAGAGCTCGTCGAGCGTCGCCGCGTCCAGCCACGCGTCTTGCAAGTCCGGCAGCGGACCCTCGCTCGCGTCGTCTGCACTCATCACGGCCTCCCATCGAGCTCGGCCGACGGCGCGTGGCACTGCGTGCAGCTCTGCCGCCACGGGTGAGTGCTGCGCACACCGAGCGATCCCCCCACGCCGTGGCAGCTGCCACAATCGCTCCTCATCCGCGTCGAGTGCGGAATGGTCGGCGGCGCTCCGGGCCACGCGCGCTCACCGACCGTGGGGCTCGCGCGACCGACGAACGTGTTGCCCGCGAGCGGCTCTCGCGGCGGACCGGGGGGCCCACTCGACGGCGCATGGCACTGCGTGCAGTTGTCGTGGCGCTCGTGACTCATACGCGGCGCGCGCTTTCCCGCGACGACCAGTCCTCGCGCGTGACAGCCGAGGCACTCGAAGGCGCCGCTCGCGACGACGGCGTGAGGGATCGTCGGTGGCGCGCCGTCGTATGCGCGTCGCGTCGCGCGGTCCTCGAGCACCGCCGCGCGCTGCGCCTCGGTCTGCGGCGGGACCTCGTCGGTCAGCCCCGGCAGCTTGGCCTCGAGCGCGTCGAAGGCGGTCTCGTACAGGTGGGCGTTGGGGCCCCGTCGCATGTCACGAAGGTCGCGGTAGCCGGGCGCAGGCGCGCTGGTCACCGGGTACGGCTGCGCCTCTCTCGAGCTCCGCTTGCGCTCCTGCGAGAGGCCCGTGAAGAAGCCGGCAGCGCCGACGCCGACGGCGAGCACCACGAGAATGTGTGCGACGCGCCGCTCGATCACGACGCCTTCGCCTTCTTTCTCACGCGCGCCGCGCACTTCTTGTAGTCGGGCTGCTTGGAGAACGGATCGTGCTCGTGCAGCGTGAGCTCGTTGATGAGCAGGCGCTCGTCGAAGAACGGGACGAACAGCGAGCCGGGCGGCGGGCTGCCACGTCCGTCGATCCACACCGGCAGCTCGATCTTGCCGCGCCGAGTCTCGAGCACGACCTCTTCGCCGTCCTGGACACCGAGCCGGCTCGCGTCCTCGCGGGACATCTCGACGTAGGCGTGCGGCATCGCCCGAGCGAGCTGCGGGATGCGCATCGTCATCGTCCCCGTGTGCCAGTGCTCGAGCACGCGGCCCGTGCACAGCCAGAACGGGTAGTCGGCGTCGGGAGACTCGGGGGGCGCCTCTTGCGGGTTGAACCAGATCTGCGCCCGGTCGTCCTTCGTCACCGACTGATAGAACTGCACGCCCTTGCCCTTGGCGACGTACGGGTCCTCCCCCTCGGTGAAACGAAAGCGCGTCTCCTTCCACGACCCGTCTGGCTGCTCGACCACGGGCCAGCGGAGGCCGCGCGCGCGCGTGTACTCGGCGTAGGGCGCGAGGTCCTTCTTGTGATGCTTCGTGAGCTTTCGGTACTCGTCGAAGAGCGCCTCGTCGACGTTCACGTCGAAGAAGTGAGCGAAGTCCCACACCGGGACCGACTTGCCGTCCTTCTTGACGTCGAAGAGGTACGCGCCGTCCTTGTCTTTGAGCCCCGGCACGCCGAGCTCGTAGAGGCGACGCGCGACCGCGAGCAGCTGCCACACGTCGGGGCGGGCCTCTCCCGGAGGCTCGACCATCTTGAACCACTGCTGCGTGCGGCGCTCCGAGTTGCCGAAGACGCCGTTCTTCTCTACCCAGAGCGAGGACGGCAAGACGAGGTCGGCGTCCTTCGTCGTCGCCGTGGGGTACACGTCCGAGACGATGAGGAACTTGTCCGCGAGCTTTCGGCTCGGCTCGAAGAGCTCGTGCACGTTGGGCAACGACTGGCCGGGGTTGGTCGTCTGCACCCAGAGGGTCTTGATGTCCCCGCCCTTGTCGGACGGCGTGGAGAAGCGCCTGAACATCTCCACGGTGTGGTAGCCGACCTTGGCCGAGATGCGTCCGGGCGGCACGTTCCACACGTGCTCCACCTCGGCGCGGTCCTCGGCCTTGGCGACGACGAGCCCGCCCGGCAGCGCGTGGCACAGCGTCCCTACCTCGCGCACCGTCCCGCACGCCGACGGCTGCCCCGTGAGGCTCGTGGGCGCATCGCCGGGCTTGCCGAAGTGACCGCTGAGCAGATGCACGCCGTGGACGAGGCTGTTGATGGCCGTGCCGCGCGTGTGCTGGTTCATCCCCATGCACCAGAGGCTCGTGATGCGCAGGTCGCGACGCCCGAAGAGCTCCGCCAGGTAGACGATGTCCTTGGCGGCGACGCCCGACATCTTCTCGACGTTCGCGGGCGTGTACTCCGCGAGCATCCGCTTGTAGTCGTCGAAGGAGATCGCCTTGCCCTGCAGCGTCTTCTTGTCGTCGGGCGCGCGAAAGGCGCAGTGCTTGTCGACGAAGTCCTTGTCGAACGTGCCGCGCTCGACGAGCAGGTGCGCGATCCCGTTGGCGATCGCGAGGTCGGTGTTGGGCTTGAAGAGCAGCGACCGATCCGCGAACGCCGATGTGCGCGTGCGGCGCGTGTTGATGTCGATCAGCGTGACCTTCTCGCCGCGCGATCGGCGATCGATGACGCGTGAGAACAGGATGGGGTGCATCTCGGCGGGGTTGTTGCCCCAGGTGATGAGCACGTCGCATCGGTCGAGGTCGTCGTAACAACCGGCGGGCTCGTCGACGCCGTAGGTCGCGAGGAAGCCCGTCACCGCCGAGGCCATGCACAGGCGAGCGTTGGCCTCGATCTGATTGTGGCCGAGACCCCCCTTGATCAGCTTGAGCGCCGCGTAGCCCTCCGGGATCGTCCACTGGCCGCTGCCGTAGATGGCGAACGTCGCCGGATCGGCGGCGACCCGCTTGGCGATCACGTCGATCGCCTCGGCCCACGAGATCGGCGTCTGCACTCCGTTCTTCTTGAGGAGCGGACGCGTCAGGCGGTCCTTGCCGTAGAGGGCGAGGCCGACGTGGTAGCCCTTGACGCACAGGAGGCCCCGGTTGACCTCGGCCTTTGGGTCGCCCTGGATGGCGACGATCTTTCCCGCGAGGACGCCGACCTGCACGTGGCAGCCCGTCCCGCAGAAGCGACACGGCGCCTTGTCCCATTTCACGCCGTTGGCCGGCGCGAGGGGGAGCGTCGGTTTGGGCGGCGCGGCGGCTTGGCCGAACGAGGCACGGGCGGCGGCCATCGTCGC
Organism: Myxococcales bacterium; assembly: GCA_020430845.1. GTDB lineage: Bacteria > Myxococcota_A > Polyangia > Polyangiales > Polyangiaceae > Labilithrix. The sequence goes on from JAGQJA010000060.1 coordinate 7,876, forward strand.
GGCGGCCATCGCGCTCTGTTTGAGGAACGCTCGCCTGTCCATCACGCATCTCCTTCGTCGAGGGATCTGTCGACGCCCACGAGCTCGACGAGCAAGACGCCCGGCACGGACGCGATCTCTCGCACGAGCGCCTCGCCCTCGTCGGCCGTACGCGTCTCGAGCACGGCGGGGACGCGCGCGCCGACGCGATTGCCTACCTCGACGCGTTCGTCGTCGCGCAACGCTGCGAGCGCGGCGTCGTGGAGCGTCGCGCGGGCATCGAGCGTGATCACGACGGATGCGATCGGCATGCGCGCGCGGCTAGCAAGAGTCGAACCAGCGACGAACAGGCGCGACTCCGCAGAATCTCTGCAGAGGAGATGTGCAGCCCTTGCGCGGAGGTGCACTTCGCGCGCCCCCGCGCAGGACGTAAGCGCGGGATTCCGCGCCGCATTTCGACCCACGACATCTGGCACGGATGGTGCTGTCGCCCGCGGCCGTGACGCCCGTGACCGCAGCGCTGCTCGCCTCGATGCTGGGCGCCGGTGCGCTCGCGTGCGGACGTGACCAACCGGAGCCGCTTCGACCCGCGCCCGGCGACGCGGAGAGCCCGGTCACGGTGCACCAGCCGCCGAGCCTCACGTCGGTCGAGACGAAGGAGATCGACGGCCTCGGGCGGCCCGTCCGCGTGGCGTGCGTCACGTGCCACTCGACGCGCGATGCCGGCGGCGCCCTCCCCACTTCGGCGAACGAGCTGCGTGAGTTCCACGTGGGCCTCACCGTTCGTCACGGCACGCTCGCGTGCGCGTCGTGTCACGCGGCGCGCGCCGGCGGTGAGCCCATGCTGCACCTCGCGACGGGAGAGGAGCTTCGCACGTCGGAGACCATGCGCCTCTGCGCGCAGTGTCACGGCCCGAAGCTCCGCGAGTACGAGGCAGGCCGTCACGGTGGGATGACGGGCCACTGGGATCTGTCGCAGGGTCCGCGCACGCGCAATCACTGCGTGGACTGCCACGATCCGCACGTTCCGGCGTTCCAGCCCTCGGTGCCGGTGCTGCGACCGCGCGACCGTTTCCTCGCGCCGCCGAGCGCGGCCCACGCCGGAGACTCACATGGATAAGGGGAGGCGGCGCGCGCTCAAGGTCCTCGGCGGAACCCTAGGCGCAGGCGCCTTTGCCGCCGCCCTCGCCCCGCTCCGGGCCTGGTCCAAGAGCCTGAGCGTCGAGCAGTTCTTACAGAAGCACTACAAGGAGCTGTCGCCGTCCGAGCTCGCGGCGACCATGCGCCGGCACGAGCGCGAAGCGAAGGCCAAGTACGGGCGCGACGTGCACATCGAGGACGTACGGCCGATGGAGGGCGTCCAGTTCGGCTACGCGCTCAACCTCAGCGTGTGCATCGGGTGCCGCAAGTGCGCCGAGGCGTGCCACCACGAGAACAACCACGATCGCAAGACCAACAACTCCTACATCCGCGTGCTCGAGATGGAGCAAGGCACGTTCGACCTGGAGAAGGGCGACGCGACCTACGATCACCCCGTCCCCGCGCCCGGAAAGTACTACCTGCCGGTGCAGTGCCAGCAGTGCGACAACCCGCCCTGCGTCAAGGTCTGCCCCGTCCAAGCCACGTGGAAGGAGCGCGACGGGATCGTCGTGGTGGACTACGACTGGTGCATCGGCTGCCGGTACTGCGAGGCCGCGTGCCCGTATCACGCGCGTCGCTTCAACTGGGAAGCGCCGGAGATCCCCGCCGACGAGCTGAACACCGAGCAGGCGTACCTGTCCAACCGCGTGCGGCCGCAGGGCGTGATGGAGAAGTGCACCTTCTGCCTGCACCGCACCCGCAAAGGTCTCCTGCCCGCGTGCCTCGAGGCGTGCCCCACCGGCGCTCGCGTCTTCGGCAACCTCGCCGATCCCGAGAGCGAGATCCGCCGCGTCCTCGCGAACAAGCGTGTGTTCGTCCTCAAAGAAGACCTCGGTACGAAGCCGCGCTTCTTCTACTTCTTCGACACCTGAGCGATGGCGATGGCGACGACCTCCACCCCCGCTCCCGACCCCGTGCTCAGCTATCCGCGCTTCATCGCGCGGATGCTCCGGCTCGCGTTCAGCGGCGCTCCCCGCTTCTTCGCGGCGATGAGCGTCCTCACGGCCGTCGCGCTCGTGGGCCTCAACGGCTGGGCGCATCAGCTCGCGGACGGGATGATCCGTACGAACATGACCGACCACGTGTCGTGGGGGCTCTACATCGCGAACTTCACGTTCGGCGTGGGCCTGGCCGCGGGCGCCGTGATGATGGTGATCCCCGCGTACCTCTACGACGACGAAGACATGCACGACGTGGTGCTGATCGGCGAGCTGCTCGCCGTCAGCGCGATCGTCGTCTGCACGCTGTTCGTCGTCGTCGACATGGGGCGCCCCGACCGACTGTGGCACATCGTGCCGGGCGTCGGCCGGATGAACTGGCCCGTGTCGATGCTCACCTGGGACGTCATCGTCCTCAACGGCTACCTGGCGCTCAACCTGCACATCACGGGCTACCTCGTCTACATGAAGTACCTCGGGAAGAAGCCAGACAAGCGACTCTACCTGCCGTTCGTCTTCCTCTCGATCGCGTGGGCGATCTCGATCCACAGCGTCACGGCCTTCTTGTACTCGGGCCTCGGCGGGCGCCCCTTCTGGAACTCGGCGCTCCTCGCGCCGCGCTTCATCGTGTCCGCGTTCATCACCGGCCCGGCGTTCGTCATCCTGTTGCTCATGGCGCTCCGCTCCTTCGCGCCGTACTACCGCATCGGCCGAAGACCCATCGACACGCTCGCCAGCGTGCTCCGCGTCACCATCCTGGTGAACCTCTTCATGTTCGGCTCGGAGCTGTTCACAGAGCTCTACACCGGGAGCGCGCACGGCGCGTCGGCGCGATATCTGTTCCTGGGCCTGCACGGCAAGCACGCGCTCGTCCCGTGGATCTGGACCGCCGTCGCGCTCAACGTCACGTCCGCGGTGCTCGTGCACTTGCCCCAGAGCCGCACCAAGCGCCGCGTGCTCAACGCCGCGTGCGTCTGCGCGTTCGGAGGCGTGTGGATCGAGAAGGGCATGGGCCTCATCGTCCCGGGCTTCATCCCGAGCACGCTGCACGAGGTCGTCGAGTACACGCCGAGCCTCACCGAGTGGAAGGTCTCGGTGGGCATCTGGGCCTTCGGCCTCATGATCTTGGCGATCGCGCTGAAGATCACGCTCCCCGTCCTGAGCGGGCGGCTCGCGCACAACACGCGCTCCCCCGCGAGCCTCCCTCCCCCCGGAGAACGATGAAGCACGCGCACCGCGCTCTGTTCACTTGGTCGGCGCTCTTGGTGAGTGGCGCGGCGAGCGCGGCCCAGCCGCAGACCGAGCCCGAGCCCCAACCCGTCGCGCCCGAGCCCGCGCCCGTCGCGCCCGAGCCCGAACCAGCCGCGCCCCCGCCCGCTGCGCCCCAGCCCGAGGCTCCCCCGCCCGAGGCTCCTCCGGCCCCCGCGCGCGCCACGCCCGAGCCCGATCCTCCTCCCACGCCCGCGCCCGCTCCTTCGCGCCCCTCCACGCCTGCTGCGCCCTACTCCGTGCCGTGGCAGCTGCGGCCTGTCGTGGCGCCGACGGTCGTACGCATCGAGCAAGGCTTCGCGCGCTACGAGGACGCCAACGCGAACGGAGGCCTCACCGCCACGACCGTCCTCACGGCCTCGTACAAGATCCCCGGCACCGGCGAGAAGCTCGCGGGCCTCGCGCCCGTGATGCGCCTCGCGTTCGTGGTGGACGATCCGCCGCCGGGCGGACGTGGCGGGAACAGCTTGGTCAATCCGCTCCTCGGCGCCGCCTACGCGATGAAGCTCGGGGGCGGGCTCCGCCTCAACGGCTTCTTCGGCGTCACGCTGCCGGTCGGCGGCGGCGGTGGCGCGTCACCCCACCCTGGCACGGTCGACGCGCGCACCAAGGGCATCAACGCGCGCGCGCAGATGGACAACGCCCTCTTCGCGGTCAACGACCTCACCGTCATCCCGGGTGTCGGCGCCGCGTGGGTCGCGCACGGGCTCACCGTGCAAGTCGAGGCCACCGTGCTGCATCTCATGCGAGTGCGAGGAGAGGCCGTGCAGCCCGAGGCGAGCAAGACCAACTTCACCTCGGGATTGCACGTCGGCTACTACATCGTCCCGGAGCTCTCCGTCGGCGCGGAGCTGCGGTACCAGCGCTGGCTGAACCCGCCCATCGCGTTCGAAAAGGACCCCACCGAGCGAACGCTCGACAACCTCACCGCCGCCATCGGACCGCGCGTTCACGTCAAGGCGGGCCCACTCACACTTCGGCCCGGGATCGCGTATGCCCGAGGGCTCGACAAGCCGCTCGCCGCTGCGACGCCCAACTATCACCTCGTGACGTTCGACGTCCCCGCGTTCTTCTGAGGGCGCCTCGCGCTTCTCCCTGGTGCAGGCGCGGGATAGTCTCGGCCCTCTGGGGGGAGGAGGAGACCGGCTTGCGCGCGCGAAACAGGCTCGGACGGCGCATCACCGCGGCGAGCGCGATCACCGTCGCGCTCTCTTTCGCAGGCTCGCCCGCGCTCGCGGCCGACGGCGTGGGCTCGCTCACCGCGGCAGAGGCGCGAGAGGCGGCGGCGCGCATCGGCTGCGGCGCACCGCGGGTCGCCCGCTATTACGCGCGCACGCTCCGCGTCCTCGACCGGCAGCGATGGGGCTCGCTCCGCGACGCGGCCCGGGCAGACGCGATCGATGCTGCCGCCGACGCCGTCTACCTCGCGGCGCGCTCGGGCAACGCCTCGCGCGATCCGTTCGCGGCGCTCTTCGGAAAGGGCAAGGCGCGCGACGCCTGCAGCCCGGCGGAGCTCGACGCGGCCGTCGTCGCCCTCGACCGCGTCGACGCGGCCCGCGCCGAGACCGACGTAGACCGGTGCGCCGCGGCGCCCTCCGACAAGCTCCGCGCCGATCCTGCGTGCATCGTCGCGATGGCCGCGCGCGCCGCGCTCGAGGGCGACGACGAGCGGGCTGTGGGCACGATGGCCGATCTCCTCGCGGTGACGACGTTCGCCCAGGTCTACGACGGCGCTCACCTCACGCCGGCGGACCGCGCCGTGCTCCTCGAGAACCTCGCCCGTGGACTCCGCGCGACCGCCACGGGTGACGACGAGCGCGCGATCGACGAGCCCCTCGCCTACGCCTTTCGCGGCCTCGACCTCGACGCGGTGCGCCCCGAGGCGTGCAAGGACGACGAGCCGCTCGCGCGTCTCTGGAGCGGCGGATCGCTCCGATCGCAAGAGGCGTTCTGCGCCGCGACCCGCACGTCGCTCGCGCTCGACAAGGTCCCGGTCACCGTGCGCGGCCCCGCCGGCGAGCGGAGCACCGACCTCGACGCGTTGCTCCGCGCCGCCCACGCCTCGCACCGCGCGCAGCCCCCCGACGAGCCCGCCGGCGACGACGCGCTGGTCGAGGAGCTCTTGTGCATGCTCCCCGGGACGCCAGGGGACAAGGCGCTCGTCGACTGCGCCGCGGGCCAGCTCGTCGCGAAGAAACCTGCATCTTACAAGGTCATCGTCGGCGGCCTCGCGTGGAGCGTCGAGATCGCGCCCGAGAAGGACGGCGCGAGCGTCCACGTCGCGTCGGGCGATCACGAGACGCTCTCGGAGCTGATCGACGGCGCGCGGTCCGTCGCGCAGCTGCGCCACGATCTCGCGTTCGCCGTGCGCGACCACCTCCTCGGACGAGAGCCCGCGCCCGAAGAGCTGCGCGAGCTCGCCGTGGCCGCCGGACGCCTCTGGGCGCTCGCGGAGGAGGTCGCCGCCGCCGCGCCGAACGAGGACGGCGGCGCGGACCTCGTGAGCTTCGTTGCGTGGCTGCCGGCGCGGACCGCGGCGCAGTGCAGCGCGCCCGCCTCCCCGCTCGACGCCCTGGCGTGCGCGACGGCGCCCGGGAGCGGCGCACGGCGCTTGCTCGCGGCGGCCGGGGCAGGAGATGTGCGCGGCCTCGCGCTCGAAGCGTCGACGTCGGCCCTGCGCAGCGACGACCGCGCGCGATGCTCCGCGTCCGTGACGCACGGTCGATTGCTCGTCGCCACGGCGGCGCAGGCCGACCCGCGTGACGGCGGCGCGGACCTCGACCTCGCGGACGCGGAGCTCGCGAGCGCCGTGCGCGACGTCACGGCGTGCGCGTCCTCGGGCGCCCGCGCGAGCGGAGGGGGCGAGACCCGCCTCGTGACGTTCGACCTCCTGCCCACGCCGGGGCTCCGCGTCGCCTACAGCACGGGCTTCACCAACGGCGTCGGCGGCGACGGCTTGCGCGTGCTGCCCTCGCTCGAGTGGCTCGCGGCCCGCGTGCGCCTCTCGGGCCCCGGGGCGCGCGCGTACGTAGGCCTGCAAGGCACGCTGCTCGATCCCGTGGCGCCGCTCGCCGAGCTCGCGATGCGCCGCGCCGACCTCGTGTTCGACAACCGCGGCCTCGCGTGGCTCGACGTGCTCCGCCCACGCCTCGAGATCGCGTTCGGCGTGCCGGCGTTCGGCGATCACGTCCTGCTCACGGCGGGGGCGTCACTCCGCGCGGCGGCGCCGTTCTTCGGGGGCAAGACGTTCAACCCGCTCGCGCCGCCACAGACCGACCGGATGATCTACCTCACGCCGTTCCACGCCGACCCACGCGCCCGCGACGACTTCGGGCGCTTCGTCGAGGTGGGCGCCGGCGCGCGGTACGTCTTCTGACGCGGCGTCGGCGATCGCTGCGACCGCTCGGTCGTCAGTCTCCCTCGCGCAGCCACTCGCCGAAGCGCTCGCCGATCATGAGGCTGGGCAGGTGCGTGTTGGAGCTGGGGATCGTGGGCATGATGCTCGCGTCGGCGACGTAGAGGCCGCGCACCCCGCGCACGCGACCGCGACCGTCGACCGCCGCCATCGCGTCGCCTTCGGGGCCCATCGGCACCGTGCCCGACGGGTGGTAGCCCGAGCCCGTGATCTGCTCGAGCGGTCCGCGGTACTCGCCCGCCTCGTCGAAGGGCCGGCGCTTGGGATAGATGGGACGCGCGAGCGCCTTGATCGCGCGCGTCTCGGCGAGGCGCGCCACGACGCGGAGCGCCTCTCGGCCCATCGCGCGCTCGGCGTCGTCCGAGAAGAAGCACGTCTCGAGCCGCGGCCGCGCGGTCGCATGCGTCGAGCGGAGCCGAAGCCGGCCGACGGACCGCGGCTTGCCGATGCACACCGCGATCGTGACGGCGGCGAGCGGCAGGTGCGGCAACGGCACGAACGAGCCGGGCTGCACCTGGATGTCGCTCGGGCACGTCGAGCCGCCGGTCGTCGACGAGAAGCGATGCACCGTCTGCACGAGCGGATGGTCGACGCGGCTCATGCCCGCGCGGTGGGGCAAGAAGAAGATCGCCATCCCCGGGTGATCGAGCAGGCGCGCCCCCACGCCGGGCACGTCGGCGACCAGCTCCACGCCGAGCCGCGCGAGCTCGTCGCGCGGTCCGACGCCCGAGCGCAAGAGCACCGACGGAGAGCCGATCGCCCCGCCCGCGAGCACGACGCGATCGGCGAGCAGCTCTCGCACCGCGCCGTGACGCTCGAGCTCGACACCTTGCGCGACGCTGCCCTTGAAGAGCACGCGCCGCACGAGCGCGTGGTCGACGACGCGCAGGTTGTCGCGCGCGCGCACGTCGCGCGTGAGGTACGCGCGCGCCGCGCTGACGCGCTGGCCGTCGATCTTGTTCATGGCGTGCGGCCCCGCGCCGTGCGAGCCGGGCCGGTTGGTGTCTTCGCACGACGGCAAGCCGAGCTCTTCGCACGCCTCGAGGAAGGCCGCTTGCCAGGGCACGAGCTCGCCGGGGGTGTGTCGCCGCACCGGGAGCGGCCCGTCGGTCCCGTGCCACGAATCGCTGAAATCGTGATCACGCTCGAGCCGCTTGAACGCGGGCAGGCAGCGCTCCCAGCTCCACTCGGGCAGACCGAGCGCCGCCCACTCGTCGTAGTCCTCGGGCTGACCGCGGAGCGCGATGCACGTGTTGACGGCCGACGAGCCCCCCACGACGCGCCCGCGCGGGTACTCCATGGGGAGCGCGCTCCAGAGCCGGTGCTCGGTCGCGCGGTACCAGTAGCCCCAGTCGTGCCCGTGCAGCGCGTTCTGTCGTCCGTCGCGGAGCGCCTCGGGCAGCGTCTCTGGGCGTTCGGCCGCGTCGACGTAGTCGGGCCCCGCCTCGACGAGCACCACCTCGTGCCGGCGATCCTCGGTGAGCCTCGCGGCGATGACCGCTCCCGCCGCGCCGGCGCCCACGACGATCGTTCGCACGGCTCAGCGCGCTCCCCGGTGAGACCGCGCTCGCGCCCGCGGGCTCACGCGTCGGCGTTCCACGTCGCGAGAGAGCTGGGCGCGCGCGCCGTGCCCTCTTCGAGCGCGCGCACGGCCACCTCGACGAGCTCGACCGTGGTGAAGCACGCGACGCGCGCCCCGAGCGCCGCGCGACGGAGCTCGGCGCCTTCTCCGGGGGCGACGACCGCGTGGTAGCGACCGCTCGCGATCGCGCGCGCCGGATCGCGCTCGAGCTGGTGGGGCACACGCAGCTTGTCGAGCCACGTGGCCGCCTCCGCGGTGGTCACGAGCTCGAAGCCGAGCGCGTAGAGGCGCCGGCCCAGGTCGGCCATCAGCGCGGAGCCGCCCGCGGACCCCGCGACGAGCACACGCGAGCGCTCGCCTTCGGCCGGGGGCGCCAGATCGACGCCCATCGCCGCGAGGGCCTTGGCGTAGGCGCGGCCGACCGTCTTGGCGATGCCGAGGACCGTGCCGGTCGAGCGCGCGTGGCGGCCGAGCTTGGTGTCGGCGGCCCCGAGCTCGGCGAAGGCAAAGACGTGCTCCTCGACCGCCACGTGGCGCGGCACCGGCGGCGGCTCGGGGTCGACCGGACCTCCGAGCGCGACGGCGAAGGCCTCGGAGACGAGATCGCGACCGAGCACGTGCTCGAGCGAGAGCACGTGCGTGGTGACCCCACGCGTGACCCCGAGCAGCGTACGCGACGGCGACGCACCGAGCACGATCGCGAAGCGCGCGGTCACGAGGCCGCGGCCACCGGCGACGCGCGCGACCTCGAGCGCCGCGTCCTCCGCGTCGCGCAGCGCGTCCTCGGGCAAGGTGAGCGACGGGAAGACGGCCGCGGCGTCGCTCGCGTGCACCCCACGCTCCACGTGCTCGAAGGTGCCGACGACCTTCGCCACGTCTCCGCCGGCGATCGTGACGACGTGCAGCTCGATGGCCGCCGGATCGACCTCTGCGACCGAGTCCGACGACGACGCGTCGGCGTCAGAGCCAAAATCTCGAATCACTGCGAGCATCTGCGCACCCGAGAGGGAGCTCGGAGAGTCCCCCAGGACGCGCGCGTCCTCGCCCCGACCGAGGTCCTCGCGGCTCGTGATCACACGCACGGGCCGACCCATGGCGCGCGCGAGCGCGGCCGCTCGACGCGTCGCGGCGCTCGCCTCTTCGCCGTGGCCCGCGCGGGGCGGCGCCGGTCCGAGGAGCACGACGACGTCGTCCTTGGGAGGCACGGACGGGATGGGCGCGACCTCGCTGAGGACCACGCGGCCGCCGAGGCTCCGCGCCACGGCACGATCGGCGACCGCGACCTCGGGCGCGCTCTCGTCGAACGTCGGCGCGCGCAGGTGCGTGCGCACGCGGACGCTCTCGGCGCCGCGCTCCGAGGTCGCCGCGGTCACGGACGCACCGTCGAGCAGGCGCGCGAGCACGCGACCGGCCCCGAGCCCCACCGCCGCGGCTCCCCATCCCCACAGCGAGCTGTCGAGCGGCTCCGCGAGGACGATCGCTCCCGCCGCGACGCGGACGGTGAAGAGCCCGCGCGGCAGCTCGACCCGAGCGAGCGCCGCGGCGACCGGCGCCGGCGGCTCGACGAACGTGTGCGTGGCGTCGCACGGCGCGAGGCCCGCCGACGTGTCGGCGGCGAAGACCGCGAGGACAGACGCGCCCGCGCCGTCGGAGGCGACGACGGCGTCGAACACGGGACCGCCCGGCGCGTCGAGCTCGGCGCGGGCCGTGCGGCTCGCGGCGTAGAGCGCCGACGGTGAGCGACCGAGCCAGGGCAGGTCGTCGAGGGTCGACCCGAGCGATCGGGCGACGAAGATCCCCATCGCCTCGGCGACGAGCACGTCGGCCTGGGACGCGGCCGCGACGGCGCGCACCGACGCGGGGGTGAGCGGCTCGAGGAAGCGGTGGGCGGTGAAGCCAGGCTCGAGCAGCGCCGACGTCGGGGACGCGTCGACCACGGCGATCTCGTGCCCGAGCGACGCGAGCGCCGACGCCACCTCGCGCGCGAGCGACGAGGAGCCGACGCCGACGCCGGGCCTCACCGGTCCCGGTCCGACGACCAGCACGCGGCTCATGTGGACAGCTCCGCGCGGAGGCGGTCGGCGCGGACCGCGATCTCGTCGAGCCGGAGGTCGGCGCACGCGCCCGGAGACACGCGGGCCCGCACGCTGTCTTCTGGTGTGCGCGCGCCGAGCGACGCGAGCTCGCCGGCCACCTGCCGGTACGCGTCGCGAAACGGCGCGCCGTCGCGCACGAGCTCGACGGCCCGGTCGGTCGCGTACGTCCCGGGAGAGATGGCGGCGCGCATACGCTCCTTGTCGAACGTGAGCTCCGCGACGAGGCGCGGCACGAGCGCGATCGCGGCGCGGGCGTGCTCGACGGCGCGCACGAAGGGCTCTTTCGTCCCCTGGAGGTCGCGGTGGTAGCCGGAGGGCAGCGAGAGGCACGCCGCGATCTCGGCCTCGGCCCCGAGCACCCGCGCGGCCGAAGCCCGCAAGAGCTCGACGACGTCCGGGTTGCGCTTGTTGGGCATGATCGATGACCCCGTCGTGAACGCGTCGGGGAGCCCGACGAACGCCAGCTCCTCCATGGTGAAGAGCGAGAGATCCCAGGCGAGCCGTCGCACGTCGAGCATCGACGAGCGCACCGCGGCGAGAAGCCCGAGCTCGAGCTTGCCGCGCGACGACTGCACGTTCATGGGGTTGAGCTGCAGCGCCGCGAAGCCGAGCTCGTCGGCCACGCCCTGACGGTCGAGCGGAAGGTTGACGCCGAAGCCCGCCGCGGTGCCGAGCGGCGAGCGATCGAGCCACCGCGCGGTGAGCGCGAGGTGCTCGGCGTCCTCGACGAAGCCCTCCGCGAACGCGGCCATCCACAGACCGACCGTCGAGGGGACCGCCCGCTGCAGATGCGTGTACCCTACAAGTGGAGCGTCGGCATCGCCGCGCGCGCGCCCCAGGCACGCGCTCGCGCAGTCGAGCGTCGCCATGGCGAGCTCCTTGGCGCGGGCCCTGCCGTACAGGCGCAGCGCGACCTGCACCTGATCGTTGCGGCTGCGCCCGGCGTGCACGCGGCGTCCCACCTCGCCCGCCCGGCGCACGAGCTCGGCCTCGATGGCCGAGTGGCCGTCCTCGAAGCGCGCGTCGAGCACGAAGGCGCCCGACTCGAAGTCGGCGCGGAGCGCGTCGAGCGCCGCGTCGAGGCTCGTCACGTCGTCGGCCGTGAGCACGCCGATGCGCGAGAGGCCGTGCGCGTGCGCGCGCGTCGCGTCGATGTCGAACGTGAAGAGGTGGCGATCGACGAGGACGTCCTCCCCCGCGCAGAACGCCTGGATCGCGCTGTCGGGCGCTCCGCCGCCCTTGGCCCAGAGGAGGCTCACGAGAGCACCCCCACGCCCTCGTCGAGCCCGCGCGCGAGGTTCATGGCACGGACGGCCTGCGAGGCCGCGCCGGCGAGCAGGTTGTCGAGGGCCGCGACCACCACGACGCGCGCGCCGTCGTCGCCCACCGCGGGCAGCCCCACCCGCACCCCGTGCTTGCCCACGAGATCGCGCGGGCGCGGCGGCGCGTCGGTCACCTCGACGAATCGCGACCCGCGGTACGCGTCTCGGTACGCGGCGACGAGCGACTCGGCGGCGGTCTTCTCGGCGAGGTCGATCATGACCGTGCACGAGAGCCCGCGAAAGAACGACGCGACGTGCGGCGCGAAGCACACGTCGAGGCCGAGGTGGCGGCGAAGCTCGCGCTCGTGCGCGTGCCCGACGAGCGAGTACGGCAAGAGGTTGTCGCGCAGCACCTCGGGATCGTTGCGCTCCGACGGCGTCGTGCCGGCGCCGCTGTAGCCGCTCACACCGAACGCGCAGACGGTCCCCCTGGCGCGGGACGCGACCGGCGCGATCGCGAGCTGCGCGGCGGTGGCGTAGCACCCCGGACAGGACAGGCGCTTGCTCCCGACGATCGCGTCACGAAAACGGTCGGGCTGCGCATAGACCCAGCGGTCGTCGAACCTGTGATCGCTCGACAGGTCGACCAGCGTGACGTCGCCCGCGACCTCGGCCCACGCGGGGGCCTCGCCGTTGGGCAGCGCGAGGAACGCGACGTCGACGTCGCGGCGCGCGAGCAGCTCGACCGACGCCGGCGCGAAGTCGAGACCGGCCGGCGCCGCCGCGCACGTGGCCTGCACGGGCGTGCCCGCCGCCGACTTGGAGGTCACCCAGGCGACCTCGACCTCGGGGTGCCGGAAGAGGATGGGCAACAGCTCGGAGCCCACGTGCCCCCGCGCCCCGACGACGCCGACGCGGATCACGACGCGGCCCCCGGCGCCGCGACGACGGGCGGCGAGGACGTGGTGTCGGGCGCGCCGTCCTTGAGCGTCGCCTTCATGGCGCGCGCCCGCTCGACGCACGCGCGGATCTCGTCGAAGTCATCCATTCCACACCAGAAGATCCAGAAGTCCTTGGCCTTGACCAATCCGTCGGCCTGCTGCGCGTACCACGTGTTGACCGGATTCTGCGCGCGCGAGCGCCAGAAGAGCTTGGGGGTGTCGGCGCGCAGCCTGCGCCAGAGCGACCCGCCGATGCCCTCGCCCTGCGCCTCGGGGGTGACGGCGAACTTGTCGAGGTAGGGCACCGCGCCCTCGCGCGTGACGATGGCCGTCGCGCGGTACGACTCGGCCAGGTAGACGCGGAGCGGCTCCTTGAGCGCGAAGTAGTCGACGTGGAGCCGACGTCCGAAGCACTCCTCGAGCAGCCCGCGCAGCCGCGGCGTGTCGATCGGCTCGAAGCCTGCATGTACACGAATCTGCTCGCCGCGGCGCACGAGCGTGCCGGCGCCGCGGTAGGTGAAGAGCTCGCGGGCGAGGTGCTCCGGAGAGGTGACCGAGGCCGACGAGGTGGGCGGGAGCTGCGCCAAGAGCTCCGTGAGGATGACGAGCTCGTGGCGCGACGCCGGATCGAGATCACGCTCCGCGAGGACGCGCTCGTAGTCCTCGGCGAGGTTGACGGCGGGGATCACCGCGCCGCTCCGCTCGACCAGGCCGCCGCGGTTGCTCAAGAAGACGACCTTGTGCGGGCGGAGCGCCAGCGCGATCTCGCGGGCGACGACGTCGGCGTGCACGACCGCGATCTGGCCGCCGATCGTCTCGCCGAACGGGCTCACCACGGGGATCGCGCCGGAGCGCGTCGCGGCGACGAGCGCGGCGTGGTGCGTCTTGACGGGCACCGGCACGAGCCCGCGCTCGCCCTCGAGCGTGGCGCTCACCTGCAGCACGCCAGACGTGAACGGGCGCGCGCGCGTGCCGAGCGCCTCGAGCGCGTCGACGACCTGGCCGCCGACGTCGAGCAGCGCTGGGCGCGCGATCTCGAGGACCTGCGGCGTCATGGGCAACATGCCGTCGACGAGCGGCACGGACAGGCCGGCCTCGGACACGGCGCGCTCGATCTGCACGCCGCCGCCGTGCACGACGATGGGCGCCATGCCCACCGCCTTGAGGAACGAGAGCGACGAGGCCAGGCTCTCGACCGACGCGTCGACGACCGACCCGCTGACCTTGATGACGGCGAACTTCGGCGCGTCGCCGCTAGCGTAGTGGCGGAGGTACTGCTCGACCTCCTTCTTGCTCCCGATGTTGTCGAGGAGCCGCACGATGATGTCGCGGGTGTCGCTCATGCCCGTCCCTCGGCCCCGGCGGAGCGCCGCAAGATGCGCACGTAGTGCTCGGCCGCGCGGGCGATCTCGTCGAGCATCACGAACTCGTCGGCGCCGTGCGCCTGCGCGATGCGTCCAGGACCGAGCACCATCGCCGGCAGGTCGGCCTCGGAGAAGAGCGAGGCCTCGGTCCAGAAGTCGACCGAGGCGCCGATGGGCAGATCACAGAACGACGCGAGCTCGCGGGCGCGGCGGCCGAGCTCCGTCGTCTTGGGCAGCGGCGGGCCGCGGAACGACACGTCGAGCGTCGCGCCCGGCGCGAGCGCCGCGAGGCGCGCGAGGGCCTCGGCCGGGTCGAGCTCGGGCGGAGGTCTGACGCCGAAGCGCGCCTCCGCACGCCCGGCCACGACGTTGGGCTTCTCGCCTCCCTCGACGCGCCCGACGTTGAGGCGCAGGCCGCGGAGCTCGGTCTCGCCCGAGTCGGCCATACGCTCGGCCTCGTCGAGCGCGGCCACGGTCCAGCGCGCCATGTCGTGGATCGCGCTGTGCGATCCGGCCACGGACGCGTGTCCCGCCCGCCCGGTGAACGTCATCTTGCCCGAGCCGATGCCGCGGTGCGCGAGCACGGCCTCGGCGCCCGTGGGCTCGGCGACGACGGCGAAGCGATAGCCCTCGTGCCCCTTGGCGCGGATGAGCTCGCGGATGCACGTCGACTTGCCCGCCTCTTCGTCGGTGGTGAAGAGCAGCGCGCAGGGCTCCCGCGTCGCGGCCGCGGCGGCGATCATCGCGGCCGCTCCGCCCTTGACGTCGCACGCGCCGAGACCGAAGGCGCGATCGCCCTCGACGACGAGCTCGAACGGATCGCGCGTCCAACCGGGCGCCACGGGCACCGTGTCGACGTGCGCGTTGAAGAGCACGCGCGGCTCACCCCGGCTGGCGAAGACCGACACGCAGCCCTCGCCGTGATCGGTGAGCGACACCTCGAGGTCGAGCACGCGCAGGCTCGCGGCGAGGCGCTCGACGAGCGCGTCGGGGCGACGCGGCGGGTTCGTCGAGTCGCTCGCGACGAGCCACGTGAGCTCGCTCAGCGCGTGTTCGAGGAGCGTCTCCACTCACGCCCCGTCGGAGCGCGGGTTCACCTTGGCCGACAGCTCGGCGCTCTGACCCAACAGTCGGATGAAGCCTTCGGCCTCGCGCGCGGTCCACCCCGCGACCTGCGCGTACGTGGCGTCCTTGGCGCGGAGCACGTGTGGGCTGTCGACGGCGACGGCGAGCACGACCCCGCCCTCGGTCTCGAGCGTGACGTCGCCCGTGACGAAGCGCTGCGAGCTACGGATGAAGGCCTCGAGGTCGTCCTTGAGCGGTTCGAAGAAGAAGCCCTTGTAGACGAGCTCGACCCACTTGCGCGCGACGAGCGGCTTCATGCCGTTCTGTTGCGAGGTGAGGATCGTCTCTTCGAGCGCGCGGTGCGCGACGAGCAGCCCCGTGATGCCGGGAGCCTCGAAGACGATGCGGCCCTTGAGCCCGACCGTGGTGTCGCCGGTGTAGATGCCGCGACCGACGCCGTACGCGCCGAGGCGCTCGTTGAGCGCGCGGAGGATGGCGGCGCCGGCCATCGGCTTGCCGTCGAGGGCGACCGGCACGCCGCGCTCGAACCGGAGCTTGATGCGCAGGCGCTCCTTGGGCCACTTGGCGGCGGGCGCACACCACAGGTGCGTCTCGTCGCCCGGGGCCTCCCACTCGTCGATCTCCGAGCCGCTCAGCGTGGCGCCGAGCAGGTTCTCGTTGACGGTGTAGCGCACCTGCTTGGCCGGGATGGGGTGGCCACGCTCCTCGAGGTACGCGCGCTCGAACTCGCGGACCCGCGGGTGGTCGTCTTGGATCTCGCGGACCGGCGCGAGGATCTCGTAGTCGCCCTTGGCGCGCACCGCGAGATCGAACCGGACCTGATCGTTGCCCATGCCCGTGCAGCCGTGCGCGACGGTGCGCGTGCCGTGCTTCTCGGCGATCGCGAGGGCGCGGTCGACGATGACGTACCGGTCGCTGACGAGCAGCGGGTACTGGTCTTGGTAGAGCTGACCGCCCATCACGAGCGGCACGACGATCTGCTCGAACACGGCGTCCGCGCCGTCCTCGACGATGTGCTCCACGGCGCCGAGGGCCTTGGCGCGGGCGCCGAGCGCCTCGCGTTCTGCCGCAGGTACGCCGCCGGTGTCGACGAACACCGTGATCACCTCGTGGCCCTTCTCTTTGAGCCACGGGATGCAGAAGCTGGTGTCGAGACCCCCCGAGTAGGCCAGGATCACCTTCGAGCCCATCGTGTCCTCCTCAGCCGGCGAGCAGCCGGCACATGACCGCTTTTTGAACGTGAAGGCGGTTCTCCGCCTCTTCGATGACGAGGCTCCGCTCCGACGAGACGACCCCGTCGGTCGCCTTGACGTTGCGGCGGAGCGGCAAGCAGTGGCTGAAGTACGCCCCGTCGGTCATGGCCATCTTGGCCTCGTCGACGATGAAGTGCTTGTGCGCGTCGCGGATCGGCTTCTCGCCCTCCCACTTGCCGAAGTACGGCAGCGCGCCCCAGCTCTTGGCGTACACCACGTGCGCGCCCGCGTAGGCGCTCTCGATGTCGTGCGACATCGTGAACGTGCTGCCCGCCGCCGACACGTTCTCGCGCGCGGCGTTCATGTAGCGCTCGTCGAGCGCGTACTCGGGCGTGGGGCAGAGCAGCGTGACGTCGAAGCCCATCTTCGTCGCGGCGATGAGCGCCGAGTTGGCGACGGCCGTGTTGAGCGGCTTGGGGTGGTACGTCCACGTGAGGACGAGCTTCTTCTTCTCGAAGGAGCCGAGCTTCTCGCGCAGCGCCAGCAGCATGGCGAGCTCTTGGCACGGGTGCGTGATCGTCTCCATGTTGAGCACGGGCACCGTGGCGTACTTGGCGAACGCCTGGATCACGCTGTCGGTGCGGTCTCTGGCCCAGTCGACGAACTTGGGAAACGCGCGCACGCAGATGAGGTCGAAGTAGCGCGAGAGGACGCGCGCGACCTCGGCCACGTGCTCCTCGGCCTCGCCGAGCATCTCGACGCCGTCCTCGAACTCGATCGGCCAGGCGCCCTTGCCGGGCTCGAGCACGACAGCGTGACCCCCGAGCTCGAAGACGCCGATCTCGAACGACGAGCGCGTGCGAAGCGACGGGTTGAAGAAGACGAGGGCGACGGTCTTGCCGGCGAGATCGCGCCGCCCCTTGCGCGCCTGCTTGTGGGCACGCGACGCCTCGAGGAGCTGGTCGAGCTCGGCCCGCGACCAGTCGAGCGTGGAGAGAAAGTGGCGCATGATTTCGAGGGCTTGTCAGTTACACGAGCGATCGCGGGCGCACAAGCGGAGCGACGCCTTTCGGCCGCTCCAGCGACGGCCGCGCGACGAGGGCCAGACCGGCCGCCGCGGGGGTAGCATGGGGGCCATGGCGCTCCGAGACCTCGTCCACCGCTTCGTCCACCCCGTCCTGGCCGCGCGCGCCCTGGGCCGCGGCCGCCCCCGCCTGGTGACCGTAGGCGGTGAGCGGGTGGCGCTCTGGCGAGACGCCGACGGGATCCCGCGCGCGGTGGCCGACGCGTGCCCGCACCGCAACGCGCCGCTGTCGCTCGGTCGGGTGCGCGCCGACGGCCGCCTCGCGTGCCGGTACCACGGATGGAACTTCGACGGCGAGGGGCGCGGCGCCTGCCCGTCGCAACCCACCCTCAAGTGCCACGCGCGCGCCTTCCACGTGACCGAGCGTGATGGCTACCTCTGGCTCGCGAGCGACGCGTCCCGCGCCCCGGTGCCCCTGCCCACGTTCCCCGGCTGCCAGCTCGCGGCGTCGTTCTCGACGCGCTTCGAGGCTCCCGTGCACATCACGCTCGACAACTTCACCGAGGACGAGCACTTCCCCTACGTGCACGCGCTGCTCGGTTGGGGCGAGGACGACTGGCCCCGGGTGTCGTACGAGGCGCAGTTGCATGCAGATTACACAGAAGCGACGTACGTCGGCCCCCAGAGGCCGTCGGCGTCGCTCCCGCTCATCGGCGTGCGAGCCGGAGACCTCTTCGTCAACCACTTCACGACGCGCTTCGACCCCCTCCGCACGGTGTACACGTCGCACTGGGAGTGCCCCGAGACGCGCGTGCGACGACCCGTCGAGTCGCGCACCGTGGTGTTCATGGTGCCCGAGAGCGAGGGCGTGACCATGTTCCACACGTTCGTCTACGCCAAGGTCGACCCCCGGTCGGGCTACGCGCGCATCGAGCCCCTGCTCAAGGTGCTCGCGCACGTGATCGTGCGGGGCGAGTGGTGGATGGACGCGCGATGGGTGAAGAACCTCGCTCACACCGCGCCCACGCTCCACGGCCTTCGCCTCGGCCGCTTCGACAAGACACTCATCCGCAACCGGCGGCTGCTCCGCACGCACTACTTCGGCGACGCGCCGGCCCCCGGCGAGAGCGCGCGCGATCTCACGACCGCGGACGCCCCCGCCTGAGACGCGCGCGGACGTCAGATCACGACCGTGAGCGGCTGCGCGCCGGGCACGCGCCAGCGCGCGTCGGTCGGATCGACGAAGAGCAGGTGCGAGTGGCCGTCGACGACGCTCGTGCGCACCGTGGCCTTGCGCCGCTCACGGAGCTCCGCGAGGTCCGCGGCGGTCACCGTGAACCGGTGCTGCTGGCCGCCGTGCCCGTGCCAGAAAGCGAAGGGCACGTCGACCCCGGCCGCCATCTGCGCCGCGGTCACGATGCCCGTCTTCGGCCCGAGCGTGCCGTCGAAGTAGAGCGCCACCGCGTACGTGTCGTAGAGCGTGACGACGCGACCGCCCTCGGCCGACGCGTCGCCCGCCTCGCTCGCCGCGTCTCCGGGCTCCGCCGCTACGCCCGCGTCGACCGGCGCCGCCCCGTCGAGGACGACGCTCGCGTCGCGTGCGCTCGCGTCGACTCCGCTCGCCGACGAAACGTCGTCCACGTCCTCGGGCGCGGGACCGCGGTCCGCGCAGCCCGACGCCGACGCCCCGCCGACGCCCGAGAGCGCGACACCGCCCGCCCACGCGAGGCACGCCCGCCGCCCCGGCTCGGGCCCGGTGTTCGTCATCGAAGTGGCGGGCCCATGAGCCCACGACATTTCCCTTGCACGCATCGTCGCCCTCGTCTCGACCACGAGCGAAGCGCGACACCTACCAAGCGGGCGAGCGACTACCACGCGCCGGCGCGCCGTGTCACGCCCGACGTGGCGGGGCGGCCACGCGGCGGCGAGGAACGCCTCGCGTGCCGCGCTTGACGAGCGCGTTGCGCAAGCGTCTAGTTTCGCCATGGATCCCTACGCTCCGATCAACGGCATCTCCCTCGAACGCTACGCCGAGCTGGGCGCAGAGCTCGACGGGATCACCGCACCGCACGAGCAGACCAAGAAGGTGGGCGAGCTCGGCGTCTCCGCCGCCGACTGGGAGGCCGCCAAGCAGGGCTGGACCGCGCGCATGCAGGACATGAGCCTGATGGGCCAGGTCGCGACCCGCTACATGCAGCTCTACAACGCGGCGCTCGCCAGCAAGAAGGGCACCGCGTCCCTCAGCTTCGAGGACTGGGTGCACGTGTCTGCGGGTATCGCGGTCTTCGGCTACGAAGCGGCCATGAACCAGTTCGGCCTGAGCATGGGCGACTGGACGACCATCTCGGCGCACTGGCAGAACGAGCTGAGCCGCGACCCGATGAACCTGGCGATGCGCAAGAACCAGCTGCAGGAGCAAGAGACCCAGCAGCTGCGCGCCGGCGGCCAGCCGCGCCAGATCCAGGTGACGCGCGGGCCCGCGGGGGCAGCCCCGGCCGGCGGCGCCGCCGCGTTCGATCCCAACGCCCACGCGGCCATGCAGATGCAGGGCGCGGCGCAGAACCAGCAGGCGTGGATGGCGTACTCGGCCGGCGTGATGGGCTCGCCCGCCGTACAAGGTGCCATGCAGCTCGGCGGCGCGATGAACGCGCTCGTCGGCGGCAGCCCGCTCATGCCCGGCCGCCGCGTCATGGTCCGCTGGTCCGACGGCAAGCAGTACCCGGGGACGATCATGCAGATGCACGGGGCGCAGGCGCAGATCGTCTTCCCCGACGGCAGTCAGCACTGGATCGAGACGCAGCACCTGACCCCGGCCTGACGTCATGCTCAAGACGGTCCAGAACTGCACGAACTGCGGCGCCAACCTGACGCTCGACGACATGCGCAAGACGGACTGTCCGTACTGCAAGACCGTCTATCCCCACCACTCGCAGGCCGCCCAGCACGCGCAGATGGCCAACCAGGTGATGGGCAACCTGCTGGCGCAGCAGGCCCAGATCCAGAACCAGTGGCGCGGCGCCTTCGGCGTGGGGCCCGTCCATCCCGGGCCTCCGGGGGGCCCGCCCCCGGGGATGACGCCGCCCGTCCTCAACCACCCCTACGGCCCGCCCATGTCGCCGTACGGCGATCCCAACCAGATGGTCCACGCGCACATGGCGCAGGCCAACAAGATGGCGCGCAACATCACGCTCATCGTGGTGGTGTCCATCGTTGCGAGCTTCGTGCTGGTCGGCGTGATCGTCGCGCTGACGCTCTTCATCTGACCGCGGACCGCGGGGTCCTCAGGCCGTCGCGTCGACCAGGATGCGCAGCCGATGGAGCTGGGCAACGAGCTCGGCCGGAAAGTCGACGTCGCGCGTCCGCTTCAGGCGTGCCCTCACCTCGTCGCACGTCTCGGCCGCGCTGAACTCGTCGAGCAGCGCCCAGAGCTCCGGCGGCAGCGCGCTGGGCTCGTACGGCCAGTAGCTCACCACGAGCCTCGCCCCGTCGGAGAGCTCCCTCGCGTCGAGCTGATCGTTCTTGCGGAGGCGCTCGGGGATACGTGGATTCTGCACACAATCGCGCGCGTTCGAGAGCACCGTGAGTCGCCGCGCGAGCGGCTCACCCGACACGAGCGCGCGCGCCTGCTCGGGCGGCATGTCGCGCACCCGCTCGAAGCACGCCACGTACAGCTCCTCCTCGCGGCCGAGCCACGGGCCCCACCACCGGGCGTACTCGTCGTCGTCGGGCGCGCGGTCCTCGAGCTCCCACCGCGTCACGCGCCCCTCGGCCCGCGTGACAGGCGCCAGCTCGGGCGCGATCTCCGACACCGCCCACTGCGTCAGCGCGATCTCGAGCTGGCCGACGTAGGCCGCGAGCGCGCGCCAATACGCGAGCCCGTCGGCGCCCGCGTCGTACTTGCAGAAGAACGAGCTGCACACCGACTCGCGGTGCCGCCAGATCGTGCAGCCGCCGTCGTCGTCGCGGAAGAACGGGCAGAGGAGCGCCTTGGAGCGCCCGAAGCTCGACCGACGTGAGGCGTCGAGGAGCACGCCGTACTTCGCCGACGGCGTGACCCAGCGCGGCGTCACCACCACGCGCGACGCGATGCGGGCGCGCATGCGGGCGCGGCCCTCGGCCATCTCCGGCGCCTCGTCGGCCAGGACGGCCCCGACGAGGAACCCGGGCAGCCGCGGCGAATACGTGCAGCATTTCGTAGACTTGGAGAAGTACTCGCTGGCCGGCGACGGGGCCGCGTCCTCGGGCGCGCACATGGCGCACGCGGCGCACGTCGCCTTGGACTCGACCACCGCGTCGCGGTCGAACCAGGGCGGCAGGAGCCGTTCGTAGACGGGCGGGAGCTCGTCGCGGACGCGCATCGCGCCGTGATACCGCAATCGGCGCGCGCGCGCTTGGCAACCTCGCGCGGCGCGCTACGCTCGGCGGAGCCGTGCCGTCCCGTCGCGACCTCCTCCTGCGCGCCCTGGGCAGCGCGCTCCTCACGGCATGCGTCGCCGCGTCGGCGTCGTGCTCGTCGAGCGAGCCTGCCTCCGACACGCAGACCGACGACGTCACCGCGTCGGTCATCCGCTTTGCGGCGATCGGGGACACCGGCTCGGGCAGCAACGACCAGAGGCGCGTCGCCGCGGCGCTCGCCGACGTGTGCGAGGGCTACGGCTGCGACTTCGTCTTGCTGCTCGGAGACAACTTCTACGAGAACGGCGTCGCGTCGGCGTCCGATCCGCTCTTCGAGTCGCGCTTCGAGCGCATGTACGCGCGCGTCGACGCCCCCTTCTACGTGGTGCTGGGCAACCACGACTACGGGGGCGACGGCTGGGGCCGAGAGGCCGCCCGCGCCCGCGCGCAGGTCGCCTACTCCGAGCGCTCGTCCCGGTGGAAGATGGAGCGCGAGTACTACAAGCTGACGTACAAGCACGCGTCGCTCTTCGCGATGGACACGACGATGCAGCTCTTCGGCGACGCGCAGCGCCAAGAAGAAGAGATGGGCGCGTGGGTGCGCGCCTCGCGCGCCACGTGGAAGATCGCGTTCGGCCATCACCCGTACCTGTCGAACGGCGACCACGGCAACGCGGGCAGCTACGACGGCGAGGCCGACCCGCTCTACGCCGGCGCCGGCGTCAAAGGCTTCTTCGACCGCGTGATGTGCGGCAACGTCGACCTCTACCTGTCGGGGCACGACCACTCGCTCCAGTGGATGGAGCGCACGTGCAACGGCACCGAGCTCGCCGTGAGCGGCGCCGGCGGGCGCGTCGGTGATCTGCCCGGCCGCAACGCCACGCGCTTCGCGGCCGCGGAGCTCGGCTTCATGTACGTGACCATCCGCGGCAAGAAGCTCGTCGCCGAGGTGATCGACGCCGACCGGCGCGTGCTCTACACGCGTACGATCACCAAGCCATGAGCCCAATCCTTTCGGGCACTTACTACCAAGGTGAGGCCTGAAAGACTCGTTTGAGGCGGCCCCGGGGGCCCCTGCGCGGTAGTAACGCCCCCATGGGGCTCTGGGACGCTGGGTCGACCCTCCGGGGAACGTGTGCACTCTACATTCTTCTCGCGGCCGCGTGCGGTGGAAGCGGCGGCGACGGCGAAGGCGCACCTCCGGGCGCCGCCCCCGGGACGTCGTCGTCGGGGGGCGCGACGAGCTCGAGCTCGTCCTCGGGCGGCTCATCCTCGGGTGGGTCGTCCTCGGGGTCCGCGGCCGACGCCGGCAGCGACGCCGGGCCGCGCGCTCCCGTGAAGCTCGTCGCGGTCACCTTCAACACCGGCACCACCGACGGGCTTCCACACGACGACCCGCCGAACGACGGCTACACGTCGGCGCAGGCCAAGATGTCGAACGACTACTACGGCGACGGGCTCGCGTGGAAAGCCGCGGTCGAGGACACCAAGGCGTTCTTCGCGCAGGTCCAGCCCGACCTCGTGATGTTCCAAGAGATCTTCCACTCGCCCGAGTGCGCGAACGTGCCGCAGAACGCGCGCGCGGGCTTCGTGTGCGAGACGTGGCAGGCGGGCGACCCGACGGTCACCCAGGTCGTGCTCGGCGCCGGCTACCAAATCGCGTGCAACATCGGCAAGACCGACAAGTGCGCGGCCGTGAAGACGAGCTTCGGCTCGTTCCGCGGGTGCACCGGCGCCGTCTGCCTCGACGGCCTCGCGGGCGCGCGCGTGCAAGACTGCGGCGGCGGCTCGCGCGTGGGCCGGGGCGTCATCGACCTCGTCGGCGGCGGCTCGATCACCGTCGTCTTGGCGCACGGCTCGAGCGGCTACAAGCCCGCCGACCAGGACTGCCGCACCAAGCAGTTCAAGCAGGTGTTCGAGAACCTCGACGGCGCCCCCGCGGCCAACGGCGCGCGCAACATCGTCATGGGCGATCTCAACACCGATCCGGGGCGCATGACGCTCGTCGACGGCAGCGCGCGGACGTTCAACGACTATGTGGGCGGCAACAAGAAGTTCAAGTTCGTCACCGAGGTCGGGTCGAGCGCGCCCGCGACGTACCTGCAGACGCTCGTTCCCGGGCTCGGCGGCGGCTTCAACATCGACCACGTGGTGAGCGACGCGTTCGAGGGCTCGTGCTGGGCCGCGGGCGTCACGGCCGGGCACCCCAAGGTGACGCAGATGACGTACTTCGACCACCGCCCGATCGTCTGCTCGCTCACCGAAAAGACGAACTGACGCCCGGGATCGGCGCGACCGATCCGCGCCCTGGCCGCGCTGGGCTTTCCTGCGCGCGCGTCGGCGCTATAGTCCGCCGCATGCAGGACGTAGAGCAGGCCGAGGCGACGACCATCCGGGGCGACAGGCCGTTCTGGCTCGTCAACGGCGTCGTTTCGGTCTTGGCGCTGTCGCTCTTGACGTACCTGCTGCTCATCCGTCGCGGCGCGGGCGATCCGGGCGCGCTGTCGTTCATGCCCGCGGTCAACGCGAGCTTCAACGCCGCCGCCGCGGTGCTCCTGGTGCTCGCCGTGCGCGCCATCAAGCGCAAGGAGGTCGCGCGGCACCAGGCGCTCATGCTCTCGGCGTTCGCGTCGAGCTCGCTCTTTCTCGTCGGCTACCTCGCCTACCACTACGTGCACGGTGACACGCGCTATCCGGGCACCGGCGGCGCGCGCACGGCGTACCTCGTGCTCCTCGCGAGCCACGTGCTCTTGTCGATCCCCGTCGTGCCGATGTGCCTCGCCGCGTTCTACTTCGCCTTCCGGCGACGGTTCACGACGCACAAGCGCATCACCAAGGTGCTCTTCCCCATCTGGCTGTACGTGTCGGTCACGGGCGTCGCGGTCTTCTTCGTGCTCAAGAGCGCGTACGGGCGGTAGGCCGGGTGCGATCGCGTCGCCAACGCGTCGCGCTCCGCGTCGTCGCCCCCCTCGTGCTCGCCGCCGGCGCGTTGACGTGCGGGGCCCCAACCCTCCGCCCCACGCCGCCGCGACCGATCGCGAGCGAGGCGAGCGCGCCCACCGACGCGGCCCCCGAAGCGACGACCGACGCGGCCGACCTCGACGCGGGCCCCGCGGAGACGGGCGCCCCGTTCGCGGCCCTCACCGCGCCGATCGAGCGGGCGATCGCCGAGTCGAAGCTGCCCGGGTGCGTGGTCGTCGTCGGTCGGAGCGACGAGATCCTCTTCCGTCGGGCGTTCGGGAGCCGCGCCGTCGAGCCCGAGCGCGAGCCGATGACCGAGGACACCACGTTCGACCTCGCGTCGCTCACCAAGGCCGTCGCGACCGGCGCGAGCGTGATGGTCCTCGTCGACCGCGGCAAGGTGCGCCTCGACGCGCCCGCGTCGCGTTACCTGCCCGAGCTGGCCAAGCTCCCGCCGTTCACCGTCGAGCAGCTCATGCTCCACACGAGCGGTCTGCCCGCGGTGGCGCGCATCTCCGACCACCGCGCCGGCATGGGCGCGCTCCTGGCCAAGGTCGCCGAGACGGGGCTCAAGGCGCGGCCCGGAGAGCGCTTCCTCTACTCGGACACGGGCTACATCCTGCTGGCCGAGATCGTCCGGCGCGTGTCGGGCGCCGACATCGCCACGTTCGCGCCGCGCGAGATCTACGGTCCGCTGGGCATGCAACATACACGCTTCTCCCCTCCCCCCGAGGAGCGCGCGACCGTCGCGCCCACGCAGAAGCGTGACGGCGGGTTCATGCGCGGCGAGGTCCACGATCCGCGCGCCTACGCGATGGGCGGTGTGGCGGGGCACGCCGGGCTCTTCTCCACGGCCGACGATCTGGCGCGCTTTGCGCAGGCGATGCTGGGGCGCGGGGCGGCGAACAAGGCGCGCATCGTCTCGGAGCGCACGTTCGAGGCGTGGACGCGCCGCCGCGACACCCCCGCGGGCGGCCGCGCGCTCGGCTGGGACGTCGACAGCCGCTTCGCGACGCACCGGAGCCCGAGCCTCTCTGCGCGCGCGTTCGGGCACGGCGGCTACACGGGGACGGCGCTCTGGATCGACCCGGCGCGCGATCTGTTCTTCGTCTTCCTCAGCAACCGCGTGCACCCCGACGGCACCGGCGCGGTCAACCCGCTCGTCGCCGAGCTCGCCACGCTCGCCGTCGCCGAGGCAGATACGTCGACCGGCGTCGACGTGCTCCGTGCCGAGGCCTTCGCCCCCATCGCGGGGGCGCGCGTGGCCTTGCTCACCAACGGGCAGGCGCGCGCGAGGGACGGCACCACCACGCTCGACGTCCTGCGCCACGCCGAGGGGGTCACGCTCGCGAGCGTGTTCGCGCCCGAGCACGGCCTGTCTGCTCGCGCCGAGGGCCGCGTCGCCGACGGCAAGCTCGACGAGATCCCCGTGTACGGCCTGTACGGCTCACGCACCACGCCGCCCGACGCGGCGCTCGACGGGCTCGACGCGATCGTCGTCGACCTGCAAGACGTGGGCGTACGTTTCTACACGTACGCGTCGACGCTCAAGCGCGTCATGGAGGCGGCGTGGCGCCGCGGTCTGCGCGTCGTCGTGCTCGACCGCCCCGACCCGCTCGGCGGCGCTGCGGTCGACGGGCCAGTGCTCGCAGCCGGCGCGCGATCGTTCGTCCACCACCACGAGCTTCCGATCGTGCACGGCATGACCATGGGCGAGCTGGCGCGCATGTTCGCGGCCGAGGAGGGCTGGACCGCCCCGCCACCCGACGGCGGCGCGGGCGCCCTTCGCCTCGAGATCGTTCAGATGCGGGGGTGGCGGCGCGACGCGCCGTTCGAGCGGACGGGCCTCTCGTGGAACGCGCCGAGCCCCAACCTCGCGACGCTCGACGCCGTCCGCTTGTACCCGGCGATCGGACTGCTCGAAGGCACCAACCTCTCTGTCGGTCGCGGCACGCCCGCGCCCTTCGCGATCCTCGGCGCCCCGTGGGTCGACGCGAACGCGCTGGCCGCCGCGCTGGGGCGCGCCGCGATCCCGGGCGTGTCGTTCGCGCCGACGCACTTCACGCCCACCGTGGTCCCGTTCGCCAAGACGCCCTGCCACGGCGTCCGCGTGCGCGTCACCGACGGCGCCACGTACCGGCCGCTGCGCACGGGGCTCGCGATCGCCCGCGCGCTCGCCGAGGTGCACCCCAAGGACTTCGAGCTCCGGCGCGTCGACCGCATGCTGCAGAGCCCGCCCACGATGACGGCGCTCGCGGCCGGCGAGCCGCTCGACGTCATCCTGGCGCGCTGGGAGCCCGAGCTCGCGCGCTTCAAGGCGCGGCGCGCACCGTTCCTCCTCTACCCCGCCTCGCGCTGACGAAGCTGCGACGGGCGCAGTGCGCGCGGTGCGCGAAGAGGCGACGCGGAGCGCGCGGAGACCGGTCGACGTCGCGAGAACCAGCGCTTCACCACCCGGCGCGAAGCGCGCGATCTGCGGGCGAAAAGCGCTGAGTGAGACTTGGTGCGCAGGTTGCTTACATCATCGCCATGCGCCCTCTCTTGTTCGCCCTCGCCTTCGTTCCTGCGCTCGCCGGCTCCGCCTGCGCGGCCGACACCGACGACGACCACACGGTCACGGACGGCAACGAGCCCACGCTGGAGACCGCCGACGACGAGATCGTCAGCGGCGGCGTGAGCTGCCGTGAGCGCGGCGACACGGCCTATCGCGGCGGGCGCCCGTACCCCATCAAGGTGATCACGGTGGGCGGCAAGCCCGTGATGAAGTCGACGGGCCACGCGTTCCTCAAGATGCAGGCAGCCGCCAAGGCTGCGGGCGTGCGCATCGGGCTCTCGAGCGGCTTTCGCACGATGGGCGAGCAGGAGTACCTGTACGGCTGCTACCTGAGCGGTCGCTGCAACAACGGCAACCTCGCCGCGCGCCCCGGCTACAGCAACCACCAGAACGGGCTCGCGCTCGACGTGACCACGTCGACGTGGCTCGCGCAGAACGCCGGGCGCTTCGGCTTCGCGGCCACCGTGCGCGGAGAGCCGTGGCACTACGAGCACGTCGCCGGCAAGGACCCGGGCGGGCCGTGCTCGCGCGGCGCCGACGGCGAGGGCCTGTCGCCCATGCGCCCCGAGCTCTTGCCCTGGGAGTCGCCCAAGCAAGACGGCTGGTACAAGAACG
>JAGQJA010000651.1 GCA_020430845.1 Myxococcales bacterium
CAACCGGACGATGGGTCGGACGGTCCGCCGGACGGTCCGAACGGAGCTGCGTGGCCGTCCATGCCGCGAAATATCGGCACTTCTCGGCTCGTGCGCGTTGGCCTCCGCCTTGCGTAGAGCATCGTCATGATGAACACGCCTCGAT
Organism: Myxococcales bacterium; assembly: GCA_020430845.1. GTDB lineage: Bacteria > Myxococcota_A > Polyangia > Polyangiales > Polyangiaceae > Labilithrix. The sequence continues at coordinate 146 of JAGQJA010000651.1, forward strand.
TCGCCCCCCTCGCCGCTGTCCTCTCCCTCGCCGCGTTCACGACCGGATGCGCCTTCGATCCGAACGGCGCCTCGCCGGACGAGGACGAGAACATCGGAACCCAACAGCAAGCCGCGATCATCTATCGGGGCAAGGGACCGGGTGTGGCGCCTGGGTGCGGCGACGCGCGTGAGAAGGGCGGCGACGGGCTCTGTTACACGCGATGCCGTGGAGGGTTCCGTGGCGAGGTGACCCGCTGCATCGAGAGCGGGGACGGGGAGAGGGTGTCCTGCTACGACGGCTCCGACGGCGTCGGCCACTGCATCGTGACGACCACGTGCGGGACCCACCCCCGGGAGTCGCCTTGGTACGCCGGGACCTGCCGGCACTCTCGCCCGCGCCGATTCGAGGATCGGGGGGTGGGCGTCGCGCCGACGTGCGCGTTCCTCGAGCGGATGACCGGCAACGACGGGCTCTGCTACCCGCTGACGAGCACGAGCGGCGACATCACGCCGGCGGCTCCGACGCCCGCCCAGCCGCCTCCCGCGCCGGCGCCGGCAGCCACCGGGGGAGCCATGAGCGACGCCGCCAAGGCGTGCGGCCATACGTTCGATGCGTCCGGACGCGCGAAGATGTGGGTCGAAGATGGGTTCGGTGGCCGGTGCCTCACGCTCGCCGAGTACGACGCCGCCAGGCCCGGCGCCGCGCCAGCCTCGCCAGGCGACCCGTACCCGGGCGGTATCTGCCCCTTCGCCACGGGCTGCGATTTCAAGCTGCCGGAGAACCCGTACCACTCCCCGGGGAACCCGACCGACCACGTCCCAGTGCTGGGACAGCAACTCTGGGGCAGTCCGGACCCCTTTGCGTGGCGCCTGTGAGCCGCTTCAGCGCGGCGTCGCTTCGATGGCGCGCCGATAACGCTCGCGCCGCGCGCCGTCGCGCAAGATGTCGTACGCCTCTTCGAGCACGAGCACGATCTTGCGAACGTCCTCGGCGTGCTTGGCGAGGCGCGGCGTGAGGATGGTCGACGGCTCGAAGGCGCGGCGCAGCTCGAGGAACGCGCGGCGGATCTCGTACGCCGTCGCGTCGCGGTCGACGCCGAGGATGGAGAAGTAGTCGCCGTCCTCGACGACCTCGAGGCGCGCCAAGATGCGCGCGCGCGTCGCCTCTTCGTCGAGGGCCTGCACGGCCGGGTCTGGGTCGTGCTCGAGCGCGCGATCGCTCGCGGGAGGGGCGACGGCGTCGAGCACGCCGAGCAGCACGAGCGCGTGCACGAGCACCAACGCGTCGCTGTCTCCCGTGCGCGCGAGCAGATCGGACACGGTGCCGCCGCGCGCGCGCGAGGCGATCTCGACGTCTTGGGGCGCGAGCCCGCACTCGGCGAGGAGCCCCGCGTGCGCACCGTCGGCGATGCGCGCGGCCGGTCCGCCGAGCGCCGCGCCCGCGTCGTCCGATGAAATGGAGCGACGTACCACGTCGATGAACAGCTCCGCGCCGGTGACCGCGCCGAACACGCTGGGCTCCACGCGCAGGCGACCGGGCGGGTCGGGCTCGTAGGTCCCGGTGGCCACCGCGAGGCGGACGATGCCGCAGAGCAGCCACTCGGCGTGCCCGCGCAGCGTGTCCCAGAGCTGATCTTGCGCGAGGCTCCCGTGGGCCACGAGCGCGGCGCCGGCGTGTCGACCGAAGGGCGGCACCTTCCCCGCGAGCTTGTCGCCCTCGGCGCGCAGCATCTCGCCGCGCGCGACGAGGTAGTGCACGAGCGACTCTCCCGGCGCGCCCGACGCCGCGGTGACGATGTCCCCCTCGCGGAGCACCACGCGCCGCACGCCGTCGGGGCACTCGAAGCAGACCGAGCCCGTGACCCGGCGCGTGATCGCGTCGGCGAGGATGCGTCGCGCCTCGCCCACGCCGAGCACCGTCGGCGCGGC
>JAGQJA010000652.1 GCA_020430845.1 Myxococcales bacterium
GCGTGTATCCCCGCAGACAAGTGCTGTCGCGTGTGCTCGAGCAGCAAGGCGTGCGGCAACGCGTGCATCACGGCGTCGAAGACGTGCCACAAGGGGCGCGGGTGCGCGTGCAACGAGGCGGAGCTCTGCGAAACGGCTCCACCCGGCCCACAAAGCGCGCGATAGTTGTCGGAGCCATGCTCTCGTCACCCCCGCTCGGTCGCCTCCTCCTCGACGCCGGCGTGCTGACCCAAGAGGCGCTCGACGAGGTGCTCGCCGCGCAGCGCGCCGACAAGCGCCGGCTCGGTGAGCTGCTGGTGGAGCGCGGCGTCGCGACCCCGCTCCAGCTCGCGCAGCTGCTCTCGCGCCAGCTCAGCTGCCCGTGGATCTCGCTGGCCCACCTCGAGGTCCCGCCCGACGTGGTGGCGCTGCTCCCCGCCGACGTGGCGATCGAGCGCCACGCGGTGCCGGTCTACCTGCGCGCGCGCAAAGACAAGCGCGTGCTCTACGTGGCGACCGACGACCCCACCGACGAGGTGTCGCTCGCGTACTGCGCGGCGGCGGCCGGCATCCCGGTGCGCGCGATGATCGCCGTCACGAGCGAGGTGCGGGCGGCCCTCGCTCGCCTCTACGGCGCCCCAGAGCCCGAGGCGACGGCCGGCGCAGAGTCCGACAGCGGCGCCGCCCCCGCCACGCCACGACGCTCGCTCGCGCCGAAGCGCGCCTCGTCGGCGCCGGACGGCCCGGCGAGCGCGGCGACGATCGACGACGACGATCTCGAGGAGGTGCTCGACCCGCCGCCGCGCGAGGCGAGGGCGCCCACGCTCCTCACGCTCAACGTGTCCGACGCTTTCGGCCGCGAGTGCGACGACGCCGCGAAGCGTCTCGGCGCGCGGCTCGTGAACGGCAGCATCCAGCGCGCCGCCGAGCTCGTCGCCGAGCACCGCCCGTGCGCGATCATCGTGAACGACAACGTGTACGCGTTCGATCGCGCGGGCCTGAACCGCCTCGCGCTCGAGCACGAGTCGCACCTCGTGGTGTGGCGAGAGGACGTCGACAGCCGTCAGCTCGAGCCGCTGCTCGCGGGCGCGATCGATCGGTGGGGCCGCACGTCGTACGAGAAGGGTGCCATCCTCGACGGGCGCTACGAGATGATGCGCGATCTCGGCGAGTCGCCGTACGGCACGCTCTGGGAGGTGCGCAACGTCCGCACCGCGCGCCGCTCCGTGCTCGCGCTCGCGCTGCGCACGCCAGACGAAGAGGAGATCGTGGCCGCGATCCGGCGCACGCACCGTGCGCTCGCGCGCATCGCGCACCCCGGCGCGCCCGCGCTGCACGACGCCGGGATCACCGAGCTGGGCGACCCGTACGTCGTCCTCGAGCCGATCGACGGGCGCACGCTCGACGGCCTGCTCGCCGCGCGCGGGCGTCTGCTCCCTGCAGAGGCATGCGCGGTCGCGCTGCAGCTCGCCGAGGTCCTCGCGGCGGCGCACGGCATGGGCGTCGTGCACAACGACGTCGCCGGGGCCAAGGTGCTCGTCGGCCGCGATGGCTACGGCGTCGAGCGCGTACGGCTTGTCGGCTGGGATCGCGCGACGGTGAGCGGTCGCGAGACGCTCGACCCCAGCGGAGACATCGCCGCGGTCGCGAGCTGCCTGTTCGCGTGTCTCGCGGGCAGGATCCCGTCCGACGACGAGCCCATCGCCGACGCGGGCGTGCCCGACCCCGTCGCAGAGATGGTGGCGCGCGCGCTCCGTCGGCCCGGCGCGGCCGCGATCGACACGATGGTCGACCTCGCCGACGCGATCGCGCGCGTCGAGCCCCGAGCCAGGGAGCGGATGCACCTGCTCGAGGCGTCTGTCGCCAAGCGCAACGTCTCTCTTCCGCCGAAGGCGCCGTCCGGCGCGACGGCCGCCGCCGAGCCGGCAGGGGAACGCCGCCACCCCCGCGGCGCGTATCGCACGCCCGTGCGCATCGAGGTACCCGGCAAGGGCTTGGTCGACGGAAAGAGCGAGGACATCTCGGTCGGAGGTCTGCTCGTCGTCGCCAAGGGCGACATCGAGGCCGGCACCACGGTGACGATTCGTTTCGCGCTCCCTCTCGACGGCAAGGTCATCGCCGAGGCCGCGATCGTCAAGTGGTCGCGCACCGCGCAAGAGGGCGGCGCCGCAGGCCTGCGCGCGATCGGCGTCGAGCTCGTGTCGCCCTCCCCCGAGACCCTGCGACAGGTCGACAAGTACGTGTCGCTGATGGGCGAGGCGTAGTGAAGAAGGCGGCGCTCGCGCTCCTGCTCGGCCTCGTCGCGCTCGTGTGGAGCGGCGCCGCGCTGGCGTTCGAGCCTCCTCCGCTACGCGGCTACGTCGTCGACGCGGCGGGCGTGCTCACGCCGGAGCAGAAGTACCGCCTCGAGACGAAGCTCGGCTCCGAGCGAGAGCGCACGGGGTTCGCCGTCGTCGTCTTTCTCCCGACGTCGCTCGAAGGCGAGAGCGTCGAGGACGTCGCGTACAAGACCGCCAAGACGTGGGGCGTCGGCGAGAAGGACAAAGACAACGGCGTCGTGCTCGTGGTCGCGACCAAGGAGCGCAAGATCCGCATCGAGACGGGCAAGGGGGTCGGCGGCTCGCTTCCCGACGTCGCGTGCTGGCACATCATCCGCGACGTCATCGCCCCACGCATGAAGAAGGGCGACACGTTCGGCGCGATCGACGAGGGCACCAACAGCATCTTCCGCGCGCTCGCGTCGGGGGGACGCGACCTGCCCGCCGCCACGTCCGAGGCGCCCGGCGCCACCCGCACGCCTCGCGGCGTCATCGCGATGGGCGTCGTGTTCGTGTGCATGATCCTCGCCTTCTTCCTGACGCGCAAAGGCGGCGGCGGATCGGGCGGATCGGGCGGATCGGGATGGACCTCGTCGTCGTCTTGGTCGTCGGGCGACTCGTCGAGCAGCTCGGACAGCTACTCCGGCGGCGGCGGTGACTTCGGCGGGGGCGGCGCGAGCGGCGACTATTGAGCCCCACACAAGCTGCGCCGTAGCCCTGATGTGGTGCCCCGGCGCCCGATCGGCTATCTCTTCCAGCGATGAGCGAACAGGGCGACGCGCCGTCCGTCTTCCACCCCATCGCGCAGCTCGTCTTCGTCGCGGCTGCGGCCGTGGGCGTGTACAGCTTCGTGTCCGTGGCGCGCGAGGGAGAGTCGCGCGCCGCGTGCGCCGCGGTGTGCAACCTGCGCCCGACGTACGCCGGCTACGAGCGACGCGTGCCCGCCTTTCAGCTCACGGATGTGCGCGGAAATAAAGTGGATTTTGCTGCGTACAAGGGCAAGGTCGTCGTGCTCAACCTGTGGACCCGCACCTGCGGCCCTTGCATGGAAGAGATGCCCGAGATCGCCGACCTCGCGCGCATCCTCAAGCCGATGAGCGACGTCGCCCTCGTCACGATCTCCACGGACGAGACCACGCAAGAGGCCGTCGACGCGCTCAAGAGCGTGCTCCGCGAAGAGGCGCCCTTCCCGGTGCTGATGGATCCCGAGTCGAGCGTGGTGAAGGGCAAGCTGGGCACCAACCTCTTCCCCGAGACGTGGATCATCGACAAGAACGGCGTCATCCGCGCGCGCTTCGACGGACCGCGCGAGTGGTCGAGCTCGATGGTCGTCGAGATGGTCGAGAAGGTGCGCCTGGGCACGTACTGCCCGGTCACGGCCCGGGGCGGAAAGTTCTCGCCCGAGAGCGAGAAGCTCTGCGAGTCGGTGAGCGGCGGCTGAGACTCAGCGCCGGCGCGGCTTGCGCTTGGCGCGACGCGGCGCAGGGTCTGGGGTCGGAGGCGATTCGTCGCCCGAGTCGACGCGCGGCGCGTGCGCGCCGGGGTGCAGGCTGCGCCACGCGGCGAGGCGCGCCTTCTCGAGCTCGTCGCGGGTCTCGTACGGTTGCGGGCGCTCGGCGGCGAGCTCCAGGTAGCGCGGCAGGTCGACGATCTCGTAGCCCCATCGGTCGGGGCGCCTCGGGTCGTAGCGCTTGTCCTTGAGCCACTCGAGCAGGAGGCGGAGCACCGTGACGGACGTGCCCTTCACGTCGTGGAGCAGCACGAGGCCACCGTGCTTGTATTCGATCTGCGCGGCGAGCTCATGGAACATGGCCTCCGGGTCGTCGCGCGTCATGTCGCTCTTCTCGGCGCTCCACAGCACGAGCTCGAGGCCACGGGCGCGCACGAGCTCGCGCGACGCGTCGTCGAGCTTGCCGAACGGCGGTCGGAAGAGGATGGGGTAGTGACCGGTCACGGACTGGATCGCCACGGCCGACGCGTCGATCTGCCACGCCGCCTGGGCCGGCGTCATGTGCGTCAGCACCTCGTGATCGCGCGTGTGGTTGCCGACGAGGTGCCCGGCCTTGACGATGTCCTCGAGCACCTTGCGCGACGCGCGGGCGCGCGGGCGGTCGCCCACCAGGTAACGCCCGAGCACGAAGAACGTGGCGCGGACGTCGTGCTGCGCGAGCAAGCGGAGCACCCGCGGCGTCGTGCGCGGGGACGGGCCGTCGTCGAAGGTGAACGTCACGTAGCGACGCCCGTCGCCCGGCCGCATCTCGGGCCCCTCGGCCACGATCCACGCGCGCTCGACCGAGCGCGTGGGGTTGGTCTGCGGAAAGACGGGGCGCGACGTGACCTTGTCGGGGGCGCTCTCGTGGGGCAGCGGCGCGAGCGGGGCGACGGGCGCGCGCTGTGGCGTCGCGGGCGCCGGCGTCTTGGCGGCCTCACCCGCGCCGACCGACGAGGTCACCCACGCGCGTGCGCGACCGAGCAGCGTGGGCACGTGCACCGGCGTCGGCTCGGGGCGACCGAGGCCGACCCACGAGCCCGCCGCGGCAGCGAGCGCCACGACGGTGATGCGCGACAGGAGAGACATGAGGCGTCCGGGCGATCGTAGAAAGCCGGACCTGGGAGGGCCAACAACGCGCACGGCCCGCGCGCCCATGGTCACGCCGCGCCGCGAGCGACGGGTGAGCGCTACCAGTAGATGCCGGCGCCGCGGGCGCGCGGTGACCAGCCGGGCACGCGGAGCGCGTCGGACGCCCACGTCGCGGCGAAGGCGTCGCGCACGACCATCTCGGCGAGCTTGCCTCGCGGAGAGAAGCCCCACTCGGCCTCTTGCGAGACGTCGTCGGGATCGGCGTACACGCGCCACACGAAGAACCCGGCGAAGCGCGGCTCGTCGAGGAGGGGCGCGATGAGCGCGCGGTAGGCCTGGGCTTGCGCGTGCTCGTCGACGCGCACGTTCTTCATCGAGTCGGGCCACTCCCACGGGCGGATCGCCGGGTCGGGGCGGGTCGTGTATCCGATCTCGGTGAAGAGCACGGGCTTGCCCCACGTCTCTGCGAGCGCCACGACGCGATCGCGCACGCGCGCGCCGCCGGCGAGCAGGTCGGCCTCGCTCGCGCCGTCCTTCTCGGCCAGAGGGTAGAACGCGTTGATGCCGATGAGGTCGAGCTCGGGCAAGACGATGGTCTGCTCGACGTCGTCCCAGTTGCCCGAGTACGTGATGAGCCCGCGGTACTTGGCCCGTACGTCGCGCACGATCGCCGCGAACGACGGCGCGCGTGGCGTCGTCACCCACGAGCGCAGCTCGACGCCCACCGAGAGGATCTCGACGCGCGCGCGCTCGGCGACCGTGGCCCACGCGCCCACGAACGCGCCGTAGCTCGCGGCCCACGCGTCCCAGCCCTCGTCGGTGCGCGGGTCGATCTCGCCGCGCCACCCGCCCGACTCCACCCAGAGGTGCGGCACGAGCATCACGCGGAGCCCGCGCGCGTGCGCCTGCGCGATCGCGCGCTCCACGGCGCGCACGTTGTCCTCGAACGGGGCCTCGAAGCGCAGGTCCACGCCGCGCCCGGTCAGATCGCCCACGCGTCCGAACGGCGTGACGGCGATCCACGTGGCGCCGGCGCGCACACACTCGTCGAGCGTGCGCTCGTACGCGGGAGAGCCGTACCCGAGATCGGGGTGGTACGCGTTCTCGATGGGGCCCACCGTCACGCCACGCACCGCCGAGTTGCCCGCGTCGCGCCACCCGAGCCCTCCGCCGCGCGGCGCCGACACCGGCGCGAGACGACCTGCGCGCGGCTCGGCGAGGCGGATCGGGAACTGCGCCCGCGACGCGTGGGACGGCGCGCCGGCCGAGCCGATGGCCAGGACGATCACGGACGCGAGCGCCGCGCGCTTGGCGCTGGCCCGCAGCGTCACCCGGGCTCCCCGTCGAGGATGGCGTCGGTGAGCTCTCGGAGGTGCGCGACGGCCGCGTCTGCGCCGGCGCCGCGCAGCCGCTCGAGCGGGTACGAGTGGCCCACCGACACGCACCGCAAGCCCGCGGCCTTGGCCGACTCCACCCCCGCGATCGAGTCCTCGACGACCACGGCCTCTGCGGCCGGAGCGCCCGCGGCTCGGAGCGCCGCGACGCCGAGGCGATAGCCCTCGGGGTCGGGCTTGCAGCGCTGCGTGTCCTCGGCGGACACGATGAACGCCACCGCGTCGCGCACGCCCATCACTCCGAGACAGTGCTCGATCTCGTGGCGGAGCGCACCCGACACGATCCCGACGACCCCGCCCGCCGCGCGCGACCGGACGAGCTCGGCGGCGCCGTCGAAGATCACGAGGTCGGTCGCGATGCGTCGCATGTAGATCGGCTTCTTGGCGTCGACGAGGCGCGCCACCTCGGCTTCGGCGGGCGCACGGCCGGCGTCCCTCAAGATCGCGTCGAACGCCCCCGCGTCGTCGAAGCCCAGGTACCGCTCGTCGTAGTCCTCGCGCGTGAGCGACAGTCCGAGCGGCGCGAGCGCTTCGGCGAACGACGCGAAGTGAACGTCCTCGTCGTCGACGAGCACGCCGTTGAAGTCGAAGATCGTCGGCCTCACGGGCGGTTCACTTAGCACGCCGGAGCGCCCGACGGTCAGAGGTCGACGCCGAAGCCGAGGCCCATCGCGACACGCAACCACGCGCCCGTCGCGTCGCTGCGCGCGCCTTCGAACGCGGGGTTCACCTGGAGCATCACCGGTGACACCACGAGCCGCGCGACGCCGATCGCGAGCTCGAGGTCGGGGGCCGCGAGCAGCGCGGGCCGGATCCCGTACGACGGCGCGCACGACGGCTCGAAGAGCTCGCCGCCCGTCCGATCCGACGACAGCGAGGCGATCCCGAGACCGACGTGCGGGACGAACGAGAGCGCGTGCGTGATGCGCAGCGCCCCCGTGGCTTCGACGAAGGCCGACGCGGCGGTCGCGGACAGCTCGGGCGAGAGCGCGCACCCACCGGCCGGCGGAGTGGTCGTGTCGGCGTTCGACCAGACGTCCCGCGTGAGCAGCCCTGAAAGACCCAAACCCAAGTCGAATCTTGGTGTTACGGCGAACGACACGCCCCCACGGAGCAGGCCCCCCACGTGCGCGCTGCCGCCCGCGGTGCCGTACCGCGGGAACATCGCGAAGAGCACGACGCGACCCCCGACGGTGCGCGCCCCGCGGCCGGCGTACGGATCCGGCGGCGGCGCCTTGGCGCCCTCACGCGCGAGGTTC
>JAGQJA010000653.1 GCA_020430845.1 Myxococcales bacterium
CCGGCTTGACGGAGGAGCGACGCGAGCTGCCCCATCCCCGTGCCCGCGACGCCGATGAGGTGGACGCGCATCGCCGCTCAGTCCTTGCTGAACTTGAGGCCTTCGCCGTCGACGTCGACCTTGACCGTGGCCCCGTTCTTGTAGCCGCCCGCGAGGATCTCCTCGGCGAGCGGGTCCTGCACGCTCTTGAGGATCGCGCGCTTGAGCGGGCGCGCGCCGAAGATCGGCTCGTAGCCGATGTCGACGAGCATCATCTTGGCGGCCTCGGTCAGCTCGAGCTTGAGCTCGCGATCGGTGAGGAGCTTCTCGAGACGCCGCAGCTGGATGTCGACGATGCCGCGCAGGTCCTTCTTGTCGAGCGGCCGGAAGATGACGACGTCGTCGATGCGGTTGAGGAACTCGGGCCGCAGGAAGTTCTTGAGCTCCTCGCGGAGCACGTCGCGCAGCGCCTCGCGCCCCTCTTCGGACTCGAAGAGCTTGAGGTCGGTCTCGAGGATGCGCTGCGAGCCGATGTTGCTCGTCATGATGACGACGGTGTTCGAGAAGTCGGCCGTGCGCCCCCGACCGTCGGTGAGACGCCCGTCGTCGAGCACCTGGAGCAGCAGGTTGAAGACGTCGGCGTGCGCCTTCTCGACCTCGTCGAAGAGGAGCACGCTGTACGGGCGACGTCGCACCGCCTCCGTCAAGAAGCCGCCCTCTTCGCTGTCGACGTAGCCCGGCGGCGCGCCCACGAGGCGCTGCGCCATGTGCTTCTCCATGAACTCGCTCATGTCGAGGCGGGTCATCGACTGCTCGTCGTCGAACAGGAACTCGGCGAGCGCCTTGGCGAGCTCCGTCTTGCCGACGCCGCTCGGCCCCAGGAAGAGGAAGCTGCCGATGGGCTTGCCCGGATCGCGCAGGCCCACGCGCCCGCGGCGCACGGCCTTGGACACGGCGCGCACCGCCTCGGACTGTCCGATGACACGCGCGCTCAAGCGCTCCTCCATCTTGAGGAGCTTCTCGCTCTCGGCCTCGAGCATCTTGGCGACGGGGATGCCGGTCCAGTCTCCGAGCACCTGCGCCACGGACTCCTCGGTCACGACGCGCGCGCCTTCGTCCTTGAGACCGGCGGCGGCGATCGCGTGCTCGGCGGCGTCGAGGCGCCTGCGGACGTCGGGCATCTGCACGTGCTCGAGCTCGCCCAGCTTGGCGAAGTTCTGTTCGGCGCGCGCGGCCTCGAGCTGCGTCGTGAGCTTCTCGTACTCGTCCTTGAGGGCCCCGTGCGCCGCGAGCGCGCCGCGGCGCGAGTCGAGCTTGGCGCGCATCTCGGCGACGCTCGGCTCGAGGTCCTTGATCTCGGCGTCGAGGCGTTCGCGCGTCTTGACGCTCATCGCGTCGACGTCGTCTTGCAGGCCGGCGCGCTGCGCCTTGAGCGACGACAGGCGGCGGATGGCGTCGTCCATGTGCGCCGGCAGCCCGTCGATCTCGACGCGCTTTCGCGCCGCCGCCTCGTCGAGGAGATCGATCGCGTTGTCGGGGAGCGACCGCTCCTGCACGTACCGCTTGGCGAGGCGCACCGCGGCGACGATCGCGGGGTCGCCGATCTGCACCTTGTGGTGGGCCTCGTACCGCGTGGCGATGCCCCGGAGGATCTCGATCGCGCGCTCGGGCGTGGGCGGATCGATCGTGAGCATCGTAAAACGCCGGAGCAGGTTGCCGTCTTTTTCTTGAATCTTTCTCACACCTTCCGGCGTGGTCGTCGCGAGCAGGCGCACGTCGCCGCGCGTGAGCATGGGCTTGAGCAGCTCGCCCACGCCGCTGCCCGCGGCGCCCTGACCGAAGAGCGACTCGATGCTCGAGATGTAGAGGATCGTGTCTCCCCCTTTGATGGCGGCGACCACCTGTCGGAGGCGCTCCTCGATCTCGCCGCGGAGCTTCGCGCCGGCGACGAGCTGTCCGACCTCGAGCTCGTGGATCGAGAGGCGCGCGAGGTTCTGCGGCACGTCCCCCGCCGCGATGCGCATGGCGAGCGCGCCCACGATGGCGGTCTTGCCCACGCCGGGCTCACCGACGAGCAGCGGGTGGTTCTTCTGGCGTCGCTCGAGGATCTGGAGCAGGCGGC
>JAGQJA010000654.1 GCA_020430845.1 Myxococcales bacterium
TGCCGAAGTCGCGGTGGCCACGGGCAACCCGACACGCCAATCAGATCAAGCACCTACGTGGCAGGTCCGCGCCGATCCACCTGCCGGCATGGACAACCCCTGGGGGTCGGCCGCGCCCCAGGCGATCCTCCGGGGAGACGCGCCGAACGCGAAGGCGCTGCGCGCGCCGCCAGGAGCCGACGTCGACGCCGCGGCAAGAGGCGCACGTCAACGCCGCGGCTGACGGGAGCTCGGCGGAGAGACCGCCGGCTTGAGCCAGTTGCCCTGACGCTTCGCCTCGGCCGGGAACAGCTCGGTCGTCACGGTCGCCACGCGCCCCGCGAGGTCGGCGCCCCCCAAGAGCTCGTCGAGCTCGCGCGCCATCTCGGCGGCGCTCTGGTAGCGGTTCTCACGCTTTCGCTCGAGCGAGCGACGCACGATGCGCGCGAGCGCATCCGGCACGTCGGGGGCGCTCTCGCGCACGTCGGGGATGGGTCCCACGTGCACGGCGCGCACGGTGTCCATGTCGGAGTCGCGGCGAAAGAGCCGCTTGGCCGTGAGCAGCTCCCAGAGCGTGGTGCCGAGCGCGAAGATGTCGCTCCGGCTGTCGAGCGGCAGCTGCATCACCTGCTCGGGAGACAGATAGGGCAGCTTGCCTTTGACGATGTTGGGCGAGCTCGCCATCGCGCGGTCGCGCACCTTGGCCATGCCGAAGTCGAAGAGCTTCACCTCGCCGCCGAACGTCACGAACACGTTCGCGGGGTTCACGTCGCGGTGGATGAGCGACAGCGGCGCGCCGGCCTCGTCGGTCAGATCGTGCGCGTATTGCAGCGCGTCGCCCACGCGCGCCGTGATCCACGCCGCCAGCTCCGGGTGCAGGCGAGAGCCGCGCGCGACCATCGCGTCTTGCACCTCGGCGAGCGTCGTCCCGAGCAAGAGCTCCATGGCGATGAAGGCCTGGCCCGCTTCGTTTCCGACCTCGAGGGTCCGAACGATGTTCGGGTGCACCAGCCTCGAGAGCAGCTTGCCCTCGTCGATGAACATGTGGAGCACGTGCTCGTCGGCGATGAGGTCCTGCCGCACGATCTTCAGCGCGACGACGCCCGGCTCATGAGGGTCGACGGGCGGGTCGACCCGACGCCCGAGGTAGATCGACGACATCCCCCCGCCGGCGATCTTGGCGATCACCTGCCACGCGCCCAGCCGCTCGGGGCGGGCGGGGCGTCGGGAGACGGGGCCGGGCATGATTTGGATTCTGCCCTGACCGCGCCGCCGGCGCGACAACGTTGGCGCCCGAGGAGAGCGACGCGACGACCTCGAGGCGCCGGCGCCATGCCCTCGCGCCGTGGGTGGTGGGGCGCGCGATGTCCATGCGCGGCCCCGTGGACCCGGGTTCGCCCGAGGCAAGTATATGGATTTACTTGATTCGGCGCTATGTAACCAAAGGTACGACCCATGCATGCCGCTGGGACGATGCTCGCGTTCAAGGTCACCGAACAGCGCCGTCCCATGTGGACCTGGCTCATGCCCGCCGTGTACTTCCTCGCCGCCGCCGGGTGCGTCGTCACCAAGCTGCGGGACCCGAGCGCGGAGGTCGGCGTCCAGGGCGCGCTCGTCGCCGTCGGGTTCGTCGCCGTGTGGGCGGTGCCGGGCGTGTTCACTTCGCGCAGCGCGCGCGTCAGCGTGACCGAGCGCGGCCTCCGCGTCGACGGCCGGCCCATCGTGATCCACGAGGCGACGGTCGAGCCCCTCTCGCGGGGCGCGGGCAGCCTGCGCGTCCGCGCGGCCGACGGCCTGCGCACGTTCGTCTTCGGCTCCTATGCCGACGCGCAGCGCGTGCTCCAGATGCTCTCGCCGTCGGCGGCGCCCGCCACCGCCTGAGGTCGCGGAGCGCTTGCACCGGGCGCCCGTTGCGTTAACGTGCGCCCGTTCCTCCGGCGTCGTCTAATGGCAGGACAGAGGATTTTGATTCCTCTTACGAAGGTT
>JAGQJA010000655.1 GCA_020430845.1 Myxococcales bacterium
GCGGCGCCCGCGGCCGTCACGGGTGCCAAAGACCTCTGCTCGGGCGAGGCGGGGTTCTTCGCCGACCTGCTCCCGATGGCGCGCGACGAGGCCGACGTGCGCGCCGTGCGCCTGCTCGACGCCACCCTCGAGGCCGAAGAGGTGCGGGAGAGCGCCGACGCGATCGAGCGCTTCGGGCGCATGTGCCTCGACGCGGTCGCCAAGCGAGGGCGCATCTACGTCATCTGCTGCGGCAGCTCGTACCACGCCGCCAAGGCCGCGAGCCTCTTCTTCAACGAGCTCGCGCGCGTCGAGCTCACGCCCATCTTGCCCGGCGAGTTCCGTGGGCAGTCGTCGCGCTCGCTCAAGGACGGAGACCTGGTCGTCGCGGTGAGCCAGAGCGGCGAGACCAAGGATCTCATCGACGTCCTCAACGACGTCATCGCGTCGGGTCGCGCCGTCGGCCGCATCGGGCTCGTGAACAACGTGAGCTCCACGCTCGCGCAAGAGAAGTGCGACCTGGTCATCCCGCTGCGGTGCGGTCCCGAGATCGCCGTGCCCGCGACCAAGAGCTTCATGAACCAGATGGTCGTCTTCTACTGCTTGGCGCTGCACCTCGCCGAGCGACGCTTGGGCGACATCGCCTCCGACGCGGATCGCGCCGCGGCGAGGCGCGAGCTCGAGGTGCGCCGCGACAAGCTCCACTCGTTGCCGGCGCTCGTGCGCGAGACGTTCGACGCGACCGACGCCGACGTCGAGGTGGCCGCCAAGCTCCTCTACCTGCGCTCGAGCATCCACCTCTTGGCCACGCGCATCTCGGCCGTGGCCAAGGAGGGCGCGCTCAAGATCCGCGAGGTGGTCCTCAACCACACCGAGGGCTTCGAGGCGTCGGAGTTCAAGCACGGGCCGAACACCATCCTCGGCTTCAACACCGTGCTGGGGCCCGAGGGGGTCGACGCGCTGCTCAAGCGGCTGGGCTTCGCGCTCGGCGAGCTGGCGGTGCGCGCCACGGCGGCGGGTCGCGGATCCGACTCGGTGCAGCGCCTCATCCAGGCCGCGACCGACTCGGTCCTCTCTCCCTCGGCCACGCCGTTCTCTCTCGACGCGTCGGAGCGCGAGCTCTTCGCGAGCGTCATCGATCGCAACGATCTCGTGGGCGAGCTCTACGCCGATTACCCGCTCGTGTACATCACGGGGCCCGACAGCCGCGACGTCGCGCTCACGGTGTCGCAGATCAACACGCACAAGATCCGCGGCTCGTGCACGGTGGTCATCGCCGAAGAGCACCCCGCGCTCCGCGGCGCGGCCACCAAGGCGCCGGCGGACAACCCCTCTTACCGCTCGGTGTACGTGACGCTCCCGCGCACCAACGACACCCTCATGGCGATGTTCTCGGCCACGGTCGCGCTGCAGCGGCTCGCGCTCAAGATGAGCCTGCTCAAGAAGAGCTACCTCGATCGGCTCGAGATCGCCGACCACGGCGTGCACCCCGACGTGCCCAAGAACGTGAGCAAGTCGATCACGGTCGACTGACGGCCTTCGTCGCTCGCGTCAGGGCGCCGCCGGCTCGGCGCGCAGCTGCTTGCACGCGACCTCGCCGAGGGACTTGGCGCCGTCGGCCGGGGGCGACCACACCGCGAGCGTGCCCGCGCGCGTCCACCCGAGGGGCTTTCCCGGCCCCACGTCGCGCCGCGTCTTGGCCGACGTGACGATCGCGTGGTGGTTGTCGGGCGACTCCCACGCGACCAGCCCGCGTTCGTCGAGCTCGACCTGCGCCGCGTCGAGGCCGTCGACCACGAAGGAGCTCGCGCCGGAGCGGAGGTCGAACACGAAGAGGCGAGGGCGCTTCTTGTCGGTCGTGTCGAACGCGGCCCACGCGCCGCGGCCCGAGACGGTCAGCGGCGGCGGCTCGCCCGGTCGCTGCACGCGCGCTCCGACGCAGAAGGCCCGGGTGATCGCGCCGTCCGACGCGAGGCGATCGATGCAGAGCTTCGAGCCCTCGCCGTCGCGCGCGAGCACGACCTGGCCACGATCCCGGTCGATGCCCGCCGCGAGGGCGGTGCCGATGCGCGTGAGCCTGGGCTCGGTGGCCTTGGCCGAGAGGACGCCGACCTCGCGGAACTCGGGCGCGCAGTGATAGGGCGTGTCGGCGCGCGCGCAGCGCTCGAAGAAGAGCGCGCCGCTTCCTGGCGCGAACGCGGGGCTCGCCGCGTCGTGATCGTCGAGCATCGCGAACGTGGCGCCGGCGTCCCACGACACGAAGAGGCCGCCCGCGACGGCCGCGGCGACGTGTCTGCCGTCGTCGGACCACGCGAGGGGGCGGGCTTGGGTCGCCTCGGCCTCCTTGGCGAGCGCGAGCATCTCCGCGAGCTCTCGCTTGGTGTCTGGCGCGCCGAGGAGCGCGAGCGCGGCGGCACGACGCGTGGGGAGCGTCGCGCCTTCGCTCCGGCGCTCGTACGCGTCGCGGTCGAGATCCTCGAGCTCCGCGAGCCGTGCAAAGGCGGGGTGCGTGCGCTTCACGCATCCGGAGGCGAGGTCCCACAGGCCGAGGTAGGTCTAGTCGCCCGCGCGGACGCGGAGCAGCGCGCGCGTCGGGCCGGCGCCGAGCAGCTGCGCCGTCGCGGAGGCGGGCAGCGCAGGGTCGACGTCTCGAGCCGCGGGCGCGGCGAGCCCGGGCGCGCCGGGGGCTGGAGCCGTGCGCACCGTAGAAGGCGAGTGCGCCGCGCGCGGCGACTCGGGCCCGCCGCAGGCCGAGAGCGCGACGCAGGCCGAGAGCGCGAGGAGAGGCGGACGCATGGGGGCCTCGACTGTAACTCGGTCGCTCCCAGATGGATCAGGTGGGTGGATCTCCTACACGCCAGATGTGGCCAGGTGGCCTGGGAGTCGTCCCGGCAAATGATTGAAATCACACAATTCACATCGGGCGCACGGGTCGGCACGGACCATGTAAGAGCAGGTACTACAACCGACCACTCTCCCCGCTCTTGCCCCGAATGCGCTCCCTCTCCTCTCTCTGCCTGCTCGCTCTCGCGTCCGCGATGACGGTTTCCGTCGCCGCGTGCTCCTCGGCCGAGCCCGCCGCCTCCGACGACGCCGTCGAAGGTGACGTGATGGACTTCACGAGCGGCCCCAAGCTCCGCTACGACGCGTACGAGGTCCTGTTCACCAACCCGATCTGCGCAAAGCGCGCGTACGCGGGCGAGGTGCGGTCGAACGCGGGCAACGTGCTCACGCACAAGCCCGAGAACGTGTACTGCACGCAGGCCGACAGCGCCGCGAGCGCCGAGCGAGACTCGTCTCCGCAGAAGCGCCTGATCGACTGGATCCGCGACCCGGCGACCAAAGAGATCTTCTTCGCCTACCTCTCGTTCTCCAACAGCGTCGTCGCGGGCGAGCT
>JAGQJA010000656.1 GCA_020430845.1 Myxococcales bacterium
GGCACCGCGCCGACCTCCTCTCCGCGCTCAGCGCACGCCCAGGGCGCGCGCGACGACTACTGGCACTGCGTGCTGCAGTTCGTGTTCGCGCAGGCGATGAGCGCCGTGTGACCCGTCTGGATGGCGGCGCTGGCGGCCGCGTTGCAGATGTCGGTCACGCACTGCGCGGGCGTGCTCGCGTCCTGCTTGTCGCAGTCGCGGACGCACTGGTCGTAGTCGAGGCACGCCACGCCACCGTCGGGGACTTCGACGTCGAGGCAGCCGACGAGCTGGGTGCAGCACTTGTCCTTGAGGCACGTGTCGCACGTCGCCGAGCCGAGCACCTCGTTCGACTTCAGCTGCGAGCACGCGGCCGTCTGCGCGTCGCTGCCGGCGTCGCCGCCGCCGCCGCCCTCCGTGCTCCCGTCGGTGCCGCTGTCAGACGTGGGCCGAACGATGCCGCCGTCGTCGTCGACCGTGCCCGAGGTCACCGTGCAGCCCGTGTACACGAGGCCCACCGCGGCGAACGCCGCCAGGCTCAGACCACTCAACCACTTCGCGTTCTTGTTCATCTCCATGTCCTCCAAGTTACGGCCTCGCGGCCTCCAGTTTTCCCTAGAAGCCACAAGGGCCGTTGCAGCTGGTCGTCGTGCACCGGGCGAGCTCGATCGCCGCGGTCTTACCTGTCGCGTGCGTGGCGGCGCAGCCCGCCGTGCACGTCGCGCTCGTGCACTCGCGCATGCACGCGAGGAACGCTTCACACTCGGTGCCGGGGCCGCACGATCGCGACGCGTCCCCGCACTTGCTCGCTGCGCACGCGGCGCACGCCGAGCCCACGCCCTCGGTGCCCGCGTCGGCAGGGGCGGCCGCGTCCCCGGCGTCGTCGCCCGCGTCGCCCGCGTCTGCCGGTGCGCTCGCGTCGGAGGCGCCCGCGTCGCCCGCGTCCGCGGCGCCCGCGTCGTCGCACGAGCCCAGGGGCGTGCCGTTGGTGCCGCACGCGCAGCTGCTGGCGCACTGGGTGCACTTGCGCTCGCGATCGCACTCGTAGCTCGCGCGGAGCGCCGAGGCCGGCGAGGCCCCTCCGTCGGCGCCGCCGTCCGGGCTCGCGCCGCACACGCACGCGGTCGCGCCGGCGCTGCCTTTGGCGCAGAGGCTCGCCTCGACGCACGCGTCGTCGGTGAGGCACACGCTGAGGGGCCCGGCGCACTGCTGCACGACGCACGCGCCGCACACCGCGGCGCTGCCGTCCGCGTCGCCTCCCTCGAACACCCCCGCGTCGTCGGGGGGAGCGTCGTTGGTCAGCACGGTACAGCCCTGCTGGGCGCCGAGCGCCGCGAGGCCTGCCAGCGCCGCCGCAAAGGCAGCGCCCGAGATGGCTCTGTTCCGTGTCATACCCAAGTAAGCTCGCGCCGCGCGGACGGACCGCGCGCGTCCCTCCATTGTGATCGTTGTGCTTGCGATTGACGAGCCTGGGCGCGCATCGCTTCAATCGTTCAGCAGGTAGGATACATACCTACACAGCAAAAACCCCAGCAAGTCGCGGTTCCTGCCCGGGCGACCCCGCCGAAAAGTCAGGCGGCGGCCGCCCCCTCGGGCTTCTTCCGGCGGAGGAAGGCCGCTCCCGACATCGCGAGCGCGGTGAGGTACCACGGCCCGTCGCCCAGGGTCTCGTACACGGTGTGCGCCGAGAGCCAGTGGATCGTGGCCGAGCGCGCGTCGGCCACGAAGGTCTTGGTCGCGAAGACCGTCCGGCCGACGGGATCGACGACGGCGCTGACGCCGCTGTTGGTCGTCCGCACGAGATACCGGCGGTGCTCGATCGCGCGGTACTTGGCGAGCGCGAGGTGCTCCCACGGCTCGGCGGTGTCGCCGAACCACGCGTCGTTCGTGATGTTGACGAGCAGCTCCGGGTTGCCGTGCGCCACCGCGCGGTTGGTGAAGCCCGGGAGGATGTCCTCGTAGCAGACGAGCGCGGTGACGTTGTGCTTCTTGCCCTTCACCTCGAGCACGAGCGGATCGACCTTGTCGCCGGGTGAGAAGCGCCCGCTGTTGGGCGACCACGAGTAGAGGATCGGGAAGGTCTCGCCGAAGGGAAGGTACTCGCCGAACATCAGCAGGTACGTCTTGTCGTAGCGGCCCGTGATCTCGCCGCGCGCGTTGGTCGAGAGCGCCGTGTTGAACAGGCGATACACGCGCTGCGGATCGGGATCGGGGCGCACGAGCACGCCGCCGAAGATCGCCGGGACGCCGAGCTGCCCGGCGAACCGGTCGCGGAAGTACGGCGTCTCCATCGCCATCCGCTCGTTGACCGAGAACGTGACCGACGACTCGCTCCACACCACGAAGTCGATGCCCTTGTCGCGGAGCTCGCGCGTCAGGCGAATGTGGCGGCGCAGGCCCTCGGCCGGGTTCTCGCGCTTCTGCATGAGGCCCATGTTGCCCTGCACGACGCCCACGGACGCGGCCTCGGCGGCGCTCGCGGTCTTGTCGGTCGACGAGATGCGCGCGGCGCCGTACACGAGCGCGAAGAGCAGGCTCAGCACGCCGACGCCGACGACGCGCCGGTCGACGAAGGCCGAGAGCGTGCGCTCCCGCGGGTCGGCCTTGGGGGCGCGCAGCATGAGCAGGCGCGCGCGGATGGGCTCGGCGATCGCGAGGTTGACGGCGACGAGCACCAAGCCGACGAGGATCGGCCCGCCGAGGTCGGCCGTCTGCATGAGCACCGGCACCTTGTGCACGGTCGCCGCGTAGTACCACGGGAAGAGCAGCGGGAAGGCGACCTCGCTCGCGGCGAACGCCCCCGCGAAGACGAGCGGCAGCGGGTAGCCGCGTTGCGCAGCCCGCGCAAAGAGCCAGCCCATCATGGCCAGCCGCCCCGCCTGGTACGCGCAGACGATGACGACGAAGACGAGGCAGATCGCCGTCGGGAACCCGCTGAACGTCTTGAGCATGTCGAGCAGCCAGTAGAAGCCGCCGAGGTTCATGCCCATGCCGGTGATCCAGCCGAGCCACGTCGCACGCCGCGTCGTCTGGCCGTGGAGCGAGAGCCAGAGCGGCACGAAGGCGACGAACGCGAGCGGCCAGATGTCGAAGCCCGCGAACGCGAGCCAGTACGCGAGGCCCGAGAGCAGGGCGCCGACCTCGGCGCCGCGGCCGCGGATGAGCGGCGGATCGCCCGTCGGGGCGTCCTCTCTCCGCTTCTTCTTGGTGCGAGCGGCGGACGCCACGGCTTGGCTACTCGGTGCGTTGGATGATGTGGAAGCCGAACGGCGTCTCGACGATGTCGCTGATCTGTCCGGCCTCGAGCGCGAAGGCGGCGGCGTCGAACTGCGGCACCATCTTCCCGCGCGTGAAGTTGCCGAGCGAGCCGCCGCGACCGGCCGCGCCGGGCTCGTCGGAGAACTCGACGGCGAGGCGGGCAAAGTCCTCGCCCTGGCGCGCGCGGCTCAGCACCTCGAGCGCGAGCGAGTGGGCTTGCTCTCGGGTGCGCACGACGGACGACGCGGCCCGCTGCGAGCCCATCCACTGGATGAGCACGTGCCGCGCGCCGATGCGGACGGCGCCGGCCTTGGCCGAGCCTTGCGACTTCTTGGGCGCGGCCCCGTCCTTGGCCTCGTCGGCGGGCTCACCCTCTGCGGGCGCAGCGGCGGGCGCGGGCTCGGCGGGCTCGCTCGAGGTCGCCGTGGCAGACGCGGCGGGGGCGCTCGACGCGTCTGCGGCGGGCGGGGGCGAGCCGCAGGCGACGAGACCTGCGACGAGGACGAGGGCGGCGGCGCGCGTCACTTCTTCTTTACCTCGAGCAGCTCGACCTCGAAGACGAGGGTGGAGTTCGGCGGAATGACGGGCGGGGCGCCGCGCGCGCCGTAGCCGAGGGTGGGCGGGATGGTCAGCTTGCGCTTGCCGCCGACCTTCATGCCCGCGACGCCGAGGTCCCAGCCCTTGATCACGCGCCCGGCGCCGAGCTGGAACTCGAAGGGTTCTCCACGCTTACGCGACTGGTCGAACTCCTTGCCGTCGGTGAGGGTGCCCACGTAGTGCACCTTGATCGTGTCGCCGGCGGCGGCCTCGGGGCCCTTGCCGACGACGATGTCCTTCATGTCGACCTTCGCGTTCGGGTCGGCGGGGGGCGCGGGCTTGGGGTCGTCGTGTCCGCCGTGGGGATCGCCGCCGTGGGGATCGCCGTGCGGGTTCGCGGGCTTGGCCGTGGCCGCGTTGGTGACGGGCTCGGGGGCGATCGTCTCGCCGGCGGCCGGCTCGGTGAGCTTCGAGCAGGCGACGCCGCCGACGACGAGCGCGGCGAGGACGAGCAGGCGGGCGCGCACGCGGGGCGCGTTCGGATCGGTCATTTCGGCCGAACCCTACCGACTCGCCCGCGAAAGTAAAGGGCGGATGCGCTAGACTCGGGCGCCATGGCGCGGGTGCTCCACATCGAGGACGATCCGCGCAATCGCCTCCTGGTGCGCAAGCTGCTCGCGTCCGACGGGCACGAGGTCATCGACGCGGCCGACGGGCTCGAGGGGGTCCGCCAGGCCATCTCGGCGCGCCCCGACCTCGTCTTGGTCGACCTCAACATCCCCGGGCTCGACGGCTACGAGGTCACCCTCCGCTTGCGCACCGAGGCCTCGCTCAAGGGCGTGCCGATCATCGCCATCACCGCCGAGGGCGATCGCGACACGAGCTACGCCGTCGGCTGCGACGGCTTCTTGCAGAAGCCGATCGACGCGCGGCAGTTCGCGCGGCAGATCGCCTCGTACCTGGGCGGCCAGCGCGAGCAGATGATGTCGACGCCCGACGTGCAGGGCGAGCGCCTGCGCCAGCAGAGCGGGCGCATCGTGGCCCACCTCGAGGAGAAGGTCGCCGAGCTGACGACCGCCAACGAGCGCCTGCGCGAGATGGAGCGCCTGCGCACCGAGTTCTACCGCAACCTGTCGCACGAGCTGGCCACGCCGCTGACGCCCATCGTCGGCTACCTGCGCATGCTCATGGACGAAGAGCTGGGCGAGACGACCAAGGCCCAGCGCAAGGCGCTCCGCGCCATGGACGACTGCATCCGCCGCTTGCGTTCGACGATCGACAACCTGATCGACGTCACCGGGCTCGAGACGGGCCGGATGCGGTTCTTCAACAAGGACTACGACTTCCTCGACACCGTGCGTCGCGCCATCGCGCACCACGCAGACGCGTTCGCCGAGCGCCGTCTGACCATGCTCGAGGAGCTGCCGCGCGGGCCGCTCCCCGGCTACGGCGACGCCGATCGGCTCGGCCGCGCCGTCGCGCAGCTGCTCGACAACGCCGCCAAGTTCACGCCCGAGGGCGGCATCGTCGGCATCGCCGTGCGGCCCGAGGAGACGGCCTACGAGCTCATCGTCGCCGACACCGGACCGGGCGTCGCCGACGACCGGCAGGAGCGCATCTTCGACCCGTTCTTCCAGGTCGACGGCTCTCCCACGCGTGCGCACGGGGGCACCGGCGTGGGCCTCGCGATCGCGCGAAAGATCGCCCGCGGCCTGGGCGGTGACGTTCGGCTCCTGCGCGACGGCGCCACGGTCGAGGGCATGTACCTGGGCGGGGCGGCGTTCTCGCTCACCGTCGCCAAGCGCGCGCCGACGGTGGTCGTGGACGCGAGCTGAGGCGCCGCGTGCCCGTGCGCGTCTACCTCGACTGGAACGCCACTTCGCCGCCCGCGGACGAGGTC
>JAGQJA010000657.1 GCA_020430845.1 Myxococcales bacterium
ACAAGCAGCGCAAGCGACACCTCCCACGCGGCCGGAGGTTACGGCCCTCCCGGGGGCGGCTACCCTCCTCCCGGCGGCGGCGCTCCTCCCGGCGGCTACGGCGGCCCTCCTCCCGGCGGCGGCGCGCCTCCCGGCGGCTACGGCGGTCCCCCTGGTGGTGGTCCGCCCCCCGGCGGATACGGTGGTCCCCCGCCCGGCGGCGGCGGTCCTCCCGGCTACGGCGGTCCGCCCGCGGGCGGCTTCGGCGCGCCTCCCGGCTACGGCGCCGCGCCCTTCGGGCCCGGCAACCCCTACGCGGCGCCCATGGGCATGGGTCCTGGCGGTGAGTGCAAAGAGGCGCAGCAGGCGCTCATCTACGCGATCGTCAGCATCTTCTGCTTCGGGTTCATCCTCGGCCCGCTCGCCATCATCAAGGCCCGCAAGGCGCAGGGCATCATCGCGGCCAACCCCGGAATGCAGGGCGCGGGCAAGGCGACCGCCGCCCTCGTCATCGGCATCATCGCGACGGTGCTCAACGTGCTCGGCCTGATCGCGCGCGTCGCGAACATGTAGTCTGCACATTCCTTCGATCGCGCGCGGGCCGCCTCCGGGTGACCCGCGCGCCGTCGTTTTGTGCGCCGTCTCGTCAGCCGAGGCGGAGCGCGGCGAGCGTCGCGCGGGGCTCCGCGCCGCCCCACACGATCGCGTGCAGCGCGTCGAGCAGCGGCAGAGCCCCCGCGCCGCGCTCGTCGGCCCAACGCCGCGCTGTCGCGATCGCGGGGTAGCCCTCGGTGAGCTCGCCGGCCGCCGCCATCTCGGCCGCGACCTGCTTGGCGGGCTTGCCCTTGCCCACCCCCTCGCCGAACGCGCGGTTGCGCCCCGCCGCGGCGGTCACGTGAAGATCACCCACGCCCGCCGGTCCGAACGCGGTCTCGCGACGTCCCCCTCCCAGGGCGACGAGCCGCTCCATCTCGACGATCGACTGCTGGAAGCACGCCGCCCGGGCGTTGTGGCAGTCGGCGCCCAAGAGGCCGTCCCAGATGCCGAGGCCCGTGGCGTAGGCGTTCTTCATCGCCGAACAGATCATCGCGCCCGCGAGATCGTCGGTCGTCGACACGAAGACGTGATCTCCGCCGAGCGCCCCGCGGCAGACCTCGGCGTCGGCGCCCGCGAAGCACATCCACGTGAGCACGCCGCGCGCGATCTCCTTGGCTTTGGCCGGACCGCTCGCGTGGACCCAACGCACCGGGCGCCCCACGGCCTCCGCCACGGCCACGTCGACCCGGTCCATCTTCTTCGTCCCTGTCAGCTCCAAGAAGCCCTTCGTCACGCTCACGATGGGGACGTCGGGCAAGTGCGCGCGCGCCTTGGTCATCACCGGCACCGCCCCCTCGGAGCTCACGCCGTGGACGACGAGCTCGGCGCCCTCGAGCGCCTCCGCGAGAGCGTCTGCGCGCAGCACGCGCAGCTCGGACAGCGGCAGGCCGAGCTTGGGGTGCACGCCTCCGCGCGCCACCGGGTCGAGCATCGCGTCGTCGAGCCACGTGCCCCAGAGCGTGACGTCGTGCCCGCGCGACGCCGCCACCTTGGCCATCGCGCTACCCATGTATCCTGCACCCAATACCGTGACGCGCATGCGCATGCCTCCTCGAGCGACGCGCATCCTACGGCGAACTCGGCGACGCCGAGCCCGAATCGTCAACCGGGCGCGCGTCCGCCGTCGACCACGCGCACCTCCGGCGTCCCCCCGTCGGGCCGCCGCGCGAGCGCGCTGAGCGCGTCGAAGAGCCCTCGGACCGCCTCGGGGCCCCGACGGGCGGCGAGCTCGAGCGTCACGCGTCGCGCGCTCACCTCGAGCGAGGCGCCCTCGGCCGCCTCACGCACCGTTCGCCAACCGGCCCCCACGAGGAACGCGTCGAGCGCGGCCATGTCGAGCTCAGGGGCCGCGAGCGCGCCGCTCGGCGCCGCGTCCCGATACGGAGCGCCCACGCGCGAGCCCTCGAGCCACACGACCCGGAGGTCCGCGAGCGTCTCGTTCTGCCGGCGCGCGGCGAGCGCCGCCGAGAGGGCGCGCGCGAGCTCTTCTTGGACGGCGGGCGTCGAAGAGGCGCGACCGAGAAGCTCGGCCGAGAGCCCGAGCACCACCACGTGCGCCCGCATGCGGCCGGCCGTCCCCTCCCACTCGAGCGCGCTCGGGAGCACGAACAGCGCGCCACGTTCCAGCGCGTCTCGCGCGCGGGCCTCCTCTGCGACGAAGAGCATCGCGGCGCGCCGCAGCCCCTCGTCGGGGGCCGCGACCGCCGTCACGTCACGGCCTTGCGGCGGATCT
This sequence comes from Myxococcales bacterium, assembly GCA_020430845.1. GTDB lineage: Bacteria > Myxococcota_A > Polyangia > Polyangiales > Polyangiaceae > Labilithrix. The sequence continues at coordinate 2,309 of JAGQJA010000657.1, forward strand.
CCTGGTGCGCCGGCTCGGGCTCCTGGTCGTCGACCTCGCCACCGTCGGCGACGCGCACCGTACCGCCCATCGCCGCCGCCGCCGCGAGCGAGCCGGTGTCGGTCATGGGCCGCGCGAGGTCGAAGATGACCTTGCTCGTCCCGGTCGACAGGTTCTGCAGCGCCTCGAGGCGGCGGAGCTCCATCGCGCCGGGCGACTCGTAGAGGATGCGCGCGGCCTCGGCGAAGTTCTTCGCGCTCTCGAGGTCGGCCTGGCTCTTGATGACCACGTACTGCCGATCCCGCTCGGCGATCGCCTTCTTGGCGATGACCTCCTGCATCTGCGGCGGGAGCTGGATGTCTTGCAGCGCGATGAGCTCGACGTGCAGGCCCCACTGCGAGACGAACTGCTCGACCGCGGCGCGGACCTTGGCGGCGATCTCCTCGCGGTGCGCGAGCACGTCGTCGAGGCTGGTCTCGCCGACGATGTCCCGCAGCACGACCTTGGCGCGGTCGCGGATGGCGTGCTCGTAGTCCTGCACGTTGAGCGTCGCCTTCTCGGCGTCGACGACCTTGTAGTAGATGACGGCGTCGATCCACGCGGTCACGTTGTCGGCCGTGATGACCGACTGCTGCGGGAGGTCGCGATTTCGCACGCGCGTGTCGACCCGCACGACGCGCTGCAGGCCCGGGATGACGAAGTTGAGCCCCGGCTCGAGCCGCCCGGCGAACTTGCCGACGGTGAACTTGAGCCCGACCTCCCACTGGTTGATCTGCCGCACGCAGCGCGAGACCACGCTGATGCCCAACATCGACACCACCCCCAAGACGATCAGGCTGACGGGATCCATCGACGCGATCGTAGACGACGCCCGGTCCGAGCGCACTCGTCAGCGGGCGGGCGCCGGCGCCATGCCGCTCTGGACCCACTTTCGACCGGCGATCAGGAGCAGCGGGCTCGCCATGGCGATCGCGCCGTAGATGAGCCACATGGTGCCCGTGCGCTGCGGGCCCGTCGCCGGGCAGAACCGCTCGAGCACCCAACCCGAGTAGAGGCCCGTCGTGGTCTTGGCGGCGAACCAGGGCATGTTGGCGACGCCCATGTACTGCGCGACGCGACCCTCGGGCGCGAGCTCGGCCGAGTACTCGAGGAAGCGCGACGACCACAGCGACTCGCCGATGCTGAAGATGACGAAGTACGTGATGAGCAGCGACGTGCTCGGCCCGAAGCACAGCAAGAAGGTCGACGCCGCGCTCACCAGCGAGCCGACGATCATCATCGTCACCACGTGGAAGCGCTTGGTCAGCGCGGTGATGGTGGGGACGCCGAAGAAGATGACCGCCGGGTTGATCGAGTCGACCAGCCACTCCATCTTGTCGGCGACCTCCTGCGAGTACGAGCGCAGTACGTACTCGGGCATGGTGAGCCACTGGTGCGCGAAGAGCGTACGCACGGGCAGGAGCGCGAAGATGAAGAACAAGAAGCGCGCGTCGCGAAAGGGCGACTTGCCCGCGGGCGCCGACGGCGCAGGCCCCGCGGCGCCCTCGGGCGCGCGCGAGACGACGGCGGCCTCGGCGCGCTTGGTCATCGCGAAGAAGAACCCGACGAACGCGGTGGCCGTGATGGCGACGCCGACCACGTTGACGGCGTTGAATCCGCTGAGCGCCGTGGTGCCGGCCGCGCGCTTGGCGTCCCACGTGGTGCGGACGTGGGCCGAGATCGGGCCCACGATCGCGGCGCCGAGGTTCATCGTGGCGTAGAGCATCGCGTACGCCATCGGACTGTCTTTCGCCGACGTGTAACGCTTGACGCCGGCGTAGGCGACCGGCTGCACGACGCCCTCGCCGAGCGCGACGACGGCGAGCCCGATGACCACCGTGGCCGCCCCGCCGACGAAGGGCGCGCCCGCGTAGAGCGCGCGACCGAGCACACACAGCAGCAGACCGAAGGCGATGCCGGCGCGGATGCCGAGGCGCTTCTCGGCGGGGCCGCCGGCGAAGAGCATCACCACGGTGAGGCTGCCCGTGAAGACGCTCACCCACGTGCTGGCCAGCTCGGGTCGCACGCCGATGTCGGTCCCGAGGTAGGCCTTCATCAGCGGCAGGACGCCGAAGTACGCCATCGAGTCGATGGCGTAGGCGAAGATGACCAGCCAGAGCGCGCGCGGCGCGTGTCGCAGCGCCTTGAACGCCTCGATGAGCTCCTTCACGGCAGAACGTCCTACCGGAGCGCGGGCCCTTTGACGAGCCGGATCGCGCCCCGGGGGAAGACGGCCGGCGCGCGGCGCGCTATGAGTCGGCCATGAGCGATCCCTTCGTGAAGGTGACCCGGGACGGCGGCGTGTCCGTCCTCCACATGGACGACGGCAAGGCCAACGCGCTCTCGCCGCAGATGATCACCGAGCTCTCCGCCGCGCTCGACGAGGCCGAGAAGCAGGGCGACGCCGTCGTCCTCGCCGGCCGCGAGGGGCGGTTCTCGGCCGGCTTCGATCTCAAGGTGATGATGACCAGCGTCGAGGCGGCCAAGACGCTCGTGCGCTCGGGTGGCGAGCTCCTCTTGCGCCTCTACATGTTCCCGAGGCCCGTCGTCATCGCCTGCACCGGCCACGCGCTCGCGGGCGGGGCGCTCCTGGTGCTCATCGGCGATCACCGCGTCGCCGCGCGCGGGCCGTTCCGCATCGGGCTCAACGAGGTGTCGATCGGCATGCCGCTGCCCATCCTGGGGCAAGAGCTCGCCCGCGATCGCCTGACGAGCGCAGAGCTGCCGCGCGCGACCCTCTTCGCGCACATCTACGACCCCGAGACCGCCCTCGCCGCCGGCTACCTCGACGCCACGGCGGCGCCCGACGAGCTCCTGTCGACCGCCAAGGCCGAGGCCGCGCGCCTCGGGGCGCTGTCGACGACCGCGTACGCGGCCACCAAGCAGCGCCTGCGCGAGCGGACCGTGCAGTACATCCGCGACACGCTCGACCGCGACATGGCCCAGCTCGCGCCCCCCACGGGCTGATCGCGCCCGCCCACCGCGGGCTGTTCCGGCCCGCCCACCGCGGATCGCGCACGCCCACCGACCGCCCGCGCGGCGGGCACGGAACGGTCGCGCACGCCTTGACATAAAGTGCTAGTGACTCATATTGAGTCTTGATGACTCTTTCTACGCCGGCGGGCACGGAACGGGCGGCGGCCGAGGGCCTCTGGGCGGTCGGCTCGGTGACGGGCGCCGACCACAGGCGCGCGCTCCGGGACGGGCAGGACGGCGCGGCCCTGCTCTCGGCCGACGGGATCGCCGTCGCGGTCGTCACCGACGGTTGCGGCAGCGGCGCGCACAGCGAGGTGGGCGCCCGGCTCGGGGCGCGGTGGGTGGCGCAGCTGGCCCTCGACGCGTTCGCGGCCTCCGACGGCCCCGCGCGCGTCCACGCGATCGCGACCGACGTCGACGATCGGCTCGCGCGCCGTCTGGGCTTCGTGGCGCGCTCGCTCTCGCCGCGGGGCGCCATCGACCCGCGCGTCGTGCACGACCACCTGCTCTTCACCTACCTCGCGCTCGTCGTCACGTCGGCCGCGGTGATCGTCTTCGGCGTCGGCGACGGCGTCGTCTGGGTCGACGGGCGCGCCACGGTGCTCGAGGCGCCCGGCGACGCCCCCGACTACGCCGCGTACCGCCTGTTGGGCCAGCCGCGCCCGCCGCGTGTGCATCTGGCCGTGCCGAGGGCCGATGTGCGCGCGGTCGCCGTCGGCACCGACGGGCTCTCGCCGCTCGCCGTTGCCCCCGCGCTGGACGCGCTCGTCCGCGATCCGGCCTTCGCACGGAACCCGTCCCTCTTGCGCAAGCGCCTCGTCGTCCTCGCCGACGCGGGGACCCTCCGCGACGACGCCACGCTCGCCGTCTTCCGCGGCGTGGAGATCGCGTCATGACCGTCACTGTGTACGAGGCGGGACAGGCCGTTCACCTGTCCGACAAGCACCTCCTCGGCGTGGGAGGAGAGGGCCGCGTCTATGCCCACGGCGCGCGCGCCTACAAGGTGTACTTCACCCCCACGAAGGCGCGGGCCGACAAGCTGCGCGCGTTCCCCTCTCGACTCCCCGCCCCCGTCGTCGCCCCGGAGGCGATCTGCGAGGACCGCCGCGGATCGGTCGTCGGCTACGCGATGCGCAGGGTTCAAGGCGCGGTCGACTTCTACAAGGTCTCGCAGCGGGCGTGGCGCGAGGGCACGCTCTCGAACGCGGC
>JAGQJA010000061.1 GCA_020430845.1 Myxococcales bacterium
AGCTTGTCGATGAGCTCTTGGGGCGTGCCGAGCGCGATCACCTTGCCGTGATCGACGACGGCCACGCGATCGCAGAGGCGCTCCGCCTCGTCCATGTAGTGCGTCGTGAGCACGGCCGAGCCGCCCCGCGCCTTGAAGTCGGTCACCACCTCCCAGAGCAGGCGGCGCGACTGCGGGTCGAGGCCCGTGGTGGGCTCGTCGAGGAAGAGCAGCTCGGGCGCGCCGACGAGCGCGCACGCGACGGCCAGGCGTTGACGCTGTCCACCCGACAGGGCGTCGTAGCGCGCGTCGGCCTTCTCGCCGAGGGCGGCGAGGTCGATCGCGGTCTCGACGCTCATGCCCTCGACGTAGAGCCCGCGGAACAGCTCGAGCATCTCGCGCACGGTGAGCTTCTCGGGCAGGTACGTCTGCTGGAGCGAGACCCCGAGGCGCTGCCGCAGCCACGGCTCGTCGGTCTCCCAGCGCTTGCCCAGGATCTCGACGTCTCCGGCCGTGGGCGAGAGCAGACCCTCGAGGATCTCGACCGTCGTCGTCTTGCCCGCGCCGTTGGGTCCGAGCAGACCGAGGCACTCGCCGACGTTCACGTCCAGATCGAGGCCGTCGACCGCGATCACGTCGTCGTACTTCTTCACCAGGCCCCGGCAGCGTACGGCGAGGGACATCGAGAGACCGAGAATGTATCCTCGCGCGCACCATGTCCACTCTCACGAGCTCCCCCGCGTGGAAGGCCCTGTCCGATCACCACCGCGCCCTCGCGCCCAAGACGATGCGCGAGCTCTTCGCGGACGATCCCAGACGCTTCGAGCGCATGTCGGCCGAGGCCGCGGGCGTGTTCGTCGACTACTCCAAGCACCGCGCGACCGACGAGACGTACAAGCTCTTGTTCGACCTCGCGCGTCAGGCGAACGTCGAGAAGTGGCGCGACGAGATGTTCTCGGGGGCGCCCATCAACGGCACCGAGGGCCGCGCCGTGCTCCACGTGGCGCTGCGAAACCGCTCCAATCGCCCCATCGAGGTCGGCGGCGCGGACGTCATGCCGAGCGTCAACGCCGTGCTCGAGAAGATGGGGCGCTTCACCGACCGCGTGCGCTCGGGCGCGTGGAAGGGTCATACGGGCAAGGCGATCACCGACGTCGTCAACATCGGCATCGGCGGCTCCGACCTCGGACCGGTCATGGTGACCGAAGCGCTGCGCCCGTACTGGAAGGACGGCCTCCGCGCGCACTTCGTCTCGAACGTCGACGGCACGCACCTCGCCGAGGTGCTCCGCGGCGTGGACGCCGAGACCACCCTCTTCGTGGTCGCGTCCAAGACCTTCACCACCCAAGAGACCCTCACCAACGCGCGCTCGGCCAGGGCGTGGCTGCTCGAGCGCCTCGGCGCGGGCGACGACGCCGTCGCGAAGCACTTCGTCGCGCTCTCGACCAACGCCAAGGAGGTGTCGGCGTTCGGCATCGACACCGACAACATGTTCGAGTTCTGGGACTGGGTCGGCGGCCGCTACTCGCTGTGGTCGGCGATCGGCCTGCCCATCATGTGCGTCATCGGCAAGGAGAGCTTCGGCGAGCTGCTCGACGGCGCGCACGCCATGGACGAGCACTTCCGCGCCGCGCCCCTCGAGCAGAACCTCCCCGTCATCCTCGCCATGCTCGGCGTCTGGTACGGCAATTTCTTCGGCGCCGAGACGCACGCGATCTTGCCGTACGACCAGTACCTGCACCGCTTTCCGGCCTACTTCCAGCAGGGCGACATGGAGAGCAACGGCAAGCGCGTCTCGCGCGGCGGCGAGCCCATCACCGACTACGCGACCGGCCCCGTCATCTGGGGTGAGCCGGGCACCAACGGCCAGCACGCGTTCTACCAGCTCATCCACCAGGGCACGCGCCTCATCCCGTGCGACTTCATCGCGCCCATCGAGACGCACAACCCGCTCGGCCGCCACCACGAGATCCTGCTCGCGAACTTCTTCGCGCAGACCGAGGCGCTCATGCGCGGAAAGACCGCCGACGAGGCGCGCGCCGAGCTCGAGGCCCAGGGCAAGTCGAAGGCGGACGTGGAGCGCCTCTTGCCGCACAAGTGCTTCCCGGGCAACCGCCCCACGAGCTCGATCCTGGTGCAGAAGGTCACGCCCCACACGCTCGGCGCGCTCGTCGCGATGTACGAGCACAAGATCTTCGTGCAAGGCGTCGTGTGGGACGTCTACTCGTTCGATCAGTGGGGCGTGGAGCTGGGCAAGCAGCTCGCGAGCAAGATCTTGCCCGAGCTCGAGGGCGCCGCCGAGGTGTCGACGCACGACGCGTCGACGAACGGGCTCATCAACCGGTTCAAGGCCAGGCGCCCCAAGGC
>JAGQJA010000658.1 GCA_020430845.1 Myxococcales bacterium
ACGTCGGCCTGCTCGAAGAGCGAGTACCCGGCGTCGTGCGGCTTGTCGGAGTGGCCGAAGCCGATGAAGTCGAAGAGCACCACGCGCCGCCGACGGGCGACGATCTGGGCGACCTCGCAGAAATCCCACGACGAGGTCGGAAAGCCGTGGAGCACGAGCACGGGCAGCGCGGGCGCGTCGCCGTGCTCACTGCCGTGCTCGGTCCAGAACACGCGACCGTCAGGTACCTCGAGGGTCTTGCCTCCTTGACGCCACTGCTCTGGTGTCACCGCCCCACCTGGGGAACCGCGCCCGAGAGCGCGTCGGCGAGGAAACGCGAGACGTCGCGCGACGCGTCCGGATCGCGGAACGACACGAAGTGTCCGTCGTATCCCGAAGGCGCGTACTGACGCACGATCGCCGTGACGCCCCCGCCTCCTGTGTTTCCCCCCGCGGGCACGGCGATGATGGGCGTGCCGATCGCGTCGGGGGCCACGACGCTCGCCGGGGGCGACGCGACGCCGAGGCCCGCCGCGAGGGTGTACGTGAGCTGCGTGACCGGCGGCGTGAACGTGTCGGCCTGCCCGTACGGGACGAACGCGTGCTTGGCCTGGGCGAGCGGCGCGACGGCCAGGGCCGAGGCCTGGTGCAGGGGATCGGCGGGGTCGACGCCGAGCTGCAGCATCGAGAGCACCGGGTGGTTGACGTCGACCCCGGGGTCGACGAGCACGACCGGGACGATGTCGGCGATGTTGACCGGGCTCTTCTTGGTGACGAGCGCGTCGAGCAGGCTGGCGCCCACGCCGCTCAGCACGACGCCGAGCGGGCCGGGCGCGTGCGGCATGCCCAGCGCGCCCGCGGCCGCCCCTTGCGAGTGACCCCAGAACGCGACGCTCGCCACCTTGACGTCGTTGCCCGTCGGTGAGGTCGCGGCGGGCAGGTCGATCGACGCGGCGAATCGCGTCATCGCGATCTGGTCTGCGCCACCTTGCAGCGCGTTGCCGCGCGCGGCGAGCGGGTTGACGAAGTTGAAGTACAGGTTCTGCGGCGCCTCCATCGAGCTGCCGCGCCGCGTGCCGTGCTGCACCTGATCGAAGCCGAGCACGGCGATCGCGGCCTGGCCGTTGTCGACGTCGGCGAGGCGCGCGGCGACGCCCTCGGTGACGTGGCTGCGCAGGCTGCCGCCGGTGCCGTGCGCGTACACGACGAGCGGCCAGCCGCCCGCGGGCATGGGCGACTTGGGGACGGTCAACGACGCGCACACCTCTTGGGAGCCCTGCGCGACGGGCGATCCCGTGCCGTCGAGCTCGACGTCGCCGCCCTCGGCCGGTTGGTTGTACGGCGCCGTCCCCTTCTGGAAATTCGGCACGGTCACGAGCGCGTGCAGCTCGTCGAAGAGCGGGTTCTCGGCGCCGCAGCCTCGGTCGCCGGCGTTCTGCGCGCAAGGAGACGTGACCCCAGGCGCGCACTTGACCCAGCCGCGCGCGGTCGGCGCGGGAGCCGCGAGCACGCGGGTGGCGAGCTTGGGGAGCAACGCGTTCGGCGTGCCGACCGTGAACATCGTCGCCCCCACGACCGTGTTGAGATCGAGCGGCGCGGC
>JAGQJA010000659.1:0-3247 GCA_020430845.1 Myxococcales bacterium
CGATGGCGTCGAGGTACACGCCGAAGCGCGGCGCCGCGAACTCTTTGAGGAGCTGGGTCGACTGCCGCATGATCACCGTGATGACCTCGGCGAGATCGCGCTCGCCCTCGAGCAGACCGAGCTGCATCTCGATGATCGCGCGCAGGCGCTCGGGCGCGCTCGGCAGGCGCGGCAGCTCGTCGTTGACGTAGGCGAGGAGCTTCTCGACCCGATCCTCGAAGAGCGAGACGAGCACCTCGTCCTTCGACTTGAAGTAGAGGTAGATGGTGCCGTCGGCCACGCCCGCGGCCTTGGCCACGTCGCTCACGCGCGTGCCGTGGAAGCCGTGCCGGGCGAAGACCTTGACCGCGGCGCGCAGGATGCGGTCGCGTTTGTCCCCGCCCTTGCGCTTCTTGTCGGCGGGCTTGGCAGGGGGCCGCTTGGGTCGCTTGGGGCGACCACTGAGTGAGGATTCACTCATTGTGAGAGGCGAGTACCAAACGGCCGCGCCCGGGTCAATCTCGGCCCCTCTGTGCGGGGTGGGGCGGCTATACCGGGGACGGAGGCGCATGATCTACCTGGACCACAACGCGAGCACGCCCGTCTTGCCCGAGGTGCTCGAGGCCATGTTGCCCTGGCTCGGTCCGGCCGCGGCCAATCCGTCGAGCGCGCACCCGAGCGGGCGGGCGGCGCGGCGCGCGATCGAGGCGGCGCGAGCGCAGGTGGCCGAGCTCATCGGGGCGAGCGCCGACGAGATCGTCTTCTCGTCGGGCGGCACCGAGTCGAGCAACCTCGCCATCTTCGGCGTGGCGCCCCCGTGGTCGCCCGACGGTCGTGCCGGCGTGGTCACGAGCGCGGTCGAGCACCCGGCCACCGCGCGCCCCTGCGACCGGCTCGCCGAGCGCGGCTACCGCGTGACGCGCCTGCCCGTCGACGCGCGTTGCGTCGTGGACCTCGAGGCCGCTCGCGTCGCCATCGACGCCGACACGCGCCTCGTCACCGTGATGCACGCGAACAACGAGACCGGAACGCTGCAGCCGATCGCCGAGCTCGCGCGCCTCGCCCGCGCGGCGGGCGCCCTCGTCCACACCGACGCGGCCCAGTCGGTGGGCAAGGTGCCGGTGCGCGTCGCCGAGCTCGATGTCGACCTCCTGACGGTGGCCGGACACAAGCTCTACGCGCCCAAGGGGGTCGGCGCGCTCTTCGTGCGGCGCGGCGTCAAGCTCACGCCGCACACGCTCGGCGCGGGCCACGAACGCGGCGTACGTCCGGGCACCGAGAACACCGCGTTCATCGTCGGTCTCGGCGCGGCGTGTGAGATCGCCTCGCGCTCGCTCGACGACGAGGCGGCGCGGCAGGCGGCGCTCCGCGACCTGCTGCTGACGAAGCTCCGAGGCGCCATCTCCGGCGTCACTGTGCACGGCGCGCTCGCGCCGCGTCTCCCGAGCACGCTCTACGTGAGCTTCTCCGGCGCGAACGGCGCGGCGCTCCTCGGGCGATGCGTCGACGTCGCGGCGTCGACGGGCTCGGCGTGCCACGAGGGGAGCGAGCGACCTTCGCCGGTGCTCACCGCGATGGGGATCGCGCACGACGAGGCGCTCGGCGCGGTGCGCTTGTCGCTCGGTCGAGGCACCACGGAGGAGGACATCGTGCGCGCCGCCGAGGCGCTGGCGACGGCGTACCGCGAGGTCAGCGCGCGATCATCGTGAACGTGCGCTCGGCGAAGGCGCCGATCTGCGCGCCCATCCACGGCCCGAGCACCACGAGCGCCACGATCACCGCGAGCATCCGTGGCAGGTGAGAGATGGTGGGATCTTGGATCTGCGACGCGGCCTGGAACGCAGCGACGAGCACGCCGACGATGGCGGCGACGCCGACCACGGGGAGCACCACGGCGGCCGAGAGCAGGAGCGCTTGTTGCGCGTGCTCGACGAGCGTCGCCGGCGGCATGTCAGCCGTCGTCCGCCGCGTCGGCCGATCCGTCGTCCGCGTCGGCGGCGTCGGCCGCGTCGGTCGCCGCGTCGGCGGCGTCGGTTGCCGCGTCGGTGCGCGCGGGCGAGGTGGCGTCGGGCGGCGCGCCCGCCTCGGTGCCGGCCGGGCTCTGGAACACCCGGCAGACGTCCACGGTCGCCTTGGTGGGATCCGGCGGGCAGCAGCGCGCCGAGCTCGCGTTGTTGAGCTCGTTGGCCGGCTTGCAGACGAGGCCGTCTTGGCAGTCGTCGTTGCCGAAGTTGTCGCTGTCCTTCTCGCAGCGCTCTCCCTCGGCGTTGTTCGAGCACGCCATGAAGAGCGCCACGGTCGCGGCGATGGCGACGAGGGCGGCGCGGCCGAAGAGCGAACGAGAGCGCATCGCCGCCTTGATGCCCGTTAAACCGCGAAAACGCAAGCATAACCGGCGCCGCGCCGCCCCGACGCGTGCGCCGCGGCGGCGGTCAGGGCTCGGAGCCGTCGGAGCGACGCTCGCCCTTCGCCTCGACCGCGTCGGCGAAGAGCGAGACGTACTGCGCAGCGCTCGCGACCGAGAAAACGAGCGAGAGATAGACGAGCGTGCGCCCCACCTTGGCCATGTCGACGATGCCGAGGTCGAGCCCGAGGTAGCTCAGGTGGTACGGGTAGCCCGACAGGAGCAGGATGATGCCGAGCATCTGGAGGGCCGTCTTGGTCTTGCCCTCTTGTCCGGCCGAGATGACCACGCCCTCGCTCGCCGCGACGCTGCGCAGGCCCGTGACGCTGATCTCGCGCGCGAGCAGCACGACGACCGCCCAGGCCGAGATGCGGCCCATGGGCACCATCCACACGAGGCACGCCATGACGATGAGCTTGTCGGCGAGCGGGTCGAGCAGCTTGCCGAGCACGCTCACGACACCGAGGCGGCGCGCGAGGTAGCCGTCGAGCACGTCGGTGATGGCCGCGGCGGTGAAGATGAGCGCCGCCCAGAACCCCGACTTGGCCGTGTCCTTGTCGAGGAACCAGATGCACACGGGGATGAGCACGATGCGCCCGAACGTGAGCAGGTTGGGGATGTTGAGCGCGTCCTGGGCGACGCTGCGGCGCACCTCCTTGCGCCGCGCCACGCGGTCGAGCGACGTCGCGGAGCTTGGCGCCGGAGCCGCGGTGCGCTGGCTCGCGCGCTCGACGGGGGGCTCGGTCGCCACGCTCAGACCCCAGCCATGATGAGCGTGCCCTCGCCGGCGAAGGACACGAGGCCGCGCTGACCCGCGGGCGCCTCGCCGGGCGGCAGCGCGCGCGGCACGAGGCGGCCGAGCCA
>JAGQJA010000659.1:3297-5669 GCA_020430845.1 Myxococcales bacterium
ACCTCGCCGAGGACCTCTGTGAGCACGGCGCCCCGGCCCTTGAGCTGCACGACGGCGACCCACTCGCCCTCGCCTGTCGTCACGCGGCCGTTCTCGTACTCGAGCTCGGACGCGAACCCGAGCAAGACCTCTTCGCGCACGAAGGCGATCTCTTCTTCGAGCAGGAACGACGAGAGCTTGCGGTTGGGGCGCGGCCCGAGCAGGAGCACGCCCTCGCCGTCGACGCGCGCGACGGGGCTCGCCACGCCACCGAACGACTCGCCCGTCGTGCGGCCGCTCGAACGACGCTCGAGCACGCGCACGAGCGAGCCGCTGGGCGTCGCGCGGATGGCCTCGAGGCGCGCCGAGAAGCCCGACGCCCCGAGGCGCACGAGCGCGAGGCCGCTCGGGTGCATGAGCACGCTGCCCTCGTCGGGGAGCTGGATGGCGGTCTCGTCGACGAGGCGCGCGGCGGGGACGGGCGGCACGCTCTCGGCCCGCGACGGTCGGCGGGCGGGGGGCGGCGGCGCCGAAGGCGGCGGGAGGATCGCCGGGATGACCGAGCGGCTCGGCGGGGGAGGCAGCGGAGGGTTGGGCTCGAACGTGGGCACCGGCGCCGAGCCCAGGTGAGGTAGCTCGCCTTCGTCGGCGGGCGGGGGCGCGACGATGAGCGTCGGGCGCCGCGGGCTCGCCGAGGGCGCCGGGCCCAGGCGCGGGATGGCGATCGAGCTGGATCCGGCCGGTCCGTCGCGCGTGTCGGGCTTCTTGGTGTCCTTGGGCGCGCCGAGCTCGACCGAGCGCCACTCGCCCTCGTCGGTCGCGCGCGCCGACGACTCGGACGACGCGCGTTTGAAGTCGATGGCGCCGGACGTGAGGTCCTCGAACGCCGTCGAGACCACCTCGCGGAACTCCTGCGACGGCGCCGACGGCGCCGCGGCCGCGGGCGCCTGCGAGGCGAGGTGGCGATCGCCGACGCGCTTGGCCATCGCGGTGTGGCCGCCCTTGTCGAACGCGTCGCGCGCGCGCTCCATGTCGCCCAGGCGCTCGTAGGCGAGACCCAGATAGCCCCACGCGCGTGCGTGGCCGGGGTTCATCGCGACGAGGGCGCTGAGCTCGTCTCTCGCGCGCGCGGGCTGCGCCGTCTTGAGGTAGCAGAGCGACAGGCTCAGCATGAGCGCGGGCTCGTGCGGGCTCTGTGCCTTGAGGCGCTCGAGGATCGTGATCGCCCGCGGGTACATGCCGAGCCGGAAGTAGACGACGGCGAGCAGGTCCTGCCCTTGCGGGTCCTTGGGCTGGAGCCCCAGGGCGCGCTCGAGCTCCTCTTTGGCCTCGCGGACGCGGTTGTCTTGGAGCAGCTCGCTGCCCCGATACAGGTGGAAGAGGAACTCTTCGTTGGCCCCGTCCGACGGGGTGTCGCTGTCGACAGGCGGCGACGACGGGGACGACGCGGGCGCGCGAGAGCTGGGGCTGCGCGAGCTCGGGACGATGCGCTCCGAGATCACGCCGAACTCGTCGGCCGCTGCGCTCGGGCGCGCCCCCGCGAAGCCCGACGCGGTGCGGGTGGGGTTGCTCGATCCGGCGTCCCGTTCACCCGCCATGGAGTGCGCATGGTACACGAGCTTGCCGCGCGCGGGTAACGCCGTGAAAGATCATCACAACCCGGCGTCAGTGGGCGGCTTCGCGCGCGCTTCGGGGGGCGCGCACGAGGACATACCAGGCGGCGCCCGCGGCCGTCGCGCCGAGCACGGCGACCCCCAGCCAGCTCGTGGCCAGACCGCCGTCCCCTCCGGCGATGCCGTGTGCGCGCACGTCCCACACCGACCCCGCCAGCACGGCGCCGAATGCGAAGCGCAGCGCGGTGTGCGCGCCCCACGCCTTCCACGCGCCGCGGTCCTGGACCCAGAGCGCCCCGAGGGCGACGCCGGCGAACGCCTGGGCGAGGACCGACGAGGCGCTGGGCGTGCTCTCCCCGAGCGCCGAGCCGGCCGACGTGAGACCGCAGGCGAGCAAGCGGAGGTCGTTGCGCCGCGAGTGGACCATGACGCGCATGACGAGGCCGTGGAGCGCGATCTCGTCGCGCATGGCGAGCAGGCCCGAGGTCACGGCGCCGATGACGAGCGAGCCGGCGTCGACCCGGGCGCGCGCGATCGACGCGAGCCCGAGCGCCAGCGCCGACACGGCGATCGCGGCGGCGACGGCGGTCGCGAGGCCCACGCCGCGGAGCGCCCGCTTGACGATCGCGTTCGCGCTCGGGATGGGGGCGGACGGATCGCTCCACGCGACGCCGACGCGGCCCATGCCCCACTCGACCGCGACGGCTTGGCCCGCGGCGGCGGCGACCGACGTCTCCTCGAGCCACACGCCGAGGAGCCTCGCTGCAAAATACACACAAA
>JAGQJA010000660.1:0-2816 GCA_020430845.1 Myxococcales bacterium
GCGAGAACGCGTCGCTCGTCGCGCGTCTGTCGGGCTGGGAGGCCGAGCGACTGCGCGCGCGGGTCGACGAGCTGTGCGCCCTCGTTCGGCTGCCGAAGGCCGCGCTCGACCGTCACCCCGGCGAGCTCAGCGGCGGCGAGCGTCAGCGCGTGGGCCTCGTGCGCGCCCTCGTGCTCGACCCTCCCGTCTTACTGCTCGACGAGCCGCTCGGGGCCCTCGGCCCCCTCGTACGCGCCGCGCTCCAGTCCGACCTCCGCGACATCATCCGTGAGCTGTCGAAGTGCGTCGTCTTCGTCACGCACGACATGGCCGAGGCGGCGTACTTCGGCGACGACATCGCGCTCCTACGAGACGGCCGGGTGGTGCAGCGCGCGCCGATGCGAGAGCTCATCGACGCGCCGGCCGAACCGTTCGTCACCGAGTTCGTCAACGCGCAGCGCTCCCTCGTGGAGAGCCTGGCGTGAGGCTGCTCTTCGCGCTCGTGGCGGCGGCGCTCACGCTCACGGTCGCGCCGGCGGCGCAGGCCGGCGACCCGATCCGCGTCGGCTCCAAGCGCTTTCCCGAGTCGTACGTGCTCGCCGAGCTCTTCGCGTGCGCCGCGCGGGGAGAGGGCGCGACGGTCGAGCACCGGCGCGGGCTCGGGGGCACGGCCGTGGTGTACCGCGCGCTCGAGGAGGGCGCGATCGACCTCTACCCCGAGTACACCGGCACCGTCGCCGAGACGATCACGCACACGGCACGCGCCGACATCGCGTCGCTGCGCGCGGCGCTCGCGCCTCGGGGCATCGGCGTCTCGGAGCCGCTCGGCTTCGAGAACACGTACGCGCTCGCCACGCCGCGGCCCGTATCGGAGCGACTTGGCCTCGTCCGCGTCTCCGACCTCGGCGCGCACAGGGGCCTCCGCGTCGGGCTGTCCCACGAGTTCATGGGTCGCGCCGACGGATGGAAGGGGCTCACGACGACGTACGCCATCGCGTTCGACGACGTCCGAGGCATGGACCACGCGGTCGCGTACGAAGCGCTCGCGGCGGGCTCGATCGACGTGATGGACGTCTACACGACCGACGCGAAGATCGCGCGCATGGGGCTCACGGTCTTGCGCGACGACAGACGTTTCTTTCCCCCGTACGAGGCGGTCTTCTTGTATCGCCTCGATCGCGCCGCGCGCGATCCTCGCCTCGCCGCGTCTCTCGCGCGCCTGGCCGGCAAGGTAGACGCGCGACGCATGGCGAGCGCGAACGCGCGCACCGAGATCGACGGCGTCCCCGACGCGCAGGCGGGCGCGGAGCTGTTCTCGGAGATCGAGGGCGGCGCGGCGCCGGGGCGCGCGGCCGTGGTGCGGCCCGGTTTCTGGCGCGGATCGTTCGCGGCGGTCGCGCAGCACGGCCCTCGGCACGCGATGCTGGTGGGCGTATCGCTCGCGCTCTCGACGTTCGTCGGCGTGCCGCTCGGCGTCCTCGCGCGCACGCGCCGGCGCCTCGGCGCCGCGGTGATGGCCGTCTCGGGCCTCGTGCAGACGATCCCTTCGCTCGCCCTCTTCTGCTTCTTCGTGCCCGTGCTCGGCATCGGCCCGCTGCCCGCCCTCGCCGCGCTCTTCCTCTACGGCCTGCTCCCCGTCGTACGCAACACGCACGCCGGCCTCGTGTCCATCCCCGCGCCCACCCTCGAGGCGGCGACGGCCATCGGCCTGTCACCACGAGAGCGCATGCGCCACGTCGAGCTCCCCCTCGCCGCGCGCACGATCCTCGCGGGCGTGAAGACCAGCGCGATCGTGGGCGTCGGCACGGCGACGATCGCGGCGTTCGTCGGGGCGGGCGGGCTCGGCGAGCCGATCAGCACGGGCCTGTCGCTCAACGACACGCAGATGATCCTGCACGGCGCCGTCCCGGCGGCCCTCTTCGCGCTGCTCGTGCAGGCGCTGTTCGCAGTCGTCGAGCGGCTGATCGTGCCGCGCGCCCTACGCGCCTGACGGGGTCACGCGCACCTCACCCGCAGCGACCGCGCGCACGGTCCCGTCGGCGAGCTCCACGCGCAGACGCCCCTCGGCGTCGATGCCCCGGGCCACGCCACGCCCGATCGCGTCACCCGACACCTCGCGACCGCGCAGCGCGTCGTGCAGCGACAGGCGCGCGTGCAGGTGCTCGATGCCGCGATGGAGCACACGCTCGGCGTCGCGATCGAGGCCGGCGAGCACGTCGACGAGGATCGCGGCGCGATCGAGCGAGGCCCCCGCGCCGAGACCGGCGGCGTCTCGGGCCGCGGCGACGGACGTGGCCAGCGGGCGCAGCTCGTCGGGCCATTCGCGTGTATATACATTGATGCCGCAGCCGACGACGACGTGCTCCACGCGGCTCCCGAGGACGGCCGACTCGACGAGGACGCCCGCCACCTTCTTGTCGAAGACGAGCACGTCGTTGGGCCACTTGACCTTCGCGACGCTCTGTCCGGCGGCGGGATCCTCACCCAACGCCGCGGCGACCGCGTCGCGCACCGCGAGACCGCACGCGAGCGCGAGCACGGGCACGCGCGCCGGGCTGCACGGCACGCGCAGCAGCACGCTGAAGAGCAGGCTCTCGCCCGCCACGCCGAACCAGCTCCGTCCCTGACGACCGCGCCCGGCGCGCTGCACCTCGGCGACCCACGTGGCGCCGTGCGGTGCCCCCGCGCGAGCGCCGGCCTTCGCGTCGTCGTTGGTCGACGCGGTCTCGGCGCTGACGTGGAGGGGCGCGCCGAGGCGGAGGCCACGCGCGCGCGCGAGCTCGGTCACGCGGGCGAGATCACCCGGCGGAGGCGTCACGACACGAAGTCGAGGCCGA
>JAGQJA010000660.1:2912-3294 GCA_020430845.1 Myxococcales bacterium
GTGATGCCGCCGGACGCCTCGAGCAACGCGCGGCCACGCGTGAGGCGCACGGCCTCTTCGACCGTGGGCGTGTCCATGTTGTCGAGCATGATGATGTCGGCGCCGGCTGCGAGGGCCTCTTCGAGCTGCTCGAGCGTGTCGACCTCGCACTCGACGCGGCTCGTGTGGGGTGCGCGGGCGCGGGCGCGCTCGATCGCCGGCTTGATGCCGCCCGCGGCGACGACGTGGTTGTCCTTGATGAGCACGGCCGACGAGAGATCGTTGCGGTGGTTCTTGGCTCCCCCCGCGCGCACGGCGTAGCGTTCGAAGAGGCGCAGACCGGGCGTCGTCTTGCGCGTGTCGGTGATGCGCGTGCGGGTGCCCTCGGGGACCGCGTCCACGT
>JAGQJA010000661.1 GCA_020430845.1 Myxococcales bacterium
CCCCGCCCCCGCCCCGGCCCCCGCGCCCGTCGCCGCGGCCCCCGCGCCGGCCAAGAAACGAGGCGCGTCCACGGGCCGCCAGGAGCCGCGCGCCCCGCGCACGAGCATGCTGCTGCTCGTGCTCGCGCTCCTGTCACTCGGGCTGGGCGCGATCGCCATCTGGAAGCTCAAGCCGGGGTTCTTCACCGGCCGTACGCCCGAGAAGATCGCCCAAGAAAAGGCCGAGGCCGAGGCGGCCCGTCTGGCGGCGCTCCAGGCCGCGCAGACGCCCAAGTGCAAGCTCTCGCTCGTGGTCACCGAGGTGCCCTCCAACGCCGAGGTGCTCCTGCGCGTCGGTCAGGCGCCGGTCGACGTCGAGCGCATGCCCGTCGGTGCGCGCCTCGAGTTCGTCGCCACCGCCGAGGGCTACGCGCCGCGCCGGCTCGTGGTCAAGGCCGAGGCGGCGTGGGACAAGGGCCCCGACGGAAAGCCCCGCCTCGAGGTGCCCATCCAGCTCGACCCGTCGAAGGCCAAGCCGGGCGCCATCGACCCGTGGCCGCCGGCCGAGCCGGGCTCCGCCGTCGGCGGCGCGAACGCCACGGCCGGGACGGTGCACGTGGTGTCGAACGTGCGCGGCGCCGATCTGTGGCTCTTGGCGGGCCTGGGGCCCGAGGCGCGCATCGAGGGCCTCAAGTGCGAGGGGGAGATCGACGTGCTGCTCGCCGGCGGTCCCACGCTGCGCAAACGCCTGCACGTCGCCGACAAGGAAATCTCGGCGGCGACCCCCGACGCCAAGGGCAATCGCGTCGTGACAATCGCCGCCGGCAAGTGACCGAGCCCGCTTGACGGCACGCCCGTCCTTGTCGATCCTCGCATTCATGCACGAGCAAGAGACGGCGCTCATTCGAGCCCTGGTTCCGGTAGCGTGGGCGGACGGCGACTTCGCGAAGAAGGAGCAGGAGATGCTCGACGCCTTCCTCGAGGCCTACGGCGCAACCGACGCCGAGAAGGCCGAGCTTCGCGAGTATGCCAAAGAGAAGCGGACGCTCGAGGACATCGAGCTGAACAACCTCTCGGCGAGCGATCGCCGCGTGCTGCTCCAGCACGCCGTGCTCCTCTCGTTCGCGGACGGCCAGCAGTCACCCGCGGAGTCGGAGTTCCTCGCGGCGCTCGCCAAGCGCCTCCGCGTGCCCGACGACGAGGCCAAGGCCGTCATCACCGAGGCCGAGGCGCGCGCGCGCAAGCACCTGAATTTGCTGTAGTTTACGCGCTCGAAGACGCGCCGGACGCCTTGGCGAGCCGCTCGATCTCCTTGAGGAGCGACAGCGGGCTGAAGGGCTTCTCGTAGTACGCCGTCGCCCCCGCGTCCGAGGCCCGGCGCTTGATCTCCTCGTCCGTCATGGCGCTGACCATGATGATCGGGACGTCGCGCGTCGTGTCGTCGGCGCGCAGCTTCTCGCAGACCTGGATGCCGTCGTAGCTACCGGGCAGGTTGATGTCGAGCAGCACGACGTGGGGCTTGAACGACAGCGCCTCTTCGATGCCGCGCGCCCCGTTGGACGCCGAGCGCACCGAGTAGCCTCGCGCCGAGATCAGCGCCTCCATCATCCTGCAGATCGAGTCGGAGTCCTCGACGATGAGCACGCGCATGGTGGGCGAGCGTACGCGGCCGCTCAGGCGTTGGCAAACACGACCGTGACGCGCAGCCCGCCTTGCGGTGCGTCGCCGAGCTCGAGCACGGCGCCCTGGCTGCTAGCGAGCTCGGCGCACGCGAAGAGCACAGGCCCCCCCGGCCGACCGTAAGTGCCGGCGCTCGCCTCGAGCCTCAAGAACGCGCGGCGCGCGGACGCGGGCACGGGCGGCCCGCCGTCGTCGAGCACGACGCGGACGGCCGCGACGTCGGCCTGCACGGCGATGCTGACCTTGCCCCCGCGGGGCGTGGCGGCGACCGCGGCGGCGAGCAGCTGACGGCACAGCGCGGCGACGGCACGCGGCGCGGCGAGCACGCGGCACGGCGCGCTCGGCACGTCGACGGCGACGTCCACTCCCGCGCGGCCCGCGGCCGCGTGCAGACCCGACGCGGCGTCCTTGGCGGCGGCGCCCACGTCGACCGGCTCGACGAGCTCGTCGGCGCGCAGCTCTCCGAGGGAAGCGAGCTGGCCCACGAACTCGAGCGCGTGGGCGACGCGGCGCCGGACGGTCTCGAGATCCTGATCGGTCACCTCGCCCGCCCTCAGCGCGCCGAGATCCTTCGACAGCGGGCCGAGCGCGCCCTGGAGCTCACCGGCGACGCCGGCGGCGAGGCGCGCCATCGCGTCGAACCGCATGCTCTCGGCGGGGCCGGGCGGCGGCGGCAGGCTCGACTGGCCTACCGCGTCGTCGCGATCGAGCATGGCCGCGAGCTCGCGCGCGTAGGCCTCACCCTGCTTGCGCGCCTCGTCGAGCTCACGCTTGAGCGCCTCGCGCTCCGTGCGCTCCGACACGCCGTCCGCGGGGAGCACGAGCAGGTCGATCGAGCCGTCGAGCTCGTGGCGGCCTCCGTAGCGCGTGGCCATGCGTGCGAGCCACGCACGCTCGGTGTCTGCCGAGGGAGACGAGTCCGGCCCCATGAGCACGCCGAGCTTGACCTCGTCGCCCTCGCGCCGAATCGTGACCGACGAGCCCGCGCCGCCGGCGTGGCCGATGAGCACCTGGATCATGCGCCTGAAGTCGTTCTCGTCGCCGTGGACCTCGGTGCCGCTGCCCGGCTCGATCGACACGCGCGCGCTCGGCGCGACCTCGTAGACGAGCGCCGCGAGATCGATGCGGCCGCGGCGAGGCGCGCCGCCGACGGCGCGCTGGTTGAGGTTCGACAACATGCGCATGACGTCGTCGAGCGCGTCGAGCGAACGATCCATCTCGCCGCTCGCGTCGTCCGCGCCCGTCGTCGGCGCGGGCGGGGCTTGCGTACGAATCACCTGGAGCCCCGAGCGCAGCCGATCGGCCGCGCCCTGCGCCTCCTGGGTGAGCAGCCAGCCGAGCTCTTCTCGCGTGAGCCGCCCCTTGGTCAACGTGTCCTCCTCGTGCGCCGAGCGAATCGGCGCCGCCGTAGGATATGGGATGGCGGGCCCCCGCCGCTACCCCGGCGTGCGTCGACGCGAGGCACCCGGGTTGCCGTCAGCGTCGCGGCGAGGCCGACCGGGCCGTGCCCGCGCTCGCCCAGCCGCGCTCGGCGCCGCGCGCCAGCCACGTGAGCGGCACCTTCTGAGAGCCCACGTGAACCACGGTGGGCTGGCGTTCGGCCCAGCTCGACGGCGCGGGCAGCGCGATCTGACGCTGGCCCTTCATGCCCTTGGCGCCGCCCGGCTCGACGCGGATGGCCGCGATGCCGACCCCGCTGAAGACCGCGACGGCGGTGCTCGGGATGAACGAGGCGAGCACGGCACGCACGTTGGGCGCGATCTCGGGCGCGCGCGCGGCGAGCTCTCGCACCTCGTCGAGCGACGCGCAGAGCACGGCCACCTGGCCCTTGCCCGTCGCGATCTTGGACGGACCGTCGACGATCTCGAGCGTCTGCGTGCCCTTCCACGGGTTCGGCGTGTGCACGGGCGCGGCCTTGCCCTTGGCCGGCGCCTCGACGCCCTTGCGGTCGCGGAGCACGAGCACGTCGTCGGTGGGCAGCGCGCGCGGGATGGTGACGCGCACGGGTCGCTTGAAGCTGCGCGGGTCGCCCATCTCGCCGGTGGCGACCGCCCACGAGAGCGTCTCGGCGGACGCGACCGCGAGGGGCTTGGGCGCGCCGGCGCCGGGCTCGGGATCGTGCGTGCGCGCCGACAACCCGCCGGCGGACACCGGGTAGATCTCGCCGCTCACGAGGCGGCCATCGGGCTCGATGACGCGCGCGCCCGTCGCGATGAGATCGGCGAGGGCGCCGCTCGTGGCGAGCACTTCGAGCATCTGCCGTGACGGCACCGCGAGCAGGAACTCGACGCGCGACGACACGCGCTTGCTCTTGAGGAGCGCCGCCGCCGCGAACAGGTCGCGCAGCGTCGTTCCCGTGTCGCCGCCGAGCACGACCTGCGACACGGGCTTGCCCGCGAGATCGCGCACCGCGCGCACGTTGCCCGACTCGTCCATGTAGAGCGGGTCGACGGCGCCGAGATCGACGGTCACGACCTCGTCGCACGGCGCGCCCGCGTCGGGCGCGAGGGCGCGGTGCGCCTTGGAGCGGCGCTGGTCGCGCAAGAAGACCTCGGTGCGTTCGTCGCT
>JAGQJA010000662.1 GCA_020430845.1 Myxococcales bacterium
AGAAGACCTCGGTGCGTTCGTCGCTCACGAAGAGCGCGGCCGACGCGCCGAGCTGGGGCGCCAGGCCCGCGAGCACGGCGCGCTCGCCCACGGAGAGCAGGCGCACGCTCGGGCCCGCGAACTCGATGACGACGGGCGCCTGGTGCTCGGCCTCGACGCGCGTGACGGCCTCCGAGAGACCTCGACGTACGAGCTCGAGCGCCATGTCCCGCGCGCAGACGAACGGGCGCGCGCGCCCGCTGAGCAGGACCTGCACGCTGCGCGGCGGCCGCAGGGTGATCTGCCCCTGCGCGAGCGCCT
The DNA here is from genome assembly GCA_020430845.1 of Myxococcales bacterium. Lineage (GTDB taxonomy): Bacteria > Myxococcota_A > Polyangia > Polyangiales > Polyangiaceae > Labilithrix. The sequence goes on from JAGQJA010000662.1 coordinate 301, forward strand.
GCCCGAGCATGCCGGGGGGCATGACCATGGTGAGCATGCCGATGCCGCCGACGCTGGCGAGCCGCGGGTCGTCGGTGACGCAGAGCCGGGCCGGGCTGGCGAAGCGCTCGAGGTGCACCGGCGCGGGGAAGCCGATGCCGGGGCGGCCGATCACGATGCCGTGCGCGAGCAGCTCGCCCGAGGGCAGCGGCCCGGGATCGCCGGGCGACGCGCCGCCGACGCAGCGCGTGTCGTAGGCGATCGCGACCTCGGCGCTCGTCTTCTTGAGCCCCATGTCGCGGGCCTCGACGAGCGCGCGCATGGGCGCACGCGTGAGGACGATCTGGTCCACCTTCACGTCGACGAGATCGCCGGACAACATCGGATCCGCGCACCTTCCGGCGAGGACCTTCTGAGCCATGGTGCGGGGCGGATCCCCTGCTCGAGCGCGCATTCGGGCCGGACCTTAAACGTTGGGCCCCCGAAGGGTCAAGGGCTCGTGGGCCTATGGGTGCGGAAGCGGTCACTATTTCGGCGTCTGTTGACGACCCGCATGGGGCCCCTTTACCTTCGTCGCATGTTCAAAGAGGCGCTCCGTGACTTGGTCGAGGGGACGGATGGCGGTTTGGCTGGCCTGCTCATGGACTCGAGCGGGATCGCCCTCGAGAGTTACAGCAAAGAGGGGACGCCGTTCGACATCAACACGGTGGGCATCGAGTTCAGCGTGGTGATCGGCTCGATCAAGCGCGCCGCCGAGATGCTCGACGCCGGCACGGCCCACGAGGTCGCGGTCGGCACCGACAAGCTGGTGACCATCATCCGCACGCTGGGCGACACGTACTTTCTCGCCCTCGCGATGGACCCGAGCGGCAACTTCGGCAAGGGCCGCTACCTGATGCGTACGGCCGCGCCGCGACTGATGGCCGAGCTTTGAGCGGTCCGCGCGGCGCCAGGCGCGACGCGCGGAGGGCTGCTCCGGCATCGCGCCGACCGAGGCTCACCCTCGTCGGCAAGATGGCCCCGCTGCGCGTGCTCGTGCTGTCGGGCCCCAACCTCCAGCTGCTCGGGACGCGCGAGCCCGAGATCTACGGCACCGAGACGCTCGACGAGATCCACGCCCGCCTCGTCGCCCGCGGCGAAGAGCTGCGCGTCACCGTCGACGCCCGGCAGACCAACCACGAGGGCGGCCTCTGCGACTGGATCGCCGAGGCGCGCGGCACGTTCGACGGCCTGCTCCTCAACGCGGCGGCCTACACGCACACGTCGCTCGCCATCTTCGACGCGCTCAAGGCCGTGGGCCTGCCGTGTGTCGAGGTCCACCTGTCGAACCCCGAGGCCCGCGAGGCCTATCGGCAGGCGTCACGCGTGGCGCCGGCGTGCATCGGAAAGGTCGCGGGCTTCGGCGGAGAGAGCTACCTGCTCGCGCTCGAAGCCCTGGCCCACTACCTGCGGCGCGCCCCCTGAGCCCGGCGCGCGGAGCCCCACGGGCCCCGCGACGCTCGGTCAGTCGTTCGGTCGCGGCGTCGGGTTGACGAAGCGTCCGCGCGGCACGTCGGCCCAGATGCAGAGCGGGTCGTTCTCGTTGGAGCTGCAGGTCTTCATCACCTCGAGCGCGCGGCCGTACTTGCTCGTCGCCCAGTTGTCGGCCGTCAGGCCGTCGAGGCGGGGCGGCATCCAGTGCGAGTTGTTGAACTGCTTACCGAACTCGGTGATGTTCGCGTAGTAGTCGTCGCCCGTGCCCGTGGCCCAGTTGGCGAACTTGCCGAGCGTGTTGCCCGAGAGGCGGTGGCAGTTGCTGCACGCGCCCACCTCGTCGCTGACGAGCTGCTTGGGCAGCTTGAAGCCGAGCTTGTCGGCGCCGATGATGCTGTAGGGCGCCTCCGCGTTCGACACGAGGAAGTCGCTCAGCTCGCCCATCTTCGGCACGATCGGCTTGCCGTTGGCGCGCTTCGCGCCGTCGATCCACGGCGAGTGCACGAACGGGTCGGACGCGTGGCACGAGCCCGAGCAGTAGCTCTGGACCGAGCTCGACCACATGCTCGTGGACTTCTCGACGTCGGCCGGGTGCGGCACGTGCGCGCCGTCGCGGCCGGTGCCGATCGAGTTCTGGAAGAAGCAGGTGCGGCCGGTGGCCGGGTTGTGGCCGATCATCGCGACGTCGTTGAACGTCTTCGTCTTCATCATGCCGTTGCCGTCGTCGGACACCTTGCGGCAGAGCAGCAGCCAGTGCGTGCCCTGGTCGTTCTTGGCGGTGACGACCATCGGACCGGGCTGGGTCTTGCCCGTCGCGAGGTACATGCCGTGGTCGGCCTTGTCGAGGCAGCCGTAGCTCTCGTCGTCCATGCCGAGCTCCTGCCCGGGCGAGCACTTGGTCTGCTGGACGCCGTCGACCATCGCGGGGATGCCGGCGCCCTCGACGCCGGGGATCGGGCCCGTGACGCCCTCTTCGTTGGTGCCGACGAGGTCGCGGCAGTCGAACGTGTCGTACTTGCCGGGGCCGAGCTTCTTGAAGAACGGGATCTCGCCGAGCTGCTCGACGCAGAGCTGGCCGTACTCGATCTGGCTCGAGACGTTGTCCTCGGTGATGCGCGGCGCGCCGCCGTTGTTGCCGCCGCCCTCGAGACCGCCGTCGGACTCGCCTTCGGGCGCGCCGGCGTCGGGATCGGGCTCGCCGCCGTCACCCTCGAGGCCGCCGTCGCCGTTCATGAACCGCAGCGATCCGCCGCCGCCGAGCGCCTTGGCGACCTGCACGTCCTTCGTGCCCTGGTCCCACGCGTACACGAGGTTGGTCTGCAGCTTCGCCCGGACCGTGTTGCCGCGGATGATGCACGCCTCGACGATCGGGTCGGGGCCGAGCTGCTTGACCTCGTCGCGCGTGGCGGCCGGGATGCTGTTGTCGGCCCAGCGCGCGTCGTCGAAGAGGTGCACGAGGTCGAACACCGAACGGTCGACCTTGGGGCCCTGGTAGACCGTCTTGCCCGTCACCTCGCGCTTGCCGAGGGCCTGCACGGGCGCGACCTGGGTCGCGAGCGCCTTGCAGTCGAGCTCCTTCTGCGACTTGAGCGTGAGCTTTCCGCGACGCACGCGCACGAACAGCTGCTCGCCCTCGCGGAGGTCCTTCTTCAGCGTCGCCTGCACGGCGCCGCTCTTCTCGTCGAAGCGCAGACCGAGACCGAGCTTGTTGTTGACGCCCGTGATCTCGTCCTCCGTCAGCTCCTCCTCCTCTTGGGCGGGGGCGGCGCAGTGGACGAGGGCGCCTCCAGCGGCGGCGGCAAGGGCGAGAAGGAGCGCGATCGAGCGCGAGGCGGAAGAGTTCATGGCGGACCACGGAAGAGCACGGCCCGTGCCAGTAAGAGAACGTACGTAAGTATCCTACATTACGCGCTGCACAAATCGCCCGGTGGTGAAACGATGATCCACGCAACGCACCGCGTCAAAGGATATAAGCCTATGATTTTTATCGCCTTCATGGCCCTGGATCACCGATCATCCAGCGATCCAGGGAATGACCGCACATGTAGGCGCTAAGTATCCGATTATCCTACACGGCCATACAGGCACGGCTCATGCACTGCTGCGCCGCGCCATGCGAAACGCCCTTCGTCTTCTCCTCCCCCTCGTCGCCGTCGCCGCCGCCTCTGCCGGAGCGGCGGGGTGCAGCTCCACCGCCGACGACGCCGCCACGAGCGAGGCCGCCCAGACCGAGGAGGAGCTCGCCGTCGCGGCCCTCCGCGTCCTGGGCGCCAAGGTGCAGGGAGAAGAGCGCAACGAGGCGACGTGCCACCAGTGCCACGACCCCAACCGCCTCACGATCCGCAAGTGGGCCGAGGACTACAAGAAGACGATGGAGATCGTCTCGGACGAGTCGAAGACCGCCGAGGAGCGCATCAACGCGATGCGGCGCGATCCGTCCGACCCCGGCAGCAGCTTCGCCCCGGCCAAGCTCGGCATCATGACCGCAGGCTCGCACCTCGGCCTCGGCGCCAACGTGAGCCCGGACCGACACCCCATCACGCACAAGCAGGGCAAGCTCCTCGCCTCGCTCTTCGAGGGCCGAGAAGAGGCGTACCGCCAGTTCCGCCAAGACACGCTCATGCCGATCGAGACCAACTACGACCGCCTGACGCCGTCGGAGTTCGAGACCGTGATGCGCTGGATCGACAGCGGCCTGCCCAAGCTCGAAGAGCTGCTCCCCGAGGATCCGCGCCCCACGACGTGCACCGACGACTTCGCCGGGCTCGCAGAGCACGTGCGCGCCGTGCGCTCGACGAGCTGGGCCTCGGCCAACCGCGACGCGCGCATGCCCATGTTCGGCTGCGCCGCCAACGCCGACCCGCTCGAGTGCTTCGGCCAGAAGACCGCCGACGGCAAGACGATCTTCCCGACGAGCAACGAGGTCACCTACGGCAAGAGCTGGGCGAAGAACGGTGACACGTTCCGCGTGCTGCGCGAGCTCGACTACAAGACCTTCTTCTGGACGCGCACGAGCGCCGACGGCCGCTTCGTCGCCAACGGCGGCGGGCCCCGCACCGACGGCGCGCGCGCGGTCATCTCGGACCTCGCGGCGGCCCTCGACCCCGAGGGGCCGAAGGTGCGCGACATCCTGGCGAGCGCGAGCTACGACCCCGACTTCTTCCCGGGCAACCAGGGCTTCATGTTCCAGGGCACGAGCAAGGCCGGCGCCTTCTGCTCGATGAGCCTGCTCACCAACCCCGCGACCACCAAGGTGAGCTTCGACGAGCCCGAGTGCACCAAGCTCGACAGCGTCGGCCTCTACCAGACCGTGGGACAGGTCTCGGGCGACAACTCGATCAGCGACATCTTCGTCGTGAACAGCAAGTTCGCGAGTGACAACCCGGGTCTCACGGCGTCCGACCACGACCTGCAGCTGACCGCCGGCCCCGACGCCGCCGTGAAGGTGCACGTGGGCGTCGCGCTCGGCAACGACGCCGACGCGGGCTACCAGATCATGCAGCACGTGGAGCTCAAGACGCCGTTCCGCGGCGACACGATGATGTCGCGCACGGGCCTCTTGCTCGGCAGCCGCGTCGCGGGCGAGCACGGGGCGCTCGGCTACCACGTCGACAAGCTCACGTATCAGCGCGGCGACGACGGCTACAAGTTCAGCCTGCGCACGCTCGGCCGCATCTGTATGCCCGGCAACAAGGCGAACTTCTCGTTCGACGAGCGCTTCCTCACGACGCACCACTACCTCACGCGCGAGGACTTCGAGTCGGACGAGGCGTACGAGCCCTACAAGGCGCAGGGCGCGGCCGACATCTACGTGGCCGACTTCGTCACCGGCAAGAAGGAGCGCGTCACGCGCATGATGCCGGGCCAGTTCGCCATCTTCCCGCACTTCCGCTCCGACGGCTGGCTCTACTTCATGGTGCGCGACGCCAACACCAAGAAGGAATACATCGTGGCCTCCGACGTGGCCCTCCGCGCGACGCGCGCCAACCCCTGATGGCGCGGGCATGAAGGATCTCCGCTGGCTCGGACTCTCGGCGACGTTGGGCGCAGCCGCGCTCATGGCCTGCACGAGCGCCTCGAACGAGGCCGCGAGCGACGCGGACCTCCGCCCGGCCGAGCGGAAGATCGTCGGTGAGGCGCGCGAGTACCCGGCCGACGTCGAGCTGTCGAAGCGCCTGCCGGAGCTCAACCGCAGCATGAAGGAGCGCCGGGCGGCGGCGTGGAAGGCCATCGCGCGCGCGCTCGCCGCCGTGCCGCTCGCCGACAAGGCCGTGCAGGTCGACGGGACCGAGCCGACCCTCCCGCTCTTTCGTACGTGGTACGGCAAGGACGATCTCGAGCGCCTCTTCGGCAAGATGTACGCGGACATGACGCCCGCCGAACGTCGCGCGCGGCGCGCCTTCACGCCCGACGAGATCCGCGC
>JAGQJA010000663.1 GCA_020430845.1 Myxococcales bacterium
TCCCACGGCCCGCGGCGCCCGCGCCGCTCGCGATTGCGCCCTCCCCCCACGGCCCGCGGCGCCCGCGCCGCTCGCGATCGCACCGTCCCGCCCACGCCCGCGGCGCCGGCTTCATTTTCCAAGGCCACCCTGCCCCCGTAGGGTCGAAGATGCCGTGGTGCCCTTGCCGTCCCCCTCGCCCCGCCACCGCCGCCGCGGCGCGACGACCGCGGCGCTGACCCTCGCCTTCGCGACGGGACTCGTCGCGGCGTGCGGCGCCGATCGGGGATCGCGGCCGACCGCGCCTTCGCCCTCGGCGCGCGGCCCCTCCGACGCCGCCGCGACCGACGTGATCGAGGCCGGCCCCCCTGCGAACGACGTCGCGGTGCGGGTGGCTCCGAACGCGCCGCGCTGGGTGCTGCCCGACGCCGCGAGCCGCCCGGCGAAGGCTCGAGAGCTCGCGGCGCGGATCGAGCGCGTGCTCGACGACGAGCACGATCGCGGGCGCACCGGGGCGAGCTTCTCGTTCGCGCTCGTCGTCGACGGCGCGACCGTGCTCGACAAGGCGCGCGGCGTCGCCGACCTCGACGCCAAGGTCGTCGCCACGCCCGAGACGGTCTATCGCGTCGCGTCGATCACCAAGACCTTCACGACGACCGCGATCCTCGCTCTCCGTGACCAGGGCGCGCTGCGCCTCGAGGACGCGGTCGCCCGACACCTCACCGAGCTCGGGGAGGCCACCTACCCCACGCGCGACGCGACGCCGGTCACCATCGCGCAGATCCTCACCCACGCCGGCGGCCTGCCTCGGAGCGGCGCGTACGCCGCGCTCGACCGGCCGTCGACGGAGGCCGACCTCGCCGACGCGATGCGGGCGCCGCTCGATCTCGATCCGGGGGTGGCCTACCGGTACTCGAACCTGGGCTTCGGTCTGCTCGGCCTCCTGGTCGCGCGCAAGACGGGCACGCCCTATCGAGCCTGGGTCACGGAGCACCTGCTCGAGCCTCTCGGCATGCGCTCGTCGGGCTTCGACGCCGCGGCGCTGCCGAGCGCACGTCTCGCCGTCGGGTACGTCCGGGACGCGACGGGGAAGCTCACGAGGCGCCCCATGACCGCGAACGGCGTCGGCGAGGGCGCGGGCGGGCTCTTCTCCACGTCGGGCGACATGGCGCGCTGGATCGCGTTCCAGCTCGCCGCGTGGCCTCCCCGCGACGACGACGACGCGGGGCCCGTGCGCCGCGCGTCGCTCCGCGAGGCCCACGTGCCGCGCCACGTGCACGACGCGACAGCGAGCGAGGGGCGCGTCGAGGGTACGTACGCGCGGCGCGTCGAGGCGCGGTCGATCGGTCTGGGCTGGCACGTGACCTCGGGCTGCTACTTCGATCGCCTCGTCGGCCACGACGGCGACCTGGACGGGTTCCACGCGCGCCTGCGCTTCGACCCCGCGCGCGGCATCGGGTTCGTCCTCCTCACGAGCTCGGACGCGGCGCAGGCGTCACCGATCGCCGAACGAGTGCTCGACACCATCGCGCTGCACGACGCGCTCGCGCCGTACGAGAGAGCCCCGTCGGAGGAGCTGTCGCGCGCCGTCGAGCGCGCGATGGGCGCCATGGGCGGCGCGTGGACCGACGCGCAGCACGAGGAGACGTTCGCCGAGTCCCTGCGGGCCGTGCTGTCGGCCGCAGACGTGCGACGGCTCGCGGTCGAGCGGGCACGCACCGTGGGAGCGTGCAAGCCGTCGCGCACGCTCGGCGCGTCGGGCGCGCTCGACGGGGCGTACGAGTACGCGTGCGCGCGAGGGCGCTTGCGGGTCGCGGCGCGGGGGACGGGCTCACCGCT
>JAGQJA010000664.1:0-159 GCA_020430845.1 Myxococcales bacterium
ACCGCCCGCCGCCGCCTCGCGCGGCAGGTTGATCCACGAGATGAGCATCGCCGCGCCCGCGACGGCGGGGATGATCGACGCGAGCTTCATCGGCTTGGAGAGGTGGGCGATGGGAGACTTGCGTCGCTCTGCGGCCACGTGCACGAGCCCGAGGCCGAG
>JAGQJA010000664.1:203-3495 GCA_020430845.1 Myxococcales bacterium
TGCACCAGCGAGCGGATCGGCTCGAAACGATCGCGGAGGTACGAGAACGCGAGGTACGCGAGCGCGACGCCGCTCACCCACTTGATGCCCATCATCCACGCGCCGCCCTTGGGCAGGTTGACCGCGAAGGTGCCGGCGATGAAGAAGAGGATGCCGAGGCCGAGGGAGAACGAGAACATGCACGCGGTGCCGAGCGCGACGTTACGCGTCGTGGCGATCCACGCGATCATGCCCGTGAGGAACGGGCCGGTGCAGGGCGCCGCGACGAGGCCCATGACGAGGCCGAGCACGAACGCGCCGCGGAAGCCGACGCCGCCGACGGTCGACAGGCGGTTGGTGAGGCCCGAGGGGAGCGCCATCTCGAACGCGCCGAACATCGACGACGCGAGCGCGATGAAGAGCACGGCGAGGCCGAGCACGACCCACTGGTTTGCCAGCGCGCTGCCCATCAGCTTGCCGCTCATGGCCGAGGCGACGCCGACGGGCGTGAAGAACGTGGCGATGCCGAGCACGAAGGTGGCCGAGAGGGCCGCGCCGCGAGCTCGCGACTGCGCCTCGGTCGCGCCGAAGATGGCGACCGTGATGGGCACCATCGGGAAGACGCAGGGCGTGAGGCTCGCGACGAGGCCGAACACGAAGGACGCGCCCACCGCGATGAACATGCCGCGGTTGGCGAAGTCGGTGAACGCCGAAGCGCCGTCGCCATCTGCCCACGCGAGCGTGGGGAGCATGAACAGCGCGATCGCGAGCAGGATCGATGCAAGACGTCGATTCACGGCTCCTCCTGGAGATCGATTGGGGGCACGGCCCCCGCGGCGCCACGTCGGGATCGCCCGACGCGGCAGGCCTGATGCAAAGAGTGTAGCAAGTGTCGCACCGCGTTCGCGAGCATCACGCGTTTCGATGCCGCGTCTTGCGTCGGAGCGCGCCCTACACGCGAGCACCTTGGAATTCGCGCAGATGCCACGGATGAGGCGCACGTCTGCCTACCTCCGAGCGAGCGCGACCGTCGTCGAACGCAGTGTTCGCGGAGTGGATCGCGCGTGCACCAGGAGAGGTGGCGGGGCTACGGGGCCGGGGCGATTCGTCGCGGCAGAGCTGCGGATGGGTGGCCGTCTAGTTGGCGCACATCTTCGCGAGGGTCGCCTTGGCCATCTTCACCTCGCCCTCGAGCGCGATGCCGAGCGCCGGCCGCGCGGCGCCCGTGCGTTTGACGAAGGCCTCGAGGTAACGCCGAGCGCGGCTCCACTCGCCCGCCGCGTACATCAGGTGGCCCAAGACGAAGTGCCCGTAGCCCTGCCCGCACGGCGCCTCGGCGAGCGAGGTGATGGTGTCTTCGAGATCATCGACCGTGCCGCCCTCTGCGATGCGCACGAGGGCCAGGTGACCGCGGTAGAGCGGCTTGTCGTGCGTCCCCCACCGAGCAGCGCGGAGCAGCGCGGCGGCGGCCTCGGGATAGCGCGCGGCGAGAAAGAGCGTGCTGCCGAGGGTCCACAGGTGGAACGGGCGTCGCGACGCGGGGCCTCGACGCGCGGCCGCCCGCAGGTGGCAGAGGGCCGACTCGAGGTCACCGTCGGCGAGCGCGGCGCGCGCGGCGTCCTGGTTGAGCACGTCGGGTAGGACATCCAACGACAGCGCCTGCTTCGCCACGTCGAGCGCCTTGCGAAAGTTTCGGGCCTCGTAGAGCGAAAGGTAGAGCTGCCGGAGCAGCATCGCGTGGGTGGTGCGGTCGAGGCCTTGGCGCGCCGACAGGCCCTTCTTGGCCCAAATCGCGCGCTGACGTGCCGTCCGCGAGGCCATGGCCTTGCGCAAGCACTCTTCGGGACCGGCCGCCCTGACAGGCACCATAAGAGTGTAGCACTCATGTGTTTTCCGGCCAAAAGGGGCTTTCGGCCTTCGCGGCGCGTGTGGTACCGAATCCTACCGTGCACTCGCGAACGCTCGCCGTCGTGGTCCTGTCGCTCTCGCTCTGCGCCGTCGCGTGTGGGCGCAAGGCCACGCGCGCCGACTGCGAGGCCGTCATCGACCGCAACGTCGCCGTGCAGCTCAAGGCGATGAACATCGCCGACCCGGCGCTCATCGCGAAGAAGCAAGACGAGCTGCGGACGCAGCTGCGCGGCGAGATCGACGCGTGCATCGGCAAGCGCGTGACCGACGGGATGATGACCTGCGTGAAGGCGGCCGAGACGCCCGAGCAGGTCGACAAGTGCATGCGCTGACGCGCGTGATCGCCTGGGTGTGCCTCGCGGCGCCGCTCGCGCTCGTGGCGTGCCGGCGCACCGCGTCTCCCGCGGAGTGCGAGGCGCTCGTGGATCACTTCGCCGAGCTGGTCGTGCGCGAGAAGCTGCCCGACGCGGGCGCCGAGATCGTCGCCGCCGAACGCGCGCGACAACGCGACGAGGCCCGCAAGGACGAGGGCTTTCGCGCGTGCCCCGAGCAGATGACGCGCGCGCAGCACGCCTGCGCGATGTCGGCCACGACGAGCGACGCGCTGCTCGCGTGCTTCGAGTGAGCGTCGCTCGCGCGAGCAAAGAGAGCGTCAGCGCTTGCGCGGGCGCGCGATGCCGTACGCCTCGATCTTGTTGATGAGCGTGCGGCGCGAGACGCCGAGGAGCTTCGCGGCCTCTTTCTGGTTGCCGCTCGTGCGCTCGAGCGCGGCGAGCACCTGCTGCTTCTCCCACGACTCGCGCTGCGCCTTGAGCGAAGCGGCGTCGGTCTGCGGGCCGGTGGGCGGGGGCGACGTGTGCGGCGGCATCGTCCCGGGCGGGATGGGCGCGGCCTGCGCGGGGTGACCTGCCACGGGCACGCCGAACGCGGGCGTGAGACCGAGCGGCTGCGACGATGCATGTGGGTACATGGGATACGTCGGCGCGGGGGGCGGCCACGTGCCGGCGGCGGGGTCGATGGTGCCCGGCGAAGACGCCTCGGGGTTGAACGTCGCCTCGGGCAGCTGCAGGTGAGGCACGTCGATGGTGGGCGAGCTCCCGCTCAGGACGACCGCACGCTCGATGACGTTCTTGAGCTCGCGCACGTTTCCCGGCCACGCGTACCCGGCGAGGGCGTGCTCGGCTGCCGGTGTCAGCTCGACCGCGCGACGGGCCGCACGCGCGCCGAAGAGCTTGGCGAGGGGCGCGATCTCGGCGCGCCGCTTGCGGAGCGGCGGCAGCGTGACCGAGAAGCCGTTGAGCCGAAAGTAGAGGTCGGAGCGAAAGCGCCCCTGCTCGATGAACATGAGCACGTCGCGGTTGGTCGCCGCCACGTAGCGCACGTCGACGCGCTTGGACTGCACGCT
>JAGQJA010000664.1:3587-6179 GCA_020430845.1 Myxococcales bacterium
CCGTCGGCCGCCTCGAAGAGACCCGACTTGGCCTGGAGCGCTCCGGTGAACGCGCCCTTCTCGTGACCGAAGAGCTCGCTCTCGAGCAGCGACCCGCTGAGCCCGGCGCAGTTGACGCGCAAGAAGGGCTTGTCGGCGCGCGCGCTGCCGGTGTGGATCGCCTCGGCGAACACCTCTTTGCCCGTGCCCGTCTCGCCGAGGATGAGCACGTTGAGGGGGCTCGGCGCGATGACGTCGAGCAGCGCATAGAGGCGCTGCATCGTCGGGTCGAGCACGATGGGCCCGGGCGACGGCACGGGACCGCCGGGGCGCGTGGGCTGGCTGGGCGGCGCGACGCGCGACTGCTCGGGGCGCCCGAGCTGGACGAGGATCGTCGCGTAGCCGATCTCGACGACCGATCCGACCGTGACCGGCGTGCGCTCACCTTTGCCGAGCGCCTTGCCGAGCACGCGCGTCTTGTTGCGGCTGCCGAGGTCCTCGATGTGCATCGACTCGCCCTGGCGGATGACCGCATGCGTGCGCGAGACGGACTCGTCCTCGATGACGATGTCGCACGTGTGCATGCGCCCGATGACGACCTCGGGCTTGCGGGGCAGCGGGATGGTGCGCACCCCGTTGGCCGCGCTGATGACGAGCCACATCTCGCGCCCGTCGGAGCGCACCGAGTGGACGTCGGCCGTCTCGTCGAAGCGCTTCACGGTGCTACTTTCCCGCCTTGGTGTGGGCCGCGCGCCCGAAGATGCGCTTCTTGCCGCCGCTCTTGTCCGCGTCGTCGGCCACGCCCCAGAGCGTGTCTGCGCCCAGCTTGCACGCCTGGTCCTTGAGCGTGCGCAGGCAGTCGGCCTCGCTCACGTCGAGGTCGCACGTGGCGGTGACGGGGCCGATGTTGTCGGTCGGGACCGGCGGCACGTCGGGGTGCACCTGCACCTCGCAGCCCGGATCGCGCGCCGGATACTCGACGCCGCCGCGGTTACGAGGTGAGCCGCACCCTACGAGCAGCCACGAGGCGGCGAGGGATATCCAGAGACGCACCCCCTGTTTCTATCTGGTTTCGGCCGCGCCTGGTACTGCTCGCGCACCCCGGCGGCACGACGGGGTCGCCGAGGCGCGCCCCCCGGGGCCACGCGCGCAGCCCTACTTGTCGCCGCCGAGCGTGTGGCTCGCGATGAGCTGCGTGTCGACGATGACGTGCGCGCGCAGCTTGGCCGGCACCGCGCGCCCCTTGAACGGGACGTCGACCTTGGTGACGAACCCCTCGGCCGAGGTGGTGCGCTGCGTGTCGAGCCCGTAGTCGAGCACGATGGGCTTCCCGGTGGTCGCGTCGACGAGGATGACGCTCACGAGGTGCTCGGAGGCCTTGAGGGTCGACGCGGGCAGCGCGGCTGTGAGGCCGTCGGCGCCCCGCGAGATCTCGACCGTGCCCGCGAGCGTGCGCGCGTCCTCGCCCTCGGTCGCGGGGCGCTGACCCGACGTGATCACGCGCGCGGCGTCGTACGGGCGCAGCTCGCTGCCGCCGAGCACGACGAGCTCGTCGGTCTGCGGGTTGCAGAGGCCGAGCTGCTGCAGGAAGAGCCCGTAGAACGGGACCTCGGCGCACACCGTGCTGCCGGTGACGTTGGCGCCCCCGACGGCGGAGAGGTCGCTGCCGAGGCGCGCGGCCACGCGGAACGTCTTGAAGTTCACGACGGCGCTCATCGCCTCGACCTGCATGATCTGATCGCTCGCGAGCGTCATCACGTCGCCGTCCCAGCTCATCTCGAGCGGCACCAGGAGGCGCGTCGTCGGGTCGACCACCGTGCGGTTCTGCGCCTCCTCGAGCTTGGCGCCGAGCATGAACGCCACACCCTTGCCGCCGCCGCCCTCGAGCGCCGTGACGAGGTAGTGCAGCGAGTCGAAGCCGATCTGGTTGTAGCTCGGCATGAGCGTCGGCATGGGCAGCGCCAGGCGCGACAGCTCCCAGACCGTGCCGCGCGCGCCCGCTCCCGCGGGGAACGCGACCGCCGCCTCGGGCCCCTTCTTCGTCTTGACCGTCGCGGTCGCCGTGACGTCGCCGCCCACGCGCCCGCCCGTGAGGCGCAGGCCCTTGCGCTCGTGGTCGACGAGGTACTTGCCGCGGATGGTGACCTTGGCCTCGGGCGGGAAGGTCGTCTTGGGCGTGACGACGACGAACTTGCCGTCGCCCGCGATCGTCGCGGTGACCTCGGCCTTGGGCTCCACCTCGACGGCGAGCGACGACGCGTCGAGCGTGGCGAGCTTGGTGCGGCCGCCCTCGCGCACGACGAGCTGGAACGAGAGCATCTCGTTGGCGGAGATCTCGTCGGGCACCTGCGCGCGCAGCGTGCCCATCGGGGTGAGGTAGCGCAGCTCGGCGCCGTCCCGCGGGAGCGCGAGGTCGGGCGCGGGCGCGCAGCGCGGGTCGTCCTTGCCGCCGAGGTTGCACCACTCGTAGGGCACGCTGAAGATCTGCCCGCTCTCGCCCGCGATGACGATCGCGTCCTCGCCCAGCGCGGGCGACGAGTTGAGGTCGTTGCGATCCTGGTCCACGAGCTTCATCGACCAGCGCAGCTTGCCGTCGGGGTCGAGCACGTAGAG
>JAGQJA010000665.1 GCA_020430845.1 Myxococcales bacterium
GGCCGAGCGCCGCGGCCTTGGCGGCGTCGAGCGTGAACGAGTCGGCGAGGCGCGGGTGCAGACCGCCGAGGTCGAGCGCGATCTTGCCGTTGATGAACACCCACACGTCGTCGTCGCCGCTGAAGTCGAGCTGCGGCGCCACGGCGGCGTCGTAGTTGAACCAGTACCGGAGCTCGGTCGAGAACGCGTAGTTGTGGCTCGCGCCCTGGTTGCCCCAGCCGAGGCCATCGAGCGGGTAGAAGCCGCCGCGGGCGTCGTAAGGCGGATCGAAGCGGCTGTCGAAGACGTACGAGTAGTTGCCGGCGGCACCCTGGCGCGTGAGGCGCATCATGACGCTGTTGACCGTCTTGGAGCGCCGCCGCGGTGTCCCGCCGACGTTGATGTCGATGTCCTTGTACCAGTCGGTGAGGTCGAGCGCGCTCGTCAGCTGTTGGCCGCAATCGCCGTTCGTGTCGACGCCCGAGACGGGATCGTTGCCCACGCCGTTCCATCGGAACACGGGCACGCGGTTGACGAGCGACGGCTGCACGAGGCCCGGCGTCACGCGGGGGCAGCCGTAGCGCTCGTAGTCCGGGTGGCTCTCGGGATCGCCCGCGCTGTAGTACTTGAAGTCGCGGAGCACGGTGGGGATGTCGAGGAACGGCGGGTCGGGCGCGATCTGCGCAGTGCACTGATAGCCGGGCTCGATCTTGCACGTGCTCGAGCAGCCGTCGCCGTTGATCGTGTTGCCGTCGTCACACTCCTCGTCGGGCTGGCCGTCGCCGTTCGCGTCGAAGTCGAAGAGCAAGCCGTCGCCGCACCGCGCGACGCACTTGCCGTCGGGGCACTGGGGCTCGAGCTCACAGTTGGGCGAGCACCCGTCGAAGGCCGTCTTGTTGCCGTCGTCGCACTGCTCGGTGCTGTTGGGCTCCATGACGCCGTTGCCGCACACCGTCTCGGTGCACACCTGCCGCTTGGGCACGAGCGGCACCGCCGGGTACACGCACGAGTAGTGGTGCACGATCGTCTTCGGGGGCGTCGTGGGCGTGGGCGCGATCGTCTCGGTGCGCGACTGCAGTCGGCACGTCGACGAGCAGCCGTCGTTGTCGGCCGTGTTGCCGTCGTCACACTCCTCGTCGCCGGCCACGAGGCCGTCGCCGCAGGCCTTGGCCTGACACTTGGTCGCGGGGATGGGGCACACCCAGCCCTCTTCGAGCTTGCACGTCGCCGAGCAACCGTCGCCCCCCACCGCGTTGCCGTCGTCGCACTCTTCGGTGCCGGTGATCTTGCCGTCACCGCACACCATCGTCGACACGCAGGGCGCGCCCGGCGTGGGACACACGAAGTTGGCCTCGATGGTCTTGCAGTCGATCGAGCAGCCGTCGCCGCCCGTCACGTTGCCGTCGTCGCAGGCCTCGCCGGGATCGATGACGCGATCACCGCACACGGCCGGCTTGGGCGGCGCGATGCAGCCTGCGTCGCCGCCGTCGGGCGCGCCCGCCTCGAGGAGCTGTCCGCAGTCGCGCACGTCGACGCACTTCACGCCGAAGCTGCACGCCCAGTACGGGCCCTCGATCTCGCACTTTGACGAGCAGCCGTCGCCGTCGACGGTGTTGCCGTCGTCGCAGCTCTCGCCGAGGCCGGGCTTGCCGTCGCCGCAGACGCCGGGCGGAAGGCACTCGGCCGGGCTCGCGTCGCAGTCCACGCCGCCCTCGCCGGGCGTTCCGGGGCGCGCGTCGGGTAGGCCGGCCTCGGGGCTCGCGAAAGAGCCGCTGCTCGCGCCGGTGGGATCTCGGACCTCGTCGCCCGCGTCGAGCTCCACGAACTCGCTCGGCGGATCGCCCACGCCGCACGCACCGAGTGCGAGGAGACCTGCGCAAATCGAGACGATGAACACTGCAGAGACGCGCGTGTGCATGGCAGACCTCCAGCGTGAGAGTCTCTCACATCGGTGGAAATCCTCCGCATTCTGCGTCGAGAAGAATCATCCCGACACACACATACGCCCGCGCACATCCGACCGCGAGCACGCACGCGCGCGGCGCAGCCGTGACCGCGAGCGCCGCGATCAGGGCACGAGCACGAGC
>JAGQJA010000666.1 GCA_020430845.1 Myxococcales bacterium
CGCCCGCTGCGGCTGCGCCCGCGTCGTGCGCGGGAGGCATGGAGTTGTGATCGTCGGCGAGCGACGGGCGCGGGCCGAGCTGCACGGCGCCGTAGAGCTGCTCGATGTCGCGGAGCGGCAGCCAATCGGCCATGCCGTCCTTCCAGCAGTACGTCTCGTCGTTGATGACGCCGGCGCGGTACTCCGCCGCGATCTCCGGCGCCGTCATGGTGCGCTGGTCACCGTCGGCCACATTGACCGTCCACTGATCCTGACCGCCCTGCGCCGTGTAGTCGAAGACGTGCGTGTCCGCGTTGTCCTCCGCCGCGGCAGGTTGCTCGTTTCCGTTGATGACGATGGTCGCGCTGCACTTCTTGCAACGGATCTTGACCACCTTCCCGAGGACCTTCTCGTCCGCAATGGTGTATTTCGCCTGACACGACTGGCACTGAATCTTCATCGCGGAACCATCCCTTGCATTGCGCGGCCCTCAGAGGCGCGCGCCCACGCCCGCGGGAGCATGTGAGGACTGGCCGAATTTCCTGGCCTCTTGTGAGTATAGCGAGCACGAACGAGCGCGATCAAGCAGACGGTCAGACCGCGCAGAAGGTCTTTTCCTGGGGTGGGTTTCTGCGCGCCGTTTGCACGTGTGGGCGCGCGCCGCCCACCTGTGAGGAAATGGGGCATCCGTCGCGCGTCTCGGCGCCTGCGGGCGATGCGCGCGGTCAATTGAGCATGACCAGCGCGGTGCCGTCCTTGCCGCAGTAGTCCGACGTTCCGTCGAAGCGGTCGCCGCAGGTGGGGCAGATCTTTCCCCTACGGCTGGGCTCCGCCGCCACGGCCCCCATAGCGTACGGCACCACGGGCTCGCCGTCGTGGGGACAGACGTTGGTGCCGGCGCCGTAGCTCCGCTTGCACTTGGGGCACATCGAGACCGGCTGATCGCTGAGCTCGGCCTGGGGCACGAGCTTCGTCGCGTCCATCGGGCAGAAGAGCGTCCCGCCGGGCCAGTCGCGCTTGCACGTGGGGCACGCCATGGGCGGCTCCTCGGGCTCGGGCTCGCGCGGCGGAGGTGCCACGGCGCTCGCCCGTCGGCGCTCGCTCTCGGCCCGCGCGCGCGCCTCGATGCTGAGCCGGTGGGCTTGCTCCTGGGCCTCGTGCGCCCGGCGTTTTTCTTCGGTGCGCTGCAGCGTCTCTTGCACCCGGCGCTCGTGCCGCTCGTCGAGCTCGCGCTCGATCTCCTTGGCCCGCTTCGCGCGGCGCATGACGAACGCGGCCGCGACCGCGAGCGCCACGAGCCCCACGCCGACGATGCCGAGGAAGATCATCCGCCGCGTCTTCGAGCCGTCCTCGGCGCGCGCCTCGCCGCCGCCGAGCGACTGCGAGCTGATGATGGCGATCGACGCCGCGTCGTTCTCGCCCTCGGCGTTGAGGCCGGACTTGTTGAGGAGGTCGTCGTAGTGCGCCGGCTCGCTCACCTGGACGCTCACGGTCGTGGTCTTGCCCGTGGACGACGCGAGGATCTCGACGGTGCCCTCGGGCGCGTCGGCGCTCACGGTCACCACGCCCGCGCCGTCGACCGTGACGCCCTTCTTCTCGGAGCCGGGCGCGAGCTTCCACGTGAGCGGCGCGCCGGTCGAGCAGCCCTTCTCGTCGACGACCGCGCCGCGGAATGCGAATTTCTCGGACGTCTTGAGCAGCTTGCGCGACGGGCGCACCTCGAGGCGCGCGGCCTCACCGACGGTGGCGCAGACGGGCTCGGGCTTGGGCTTCTCGGTCGTCGCGGGCGGGGGCGGCGCCGCGCTGAGGCTGGCCGCGGGCTTCTCGACGACGAGGTCGAACGACCGTGTGCGCTTCACGTCCGCGACGCAGTGGCCCTCGGCGAGCGAGATCTCGTAGCGCCCCGTCTCGATGACGTCGATATGGGTGTCGGTCGTCGCCACGACCAACGTCTGGAGCAGCGCCCGACGCGGATCGCCGGCCGGGGTCACGCAGCGCGTGCGCCATGCCTTGCCCGACGCGTCGCGCGAGTGCGTCTCGCGGATGAGCGTGGGCATGACCTCGTAACACTGGTTGGTGCGGAAGACGCGCCCCCCGCCCACGAAGGCCAGCTCGTCGCCCTCCTTGCGGATCGTGATGATCTCCCCGCCGCCGCTCCGCGCCGACTGGGGCGTGGGCCCACAGCCCGACAGCCACTGCTGGACCGTGAAGTCCTCACGCAGGGCTCCTTGGCGCCATTTCCCGTCGATCTGCAGCTCGGCGCCCGCGTCGCCGGGGGCCAGGGTCGCCGCGAGCGCGAGCAGCATCGCGGCCCCGGTGGCCGGGCGGATGGGGCGGAGGGCCGCCGGACGCGGCGGAACGGGCGCTCCGACCATGCCTCCGAAGTGTAGTGCACGGCCCCCGAAGACGTCTGCTTTTTCATCTACTTTCGTCGAGTGTGTTACCGTCGGCGCGTGATTCGAGCCCCGTTCGCGCGCCTGTTCGCCGTTCGTGCTCGGGGGCGCTTGTTCGCTCTCGCGGCCGCGTCCCTAGCCTTCCTCGGCGCCCGCGATGCGCGCGCTCAAGCCATCCCAGATGGCAACAGCGACGGCTTCGACACGCACCTGTTCCGACCGGCCCTCGACTCCAAGGGGTTCTTCCACACCAACGGAACGGACATCCTCGGAAAGAACGACCTCAGCTTCGGCCTGGTCATCGACTACGGCCGCGAGCTCTTGCGCGTGCGCGGCCTGGGTCAGGATCAGAACCACCTGATCGGCCACTCGTTCCAGGGCACGGCGTCGTTCAACTACGGCATCGCCA
>JAGQJA010000667.1:0-1932 GCA_020430845.1 Myxococcales bacterium
GCCTCGGGGCGCGTTGCTTTTTTGTGGTCCCGAACGTGCTCGAAGCTGCGTGCCGGCCGGACCGGCGGCGCGCGCTGTCACCGATTGTCAGCTAGCCCGCGCGCGAGTTTGGACGTAAAGGCGAGGCCAGCGTCATGATCGCACGCACCGCATGGAGGCGCAGCTCGCCTCGACCGACCTCGGCGCTCCGCATCGCCACCGTGTGCGCCGTCCTCGCCGTCGGCACCGGCTGCCGCGGCTTCGTGCGTGCGCAGACGGGCGGCGCCTACAACTTGCCCGATCGCAAGGGACACACCGGTCAGCTCGTCGCGGCCGACGCCGTCATCGGCCTCAAGAACGTCAAGTGGCCGGGCACGAACAAGCCGCTCCCGTTCGCGCTCCACACGTCGGGCGACGCCATCCTGGCGCCCGAGCGCAAGGCGTTCGGCTGGGGCACGGGCATCGCGTTCTACGGCACGCCGCGGCCCGTGTCGGCCTACGGGATCGGCGGCACGTCGCTGCACTTCGACGAGATCAACGGCCGCTTCAGCTTCGGCAACGTGAGCCCGTACGGAGAGATCGGCGTCATCACGAGCGTGCCGTCGCGCTACGAGGACGGCGGCGACGGGCTCATCGTGACGCTCGGCGTCGGCGCGGCCACGTACATCAACTACCTGGCGGCCAAGAGCGACACGATCGACGGCTTCATGTTGGTCAAGCTCGGTGTCGGCTGGGAGAAGAACTGAGCGCGCGGGCGGCCGCTCCTCGGCGGAGGAGGCGCTCAGTTCGCGGGCCGCGGCACGAGCGCTTCGAGGCGCCGCCGTAGGGTCTCGACGTCTGGCGCGAGCGGCTCGAGCTCGAGCAGGCGCTCGATGTCGGCGCGCGCGATCTCGACGGCGCCGATGACCGACGCGGCCATCGCGTGCTCGCGCAGGATGCGCGTCGACGTCGGGACGAGGTTGGCGATGCGGTCGAGCGCCAAGAACGCGCGCGCGTGGTCACCGCGGCCCGCGAAGGCGTTCTTGAGGTTGGTGAGCATGCGCACGAGGATCTGCCGACCCTTGGTGGGCTCGAGCAGCTGCGGGTCGAGGTGCGCGTCGTGGCCCATCGCGCGGCGCAGCAGGGCGCGCAGCGACGCGTCGTCGAGCTCGCGGCCCTTGTCGAACGGGTCGACGAAGAGCGCGTGATCGGGCGGACCGACGCGAAGCAAGAAGTGCCCGGGGAACCCCACGCCCGCGACGTCGACCCCGTTGGCCCGGGCGATCTCGGCGTAGACGAGCGCGAGCGTGATGGGGATGCCCCGACGCCGCGCCATCACGTCGGGCAGCAGGCTGTTCTTGGGGTCGTAGTAGTCGGCCGCGTCGCCGGCGAAGCCGAGCTCGCCGTAGACGAAGCGCGACAGCCGATCGATCTGCGCGCGCACGGGCCAACCCGCGATGTCCTCTGCGGCGAGCGCTGAGCCCAGCGCCTCGAGCTCACGCACCAGCGAGGCGGCGTCGAGCTCTGCGTGGTGATCGCGCGCGTAGAGCGCGGCGCCCACGGCCACGTCGAGGTCGTCGTCGGGCTCCGAGGCGAACGCCTCGAACGTGGGGAGGGCTTCGAGCCCGCGCGGGGATCGCTTCAAGGTGATCGATCCAAGCACCGGCGTCCTGCCGTCGCAAGCCGAGGCGCGTGCACTTTGTCGGCGACGGGGGTTGACCGTCGCGGCAGAGAATTCGATAACGCTCGGCCCATGGCGACGCGGAATGGAAAGCAAGGCGTCAAGCGCGTGTTCGACCGCGCGCGCGACGTTCACCCGACGGCGATCACCGGCAAAGAGAAGCCGGCCGACATCATCCAGGCGATGTTCCCGGCGTACGTGGGCAGACAGGAGCGCACGGCGTTCGAGCTCATGCGTCGCGCCTCGCAAGACGACACGTGCACGTTCTTGACGATGTCGGGCGCGATGACGCC
>JAGQJA010000667.1:2130-2303 GCA_020430845.1 Myxococcales bacterium
CTGCTCGAGACCGACAAGCTGTTCAGCGCGATCATGCTCCAGCCCGAGTTCCAGCGGCGCATGACCACGCCGGAGCTGCACTACTTGCTCGGCAAGCACATGGCGCGCATCGAAGAGGCGCTCGGGGTCAAGAGCCCGTCGCTCTTGTCGACGGCGTACCGCTACGGCGTGCC
>JAGQJA010000668.1 GCA_020430845.1 Myxococcales bacterium
CCGGCGTCGGGTTCTTGGTCCGCGCTCTGGCCAACGGGAGCGAGACGCGCGTCGACGTCGTCGACCCGAGCTGCGACGCGCCCCCCTGACGCGACCGCGCCCCGACGGGCGGGGCGCAGATCGACGCGAGCTGGGGTGACCGACGGGGCTTGAACCCGCGACAGCCGGAGCCACAATCCGGCGCTCTACCAACTGAGCTACGGCCACCATCCGGCCCCGAGGGGCCGAAATCGGTGACACCATACCTTCGCGCCGGCCAGTTGCAAGCGGGGAAATGCTGCTCCGGGCGGCCGTCCGCCCCGTGCGCGGCGCCATCTCGACGGCCGAGGACGACGATCCAGGCCTGGGCGAGATCGAGGCGTGCGCCCAGTGAGCCTCGGGCGACATCACGTCGCCGAGACCTTGAAAACTTTACGGACTGGGCCCGGTCCGTCACGATCGGGGTATGTGGGACCGCGCGCGCTTGGCCTCGGGCCTGTCTGCCTTGCTGCTCTCGGGCTGCATGGAGGCGCTCCCCGAATCGGTGGCGCTCAAGCCCGAGGCCGCCAAGGTCGAGGTGGTGAGCGAAGCGCCGAACGCCGACGTGTACGAGCCGGTGGGCGAGGTGAGCGCGCAGATCATCGGCCGTGAGGTGACCGAGGTCTTCCGCGAGGCGTGCAACGAGCTGCGAAACCAGGCCGCGACTCGGCAGGCGAGCTTCGTCGCGATCACCGACGTGACCTCGAAGGCCGCGTGGGACATGAGCGGGCGCACGGTGATGACCGTGACCGGCGTGGCCTACAAGCCGAAGTGAGCCGTCAGGGCGCGACGCCCTTGTCGAAGTCCTGAGCGATCACCGTCGAGACCTTGGCCACCTCGGCCGGGCCGTCGAACACCACGCCGACCTCACGGTTGTTGAGCAGGCCCGTCGGCGTGAAGTTCTGCGAGCCGATGAACGCGCGCGCGCCGTCGGCGACGATGGCCTTGGCGTGGATGTCGAGCGAGCTCACGAGCCGCGTGGGCACGCCGTACTGCTTGAGCTTGGCAAGCGCGTCCGACTGCGACGTGGTGTTGCCCGTGGTCTTTCCGTCGAGCACCACGCGCACCTTGAGGCCCGCTTGGTGAGCCAGGATGAGCGCGTCGACGAGTGGGAAGTCGGACAGCGACTGCACCTCGACGTCGACGGACGTGGTGGCGCCGTCGATGAGCGCCTTGAGACGCGCGCGCGCGTCGACGAGGCTCGTGTTCCTGGGAGACAGCACGAGCTTGCCCGTCACCGACGTGCTCGTGTTCGCGTAGTCGCCGGCGAAGATCTTCTCGGCGTCGGCGACGTCGTCCGCGTCGGGGTCGGTGGCGATGTACTCGCGGTTCGTCGACGCGCTCGAGAACGTCATGTTCATCGTCATGACGATGATGCGCGCGCTGTCGATGATGAGCATCTTGGCGTGCGTGTACGTGTAGCCGGCGGGGGCCCACACCACGGGGACGCCCTGCGCAGAGAGCCTCGAGAAGGCGCGCGCGTTGTCGCCGCCGCCAGGGGGGAAGTTCTGGTTGAGGATGACCTTCACGTCGCGACCGGCCTTGTGCTGGTCGATGAGCGCGTTGATGAACTCGTCGGACGAGAGCAGGTACATCACGACGTGCACCGACTTGGTCGCCCCGCGCATGGCCGCGATGAGCGCCGCGGCGTTGTCGCTCGGCTGCACCTG
>JAGQJA010000062.1 GCA_020430845.1 Myxococcales bacterium
TACGTGTCGGTCAAGTGGAGTTGAGTCGCCCCGAAGCAGATTCCTCCATCTCCTGAATAGTGAATCATGTCATGCTCATACATCGTGTCGGGGGCTGTGGGCCGCGGGGTTCCGCCCCCCCAGCTCCGCGGCCGCGTTCGGCTCGCTTGCGGGGCGGTCGGTTGGCCGTCTATTGTGGCGCTCGCGCCTTTCATGGGCGGGAGATGACTGGGTAGATCATGACGGACCTTAGGGCGGCAACGCACGCGCGGCCTGTGCTCGGCGCGGTGGGGTGGGTGGTCTTGGCGGCGGCGACGGGCGCGGTCGCGATGCTGGCGTGCGGCGGCGACGAGACGGGCGGCAAGGGCGCGAAGAGCGCGGCCGACGCGCGGCGCACCGAGGTGCTCGTGCACGAGCCGTGCAACGAGTCGGGCCGCGTGCAGACGATGGACGCCAACAACGACGGCAAGCCGGACATCCGCAAGGTGATGGACGGCAACCGCGAGGTCTGCCGCGTCACTGATCTGAACAACGACGGCCACCCCGACATGTACGAGTACTTCGACAGCGCGGGGCAGCTGCGCCGGCGCGAGTACGACTACGACGACAACGGCATCCTCAACGCCGTCGAGCTGTTCCAGGGCGGCAAGCTCGTCGAGCGCCAGCTCGACACGACGAACCGCGGCCGCGTCGACACGTGGGACTACTTCGATCCCGCCACGGGCAAGCGCACCAAGCGTGAGCGCGACGCGTCGGGGGATGGCCGCGTCGACCAGTGGTGGCTCTACGAGGCCGACCACGTGACGATCGCCATGGACCGCAACGGCGACGGCAACCCCGACCCGCAGGCCACGATCGTGCTCGACAAGAACGGCGCGCCGGTCGCGAGCGCGTCGCCGGGCATCAAGCCCCCCGTCGACGCCGACGCGGGCGCCGTCCCGCCGCCGCCGCCGCCGCCCGAGGCCCCCGCGGCTCCGGCCAACCCCGACGACGGACCGGCCCTCGCGGTCCCCGACGCGGGCGTCCCCGGCAAGCCGGCGCGTCCCGCAGGAGCCAAGCGATGAAGCGATGGATCGCCGGAGTCGGAGCGATCGCCACGGTCGCCGCGTTCGTCGCGTGCGGTGGCGGCAACCAAACGGGCCCGACCGCGAACGTCGGCAAGTCCGCGCCGGGCGGATCGCACGATCCGAGCAAGTGGCCCGCGAACGATCAGTCGCGGTGTGACTGGCAGAACAAGCCCGAGCTCGAGGTGTCGGAGACGGCGGGCCCGGGCGCGCTCAAGCCGAACGTGCGACGGGTCTTCAAGGTGATCGGCGAGGGCGATCGGCGCCGCAAGGTGCTCATCTGCCGCGAGATCGACACGAACCTCGACGGCATCAAGGACGTCGTGCGCATCTTCAACGCCAAGGGAGAGGCGATCGAGGAGCAGGCCGACCGCGACTTCGACGGTCGCATCGACGTGTGGATCAAGTTCGTCGACGGCCGCATGGCCCAGGAGCAGCTCGACACCACCGGCGACGGCAAGCCCGACGTCTGGAAGTTCTACGTCGACGGTCAGCTCCAGCGCATCCGCCGCGACCGCAACAAGGACGGCAAGCCCGACGTGTGGGAGATCTACGCGCACGGGCGGCTCGAGCGCATGGGCGTCGACGACGATCACGACGGTCACGTCGACCGCTGGGATCGCGACGAGCAGCTCAAGTACGAGGCCGAGATGGCCGAGAAGAAGGCGCGCGACGCCATGGAGGCGGTCAAGGACGCCGGCGCTCCCGCGACCGACAGCGCCGAGGCCGACGCGGGCCCCAAGAAGCCCACGGAGAAGAAGCCCGCCGCCAAGAAGTGACGCCGGCGCCGCGGGGCTCAGCCTCGCGATCGCGCGCGCCTGCCCACGGCGTAGGCGAGCGCCGCGACGATCGCCGCGAAGAGCGCTGTCGCGCGTGACGTGTCGCGGGGGGCGGCGCGACACCCGCCGTCGTCGGTCGGAGGCGCGGTCGCCTCTGGGCCCGCGGGGTCGAGCGCCACCCACACGTGGCTCGTGACCGTGCGCAGCTTTCCGTCGACGAGCACCTCGGCGCGGTAGCGGTCTTGCCCCTGCGCGGGCGCTTCGACGCGGAGGTCGAACGAGAACGGGTCGGCCGTCACGTCGATCTCGTCGAGGCGCGCGCCGTTCTTCACGAGGCGCACACGCTGACCGCTCGCGCCCGTAATCGTCGCGCGGACATACGCCGAGCGCACCTTGGCCGTGTCGCCCACCTTGCCCAGCGGAGGGCCGGCGACGGCGGCGCGCACCTCGACCTCGGCCATCGGATCGTCGGGCCCCGTCAGCTTGACGACGGTGCGCCCCGCGCGCACCGCCTCGACCACGCCCGCCGGTGACAGCTCCGTCGCGTAGACGAGCGTCGTCGGACTCCCGATCGGGCTCTGGAGCGGTCCGTCGACGACGCCCGCGCGGTGGTCGTCGCTGCCGCCGATCGCCGCCGCGCGTGAGCCCCGTGCGAGCAGATCGTCCCAGAACGCGAGCGCGGGATCCGCGAGCAGCGCCGCGCCGCTGCCCGTGGCGATCTCGACCGCGCTCACCTTGGTCGGGTCGACGTCGTGCTTCCAGGCGCAGCCGATGCAGAGCGTACCGAGGTCGAGCACGGGGTGGTTGATGGCGAACAGCGCGCCCTGCGCCATCACCGCGTCGACGGATCCCGCCATGGTGACGCCAGGTTGGCCGACCTTGTGCTCGACCCAGCGGGTGGCGCCGATGGCGTTGGCGTGCCCCGCGTATGTGGTGACCTCGATGCCCGGCAGGAGCAGCACGCTCGGGTGCTTGGTCGCGACGTCGCCGAAGAAGTCGAGCTGTGTCGTCGTGTTGTGGTCGCTGATCTCGATGAAGTCGAGGCCGCGCCGTTCGGCGAGCGCGGCGTCGTCGGCGAGCGAGGCCTTGGCGTCGGTGCTCTCGCGTGAGTGGACGTGGAAGTCCCCCTTGTACCAGCGCGGCTCTGCTCGCGGCGCGGGCGGCGTGTACGTGGAGCGCGTCGGGTCGGGGGCGAGCGTCGTGGCCTGCCGGAGCTCGACCTCGACGGCGTAGCGCGCGGGCGTCTCGACGACCTTGGCCTTGCCGACGATGACGCGCCATCGGCCCGGAACGATCGCGCCCGGGCGGTAGCCGCGCGACGCCGCCGACGCGTTGACGACCGTGGGCTCGGCGGTGTCCCCACCCCATCCGCGCGGTCCGCCGGGGTCTTCGAGCCCGAAGTCGAGGATGTTCGCCGGCGAGCCGTCGACGTGGCGCACCTCGATCTCCTGCGTCCCGGCGGGCACGTCGAACGGGAGAAGGAAGTGATCGGGGCCTCCGGCCGGGGCCTCGCCGTCGAGCTTGATCACCTGGGCCGCCGCCGTCTGCGCCGAGAGCGCGACGACGAGGGCGAGCGCCGCGGGGCCCGCGCGGAGTCGTCGTCGTTGCCGCGGTGGCCCTGCCGTTCTATTGAGCGCGGTGTCCCTCACCCCGGAAGCATAATGGAAGAGCGCCTGCAGAAGATCCTCGCGCGCGGAGGCCTCGCGTCGAGGCGCGCCGCCGAGAAGCTGATCACCGAGGGGAAGGTCCGCGTGAACGGTCGCGTGGTGCGCGAGCTCGGCGCCAAGGCCGACCCGCGCAACGACAAGATCGAGGTCGACGGCGCGCGCGTCGTCGCCGAGCGGCTCGTGTACGTCGCCCTGCACAAGCCCCGGGGATACGTCAGCACGATGAGCGACCCCGAGGGGCGCCCGTGCGTGAAGGAGCTGCTCGGAGGCGTGGGCGTGCGCGTGTTCCCGATCGGTCGCCTCGACTTCGCGACGAGCGGGCTCCTGCTCGCGACGAACGACGGCGCGTTCTCCGACGGCTTGCTGCACCCCAAGCGCGAGGTCCCCAAGACCTACATCGTCAAGACGCACGGGCTCATGCAACCCGAGGACCTCGAGCGCTGGCGCACCGGAGTGAACCTCGAGGACGGCGTCACCGCGCCGGCCGAGGCGACGCTCATCCGTCACGAGGCGGGCAAGACGTGGATGGAGCTGACGATCCACGAGGGCAGGAACCAGCAGATCCGGCGCATGGGGGACGCGACGGGCTTCTCGGTGATGCGCCTCAGCCGCGTCGTCTTCGCGGGGATCACCCTCGAGGGCCTCAAGCCGGGGGCGTGGCGCTTTCTCACGCGCGACGAGCTCATGGCGCTCAAGAAGGCGTACGGCGTGCCGCGCGCGATCGTGAGCCCGCCGATGCCGGACGCAAAGCGCAAGGCGCCGACGTCGCGCGCGGGCGCAGAGCGCGGGCGCGGTGAGCGCGGGCGTGACGAGCGTGGGCGTGGAGCTGAGCGCGGGCATGGAGCTGAGCGCGGGCGTGGGGCGGGCGCGGGTGCGGAGCGTGGGCGTGGGGCGAGCGCGGGTGCGGAGCGTGGGCGCGTCGCGGCGCCCAGCGACGGCCGCGGTCGCGGTCCGGCGCGCAAGGGACCTCCGCGGGACAGGAACGCGAAGGGCGGGCGTCCAGGTGGCTCGCGGCGCAGCTGATCAGTAGTCGTCGGAGCTGCCGCCGCCGCCGCTCGATCCGCCGCCGCCGCCGTAGCCGCCGCCGCCGAAGCCTCCGCCACCTCCGCCGCCGCCACCGCGCCCGAAGAGCAAGACCCAGAAGAGAATCGATCGGAAGGTCGGCGACACGATCGCGAGCACGATCACCGCGATGAGGATGCCGGCCCAGATGAGCGTCTGCACGAGGCTCGGGGGCTCGCGTCTCCCACGTCGCGCGTGCGCGGGGTTCTTGCCCGGATCGCTCCCGCCGCCCGGCGTGCCCTCGACGAGGGCCTGGACGATCGCGTCGGTGCTGCGATCGACGGCTTCGTAGGTGCGGCCCTGCTTCATCAGCGGGCCGATGACGTCGGTGTTGATGTGGTGCGACTGGACGTCGGTGAGGGCGCCCCCGACGCCCTTGCCGGTCTCGATGCGGAGCTTGCGCTCCTTGGGCGCGACGACGAGCAGCACGCCGTCGTCGGCCTCTTTGGACCCCACGCCCCACGCGTTGAACGCCTTGTACGCGACGTCCTCGATCGGCTCCCCGTCGAGGGACGCGACCACGAGCACGACGATCGCGAAGCCCGTGCCGCGACGCACACGCTCGAGCTTGCCGTCGAGGGTCTGCACCTCACCGGGAGAGAGCGCGCCGGCCATGTCGACGACGTGGCCGCGCAGAGGCGGGGGCTCGAACGCCCGCGCCGAAGGCGTGATCGCGAGCGCGGCGATGCACGCGAGCAGCGCGAGCACGAGAAGTCGAGCGAACCGAGGCATGGCGGGAATGTAGTCCTCTGCGCGCTCAGGGCAAATCGGCGTTGTCATCGTCTTCGCTGAGCGCCTGGGGTCGCTTCGCGCGCGCGAGCGGGTCGACGAAGCTCTTCGGCAGTTGCCACTGCCGCGTGAAGAGCCCGGCCGCGCGGAGCTGGCCCGCGCCGAGCAGCAGCTGGCCGCGCGACGGCGCCACGTGCTCGTCCCACACGACGAAGTCCGGCAGCAGGTCGGGGAGCGATCGCGCGCGCAGCGTGCCGGCCGCCGACGCGCCCGCGACCACCACCACGTACCGGTCCGGGCGGACCGGGTTCGGATGGACGAACGCCGCGCCCACCTCGCGGCCCGTGACGCGCTCGCGGCCGATCTCGACCGCGCCGTCGCGCACGTGGATGGGCCACGGGCGGGCCTGCTCGAGCGCTGCGAGCACGGTGTTCGTGCGCCCCACGAGGAAGAGGCCGCGCTCGTGGGCGAGGGGCTCGCCGCGCGCCGCGAACTCGGCGTCGCTCATCACCGGGTAGTCGACGCGGACGCCCGGGCGCACGCGCGCGAACGCCCTCGCGACCTCCTCGTTGACCCGAGCCTCCTCGCGAGGGCTCGCCGCGTAGACGAACAGGAGCGGCTCGTGGAACGCGTCGCGGATCGGCCCGGTCACGTGCTCGCGCTTGCTCGGCGCGTCGGTCGAGGCGCCCTTGGTCCACGCGCCGGCGTCGCTGCGGTGCGCCACGATCGGCTCTCCGCCCGCGAAGTCGAGCGGACGACCGTCGAGCTCGACGCGTACGGCGCCGTCGTCGAGCAGCGCCGCGTCGCGATCGAACGCGATCTCGTGCGTGTTGCGCGTCGTCGCCACGAGCTTCGCGCGGGACGCGACCCGTGCGCGCACGTCTGCCCACGCGCCGGGGCTCTCGAGGGCCCGCACGTGCACCCACGCGGCGTCGCCCCACCGCGGGCGCGTGGCCCGCAGGTGCACGTCCTTGGGGTGAAGGCCGCGGCGTCGCGCGAGGAGCCAGCGCGCGCCCTTGAGGTCCTCGAACGTCGTCTTCCAGACGTTGTGGCCGAGGTCCGGGTGCTCGTGCTTGATCGAGAACCCGAGCTGCTCGTACCGGTCGATCAAAACACCACTGTTTTCTTGTGGGAGGTCTCGCGTGCCGTGCACGACGTACAGCGGCAGGCGGGCGCCGTTGTCGGCCCAGAAGACGTTGGAGCGCTCCTCGGCGAGCAAGCGCTCCCACGGCCGCATGGGGCGGCCGCGGATGTCTCGGCGGATGAAGTAGCTGTGGTAGCCGCAGAGGGGCGCGGCCCCGGCGAAGATCTCGGGGTGATGCAGCGGCACGCCAGCCGAGCCGATGCCGCCCATCGACGGTCCGGTGATCGTGATGCGCGCGTCGTCGATCGGGTAGCGACGACGGGCCCACGCGAGCGCGCCGAGCACGTCCTCCTCGCCCATCTCGCGGTACATCGCGTTGGCGTGGCCCTCGGGCGAGATCACGAAGGCGTCGAGCGCCGGCGCGGTCGGGAAGTACTTCATGAAGTGGCGCTCTTCCCACGGGCCCGGGTGCTTCGGATCGTCGCCGCCGAACAGCCATCGGAGCATCGCCATCGGCTTGCCGTTGAGGCCGTGCAGCGTCACCACGAGCGGCCACTTGCGGTCACCGCCGGTGCCGGCGGCGAGCGCGCGCGTGTAGCTCGAGGGCACGTAGACCCCCACCTCGCTCGGCGCGCCGTCGAGCGGCGACAGCCACGCGCGGCGCGTCGCGCCCGGGCGCGCGTCGTACGGGTCGCGGCCGGCCTCGATGGCGGCGGAGAGGGCCTCGAGCTCCTGCGCCTCGCCGTCGATCGCCACCTCGTCGCGATCGGCGCTCGAGAGCGCGTCGGTCAGGCGGGCGATGCCGTGCTCGACCGACACGCGCGACCCTTCGCGCATGAAAGGAGCATCCCCCGGCGTGCGTGCGAGCGCCGCCGAGGCCCGAGCGAGCGCGCGCTCGGCGCGGCCGCGCGACGGAAACGGGAAGGTGAGCTTGCGGTCGCCCACCTCGACCTCGACGTTCGCGCTCGCCGCGCGAGGAGTCGCCCGCGGCAGCCACGCGACGAGCTCCGCCGCCTCGGGGCCCTCGGTCGCGACCTGTCCCACCGAGACGTCGAACGCGTCGTCGCCTGCGAGCTTCGCGCGGACTCTGGGCGCGGCGTCGAGCGGCAGCCCGCCGGGGAAGCGCACGGTGAGCTTGGGGGCGTAGCGCACACCGTCGCGTTGCACGTGGGGCTCGAGGCCGACAGAGACGCGGCTCAGCTGCGCCGCGAGCGAGGCTCCGTCGGAGCGGGGCGCACCGGGGAGCGTGACGAACGTGCGCGCCGGGCGCTCGAACGCGGCGTCGACGATGCGCGCGCGGAGCGTCCATCCCGCGTCGCGCTGGTGGAGCTTGAGCACGAGCGCGTGGGGGCCGGCGACCAGGTCCAGCGAGACCACGTCGTCGTCCTCGCGCGGAGGGCGAGACGCGTCGCGCCGGTACACCGGCCGCCCGTCGAGCCAGACCTCCACGCCGTCGTCGCCGCCGAGGCAGAGGTGGTAGGTGCCCGCGCGCTCCACGTGGAGCGTCACCCCGGCGTACGCGAGCTGTGGTCCCTTGGGCTTGTCGAACGCGTCGCGCAGATCGATCGCGCCGTCGCGCGACGACGCGATGGTCCACTTTGGGGCGCCCGCCGCGCGAGCGGCGCCGACGGCCTGTCCGGCGAACGGACGCAGCGCGCGCTCGTCGATACCGGCAGGGGCCGACGAGAACGCGCCCGTCCTCGCGGCGGGGAAGGGCCCCGCGACGAGCCACACGCCGAGCTCCCCGCGCGGTCCCGGAGCCATCCGGAGCGCGTCGGGCGCGGCCGCGTCGCCCCCTCGCGCCGCGAGCGCGACGCACGAGAGCGACAGGGCCGCGAGCGCAGCGTGGAGCGCGCGCACGGCGCCGCTACTGGACGACGACCATGCCCTTCATCCCCATGCTGCAGTGAGGATCGCAGTAGTAGGGATAGGTGCCGGCGGTGGTGAACTTGAACTCGAACGAGCCGGACGTCTTGACGGGGCCGCTCGTGAACTTGCCGTCGGGCGTGCCGCAGGTCGCGCCCGACACGACGTTGTGATTGCCACCCTCCCAGGTCCACTTGACGGTCTCCCCCGCCTTGATGGTGACGCTGCCCGGGGTGAACTGGTTTCCGGCCGTGAGCTTGACCTCGGCGGCGGCGGCGGCGCCGCCCGAGCTGCTCGAGCTCGTGGAGCTGTTGGTGTCGTCGCTTCCGCACGCGGCGAGCGCCGCGACCATGATGAACAAGCAAGCCGTTCGCATCGAAGACCTCCGTGACGCCGCTGGCAGGAGCAAAGCGTACCGGCGCGACCCTATCAGTCGACGAGGCCCTGAGCCAAGGTCCGCGGCTCGTCCTTGAAGAGGATCTCGACCTTTCGTGCGTCGAGCACGCGGGTGACGACGCCGTCGCCGAAGCGCGTGTGGCGGATGAGGTCACCTTCGTTGAACGTCTCGCTCACGCGGTAGGTCCGGAAGTCGTTGACCATCTTGCCCGCGATGGCTTTCTCCCACTCTCGCTCGCGGTCGAGCAACGCCTGCTGCGCGCGCGTGACGCTCGCTCGGCCCGAGGTGCTGCGCGGCGCGCGGGTCGTGGTCGAGCCCGGGCCCTTGTCGCCCGGCGCACGCGCGCGAAAGTTGTGGTGGGAGCCGCAGGTCGAGCACTCGACGCGCGCGGGCTTCGGGCCGACCATCGCGATGATCCGGTGGTTGAGGACCAGCTTGCACTTGGTGCACCAGCTGTCGATCTCTCCGCCAGCGGTGATGGGCTTCGTCATGCGCGCGAGGATACTCGATTTCGCTCAGTCTTCGTGGCTCGAACGCCCACGCTTGGAGCGGCGCTTGTTCGCGCGGGGCGCCGGGGCCTCGGTCGCGCGCTCGTCTGCCTCGGCGCTCGGGACGTCGGCCTCGGACGCGTCGGCCTTGGCGCTCGGCGTGTCGTTGGGCGCGAAGCGCACCGTCGTGTGGATCTCGAACTGCACCGTGGTGAGCACGTTGCGGATCTCGCCGGCGAGGTTCGTGTGCTCGAGGAAGTCCCGCATCTCCTTGGCGAAGACACGGAAGAGCCCGTTCTTGGTCTCGTCGACCTGCGTGAAGAGGTAGCCGACGATCTCCTTGGGGACGCGGAGGTCGGTGACGAGCTGCTTGAGCTCCTCGGGCGCCTCTGTGGCGCGGGTCACGCCGCGCTCGACGGCACGCTTGATGATCTCCGGGATGAGCGACTCGAGTCGCTTGCGCCGGCTCTCCGCGTCAGGATCGCTCATCGCGCGAACCTAGCGCGGGGGACGCCTTCGGTCAACGCGGTGCGTCAAATGTGCCGCGTGCGACCCGTGGGCCGTCCAGGGGGGCAGCCGGGCCGCGCGCGTGGCTCGGCTTCAGGCTGCGCTGAGGATGCGGGTGATGCCCGCCGCGGCCCCGTCGAGATCGGGAGCAGGGGCGTCGGTCCGCTGGCGCGCGCAGAGCAGCACCTCGAGATCGCCGACGAGCACCGGACGCACCGTGACCTCGGCGCGCAGCGACGCGACGCGCGAGCCGACGGAGTCGTTGACCTCGGCCCAGGCGCCGACCGCCAGAAGGGGCGCGTAGGCCGCGAGCTCCTCGCAGGCGGGCCACGAGCCGGCGCCCGCGACGACGACGCCCGACGGGTCGGCGACCACGAGCGCGTCGAGCTCGGCGGCCGTGCGGGTGTGGCTCAGCTGGTAGTGCAGGGCGACGAGGGGATCCGAGCTGCGCTTTCGTCGGCGCTCACCGTCGAGCGAGGTCGTGGCGTTGTCCGGGCCGTGCTCGTTGTGCTGCTTCATGAAGCGAAGGATGCGCGGTCCCGCCGGACATGGCCAAATTTCGTCCGCCGATGCCTTTCGACACGCGCGTCGCGTTCGTGCGACACTAGCTGCGCGTGCATCTCGTCGTTCCTCCGGGAGGCGTCTTTCGTGACGTCCGACGCATCGAGCTTGGCCCGCGCACGTTGAGCATCGGGCGCGGGGAGGCGTGTGACGTGCGCCTGGACGTGGCGGGGGTCGACGCCGAGCACGCGAAGATCAGCGAGGTGGCGCTCATCGCGCTCGGGCCGGACATCGCCATCGGTGACGTGCCGCTCGACCAGGGCGGGCGCCGCCTCATCAGCCCCGGCGACGAGATCCAGATCGGCAGCGTCGTCGTCGCGCTCGAAGGGCGAGACCCGCACGACGCGCGCACGGCGGCCGACGCCCAAGAGGTCGGGGCGCTGGGGCGACCCCGTCCGCAGGGCCCCAAGGTGCGCGTCGTCGAGGGCGAGAACTTCGGCGAGGAGCTCATCCTCGCCGAGGAGGGGCGCGACTACGTCGTCGGTCGCCACGCCGGCGCAGACCTCGTGCTCGACGATCGAGAGGTCTCGCGCGAGCACATCAAGGTGCGCCGGCAGGGCTGGACGGTCTACGTGCGCGACAGCGGCTCGACGCGCGGCTCGTACATCGGGCGCTCGCCGCTCTACGGTCAGGACGTCAAGGAGTGGCAGCGGCCGCGCATGCTCCGGCTCGGCGCGACCGTCTTGTCCCTTGATCTTCCAGAAGAAATTCGCCTGAGCGCCACACCGGCGCCCGTCGCGAGCGGCCCCATGACCCCCGAGTCGCGCTCGCCCGCAGCGCCGTCCGCGCCGAGCGATCCGAGCGGGATGTCGCGTGTGAGCGCGAGCCCTCCGAGCAGCGCCGCGGCGATCGGCTCGCCCGCCGTCGCCCCCTCGGTGCCGGCCGCGGCCGCCTCGAACCCGGTGCTCATGCCCGTCTCTGCGCCGTCGCGCGGCGCCCCGGCGCGCACGGCGTGGAAGCGCTCCGGCCCGACCATCGGCCGCTTCTCGGGCCTCCTCTTGCTCGGGCTCGCGGGCCTCGCCATTCTCGGCGCGCTCTTCGTGGTGTTCACGCTCCTCGAGTGACCCCGCTGGCGGTCTGCGCGCGGTCATGGCAGAACGCCTGCCATGTGCACGTGCCACAGCGAGGTCTTTGCCAAGCGCCGCTCGATGTTCCTGAAGGCCGTCCGTGAGCTCGACGAGCGCACGGTCTGCGTCCTGCCGGCGGCGCCGGTGTTCACGCGCAACAACGACGTCGAGCACGAGTACCGCCAAGACTCCGACCTCTTCTACCTGACGGGGTTCGCGGAGCCCGGCTCCGTGCTCGTGCTCGACGCGCACACCGGCAAGTCGACCATGTTCGTGCGGCCGCGCGACGCCGACCGTGAGATCTGGGACGGCCCGCGCTTCGGACTCGACGGCGTCCGCGAGCACTTCGGCGCGGACGAGGCGTTCAAGATCGACCAGCTCGCCGAGGAGCTGCCCAAGCTCCTGCAGGACCGCACGCGCCTCTACTATCGGCTCGGGCTGAGCCGCACGATGGACGACACCGTCCTCGCGGCGCTCGACCGCGCACGCGCGCGCGCCAAGCTGGGCCACACGTGGCCGACGGAGATCGTCGACCCGGGCACGGTGCTCCACGAGATGCGCCTGTTCAAGGGGGACGACGAGCTGACCGCCATGCGGCGCGCCGCGGCGATCACGGCAGAGGCCCACCAGCGCGCGATGGCGATCACCAAGCCGGGGCTCCACGAGTACGAGGTCGAGGCCGCGATCCTCGACGTGTTCCGGCGCCGCGGGTCCGAGCGGCCCGCGTACGGCAGCATCGTCGGATCGGGCCCCAACGCGACGATCCTCCACTACCGGCAGAACGATCGAAAGATGGAGAACGACGAGCTCCTGCTCATCGATGCGGGGTGCGAGTACGGCTACTACGCGAGCGACGTGACGCGCACGTTCCCCATCGGCGGGAAGTTCACGCGGGAGCAGCAGGCCGTCTACGAGATCGTGCTCGCGGCGCAAGAGGCCGGCATCGCCAAGACCGTCGTCGGCAGCTCGCTCAAGGACATCCACGACACGTGCGTGCGCGTCATCACCGAGGGGCTCTGCAAGCTCGGATTGCTCGAGGGCACCGTCGAAGAGGCGATCGAGAAAGAGGCCTACAAGCCCTTCTACATGCACAAGACCAGCCATTGGCTCGGCATGGACGTGCACGACGTCGGCACCTACTTCACCGACGGCAAGCCGCGGCCGCTCGCCGAGGGCATGGTGCTGACGGTCGAGCCCGGCATCTACATCGGTCGCGCCGAGGAGCGCGTCGGAGCCGAGTGGCGCGGCATCGGCGTGCGCATCGAGGACGACATCCTGGTGACCAAGGCGGGGCCGGACAACCTCACCGCCGCGATCCCCAAGACCGTCGACGACGTGCTCGCGGCCTACGCGTCCTGATTCTTCGGGGGCTCGTTCGCGTCCGCGGTCGTCTCGACGTCATCGGCCGCGCTCGCGTCGTCGGGCGCCTCGACGTCATCGGTCGCGCTCGCGTCGTCGGCTGAGCTCGCGTCGCCTGTCGCGCTTCTGTCCTCGGTCGCGCTCGCGTCGTCGGCCGCGCGCCTCCGCGCCGCGCGCCTCCGTGCCCAGAGGTACGCGCCCCAGCCGACCACCGCCGCGAGGGCGCCGCCCACGGGCACCGTGCCGAGCGCCCAGTCGAGCAGCAGGTCGGTGCCGTGGTCGAGGATGTGCGCGCGGTCGAGCGCCAGGAACGTCCCGGTGCGCAGGCGGTGCGCGAGCTGGACCTCGGCGAGCACGACGAAGGGCAGGGTGATCGCGTTCGCGATCCGCGAGCCGATCCAGCAAAAGAGCCGGTTCTTCTTGAAGATCGTCGCGAGCAGCAGGGCGAGCCCGCCGTGGAAGCCCACGGCCGGCGTGCACCCCGCGAAGACGCCGAGAGCGACCGCCCAGCCGATTTCGCGCGGCTCGGCGCGCTCGTTCTTGGCGGCGAGCCACAGACTCTTGATGCGGGCCCACGCGCGCCGGAGCACGACGCGGCAGCCTAGCACCGACACCGAGCGCGAGGCGTCGGACCGGCCCCGCCGGCTCGGGCGAGCGAGGCGAAATCGGCGCGACCGAGCTGCGCCTCGGCAGACGAATTGTTGCGTCACTACGAGGAGATGCGACCATTCGGGCATGGACCTCGAGGCCGCGCGTGAGGGCTACCTCGCGCATCTCCGCGCCGAGAAGAACGCGTCGGAGCACACGTTGTCGGCCTACGCGCGCGACATCGACGGGCTCATCGCGTTCTCGCGCGAGCGCGAGGCCAAGCGCGTCGACGTCTACCTCTTGCGCGCGTGGCTGGGCGCCCTCGCGCAGACGGCCGCGCCGAGCACGATCGCGCGAAAGCTCGCGGCCGTGCGCTCGATGATGCGCTGGATGACCAAGGTGCGCCTCATCGACGTGAACCCGGCGGCTCAGCTCGCGAGCCCCAAGGTGAGGCGCCCGCTGCCCGCGCGCCTCAGCGTCGACGACGCGGCGGGCGTGATGGACGCGGCGCGCCCCGACGAGCTCGGCCCGGAGCGGCTCCGCGCTGTCGCGCTGCGGGATCGCGCCCTGCTCGAGCTGCTCTACGGCTCGGGCCTGCGTGTGGGCGAGGCGTCGTCGCTCGACCTCGGCGCCCTCGATCTGCCGTCACGCAACGCGCGGGTCTTCGGCAAGGGCCGCAAGGAGCGGCTCGTGCCGCTCGGTCGCAAGTCGTACGAGGCGCTCGAGGCCTACCTCGCGGTCCGCGGCGAGCTCGCGCACGCGCGGACCGGGCAGCTCGACCCCCGCGCCGTCTTCGTGTCGACCCGCGGGCGGCGCATGGGGCCGCGCGCGATGCAGCTCGTCGTGCGCAGGCTCGGCGTGCTGGGCGCCGGCCGGACGGACCTCCACCCTCACGCCCTCCGGCACAGCTGCGCGACGCACATGCTCGACGGAGGCGCCGACCTGCGCGCGATCCAGGAGCTCTTGGGCCACAGCTCGCTGTCGACCACGCAGCGCTACACGCACGTCTCTGTCGCTCACCTGCTGGCTGTCTACGACGCGGCGCACCCGCTCGCGCGCCCCAAGAAGAAGTAGGCATGGCGGGCGGAGGCCCGCTCGGAGTAAAACCCGGTCGTGCTGCGCATCGTCTGGCGCGTGTTGCTCTCGCTCTCCGGGGCCGCCTTGGCCGCGTGCCTCGTCGCGCTCGTCGAGGCGCGCTGGGTGCTCGAGGAGGGCAGCGCGGTCGGGCTGGCGCGCGCGGCGGCGGTCGTGCTCGGCGTGCTCGCGCTCCCGGTCGTGGGGGTGGGTCTCGTCGCCGGCGTCGGGCTCGCGTGGCTCGACCCCTCGGGACCGAGCGGGCCGCGAGACTGGGCGTCGCGCGCGCGCACGGGCTCCGTGCTCGACCGGCTGCGTCGCGCGTCGTCGGCGCCCGCGATCGTCCTGGCCGCGTTCGCTTGGACGGTTGCCAACGCACACTTCGCCCGCGCCGCGCTCTCGGTGGGATCACCGCGCGCCGCCGGGGCCGTGTTGTCGCTCGGCGCGATGTGCCTGTTGCTCGTCGCCGTCGCGTTGGCGTTCGCGTTCGTCCCGCTCGTGCGGCGCGTGCTCGCGTTCGCGGCCGACGGCGCGCCGTTCCTGCTCGACCCGGTCCTCACCACCTCGTTGGCGATCGTCACGGTCGCGGCGCTCGTCGCGGTGGGCGTCAAGACCGGCGACACCAGCGGCGACGGTGGCGTGCTCGGGGTCTTCGGCATCCTCAAGCGCGGCGAGCTCGACCTCCGGCCGCTCGGCGCGCTGGTCGCGCTCGCGGCGGGATCTTGGCTCGCGCCCGTGGCGCTCTCGTCTGCGGCCGCCCCCCGCGCCGATCGCAAGGCCGCGGCGCTCGTGACGGCCGGCCTCGCGACGCTGCTCGTGGCGGGCGCGCTCGGGGCGACGCCGTACGCCTCGCGAGCGCTCAACGCCGACGAGGCGCTCACGCGCGGCCTCGAGCGCAAGGCGGCGCTCGGCAAGGTGGGGATGGGGGCGCTGCGCAAGCT
>JAGQJA010000669.1 GCA_020430845.1 Myxococcales bacterium
GTGGGGTAGATGGCGACCGGCCCGCTGTAGGGCGCGAGCTGGTGTGGCCCGGTGCGTACGGCTGAGCCCCCGACCGACGAGCAGCCCCCTGCGAAGGGAAGGACGGCGACGAGCGCGGCGCACGAGGCGACGCGGCGCCACGCCCGAGGTGCCTGAAGGGAGCGCGATGCCACGGGTTGATCATGCGGTCGCCGAGGCCGGGTGGCAACTGCCCGCGGCGCGGCGCTCACAGGAGGTTCGCGGCGATCTCCGCGAGCTCGCTGCGCTCACCCTTGGACAGCACGATGTGCCCCGCGAGCTTCTCGGCGCGGAACCGGTCGGCCGCGACGGCGAGGCCGTTGGAGGCGCTGTCGACGTAGGGGTTGTCGATCTGTCCGGGGTCGCCCGTGAGCACGATCTTGGTGCCGTCGCCCGAGCGCGTGATGATCGTCTTGACCTCGTGCGGGGTGAGGTTCTGCGCTTCGTCGACGATGATGTACTGGGCGGGCAGCGAGCGCCCGCGGATGTACGTCAGGGGCTCGACCTGGAGCTGGCCGCTCTCGAGCAGCTCGGCGTAGGCCCGCGGCCCCTTGCGCGTGCCGCTGGCGAACAAGAACTCGAGGTTGTCGAAGATCGGCTGCATCCACGGGTTGAGCTTCTCGTCGACGTCGCCGGGCAAGAAGCCGATGTCGCGCCCGAGGGGCATGACCGGCCGAGACACGAGCATGCGCGTGTACATGCCGTCCTCGAGCGTGCGCTTGAGCCCCGCCGCGAGGGCGAGCAGCGTCTTTCCGGTGCCGGCCTTGCCCACGAGCGTGACGAGGCGGATGTTCTCGTCGAGCAGCAGGTCGAGCGCGTGCGCCTGCTCCTTGTTGCGCGGGCGGATTCCCATGACGCCCTCGCGCGGCGTGCGCAGCGCGACGATCTCCTTCTTGGCCGCGTCGAAGCGACCGAGCGCCGTGTGCTGCGCGTTGTCGCGGTCTCGCAGGAGCACGCACTGGTTCGGGCTGAGCTGACCGTTGGACGACGAGGAGCGGCCCTCGGCGCGCGCCTCGCTCGGGTCGGGCGGCGGCACGGGCGCCGCGACGCGCCCCTCCTGGAAGAACGTGTCGATCTGGTCCGCGCTGACCTCGAACTCGCGCGCGCCCGACTCGACGCGCTCGGCGTCGGCCCGCTGGTTCTCGTACGTCTCCGCGACCATCCCGAGCGCGTCCGCGCGGATGCGCAGGTTCGTGTCCATCGTGACGAAGACGGTGGGACGGCCGCCGTCCTCCTCGCGCACGTCGAACGCGGTCTGGAGGATGGCGTTGTCCATCGCGCTCTTGTCGATGGCGGACGGCAGCTCGGGCGTGCGCGGCGGCACGGCCACGCGGAGCATGCCTCCCGACTTGAGCGGCACGCCCTTGGAGAGGGCACCGCCGGCGTCGCGCAGATCGTCGAGCAACCGGACGACCTGACGCGCGTTGCGACCGCGCTCGGAGCCCTCGCGCTTGAACTGGTCGACCTCCTCGATGACGTAGATCGGGATGATCACGTGGTTGTCTTCGAACTTGAAGATCGCCGACGGATCGTGGAGCAGGATGTTGGTGTCGAGGACGTAGTTTTTCTTCATGCCGGGCGTGCCAGAGTTGGCGAGGAGCACCTGGGGCGGCGCTGGGCGGGGAGTACCTTCCCCGCCCGCCCGGCGCAAGGGCGGTTCGACGGCCGCGGGCCAGCCGGATCGCCGCATTCGGGACATCCCCGCAGAAGCCCGATAGAATCCTCCTCGGATGCCCAGGCCCCCTGCCATTCGCCGGCGCGGCCCCCCGAACGAGCTGCCGACCTGGCTGGTTCGCGCGGAGCGACTGCTCATCGAAGCGTCACGGACCGTCCGACTGCTCGGGGCCGTCACGCCTCGCAACGCGGCGGTCGAGCGGGCGCGCCTGGCCGAGCAGTTCGCCTCGGGCGCCACGCCGTCGCCGCGCTGGTCGTACGCCCGCACCGATCACTCGGCCCTCCGGACCGCGCTCGACCGCGCGGCCCGACGCCTCTCGGCCGAGAGTCATCCCGTGGCCCAGCTCTACGGCGCGCGGGCGCGCGAGCTCGAGCTCGAGGCCGCGCTCGCGAGCGAGGTCGGCACGAGCGTGTTCGGTGCGCTCGCCCGCGCACGGTTCTCGGCCACCACCGCCGCCGCCACGACGCGGGCATCGGCGCTCGCGGCCGAGTGGATCGCCAACGTCCCCTCCCCCTCCGAGGAGCCGACCATCCCGAGCGACGCGCCCGTGCCCGAGTCGCTCTTCTCGCGCATGCGCGAGGAGGTCTCGCGCCTCCGCCTCCCCTTTGCCGTGGTCGTGCAGCCCTCGCTGTCGGCGCTCGCCGCGACGGGCGAGCGGCACATCCTGGTCGCGTCGGGGCGAAAGACCACCAGAGAGGACGTCGAGCGCACGGTGATGCACGAGATCGAGGCGCACGCCATCCCGCGCACGCGCGCGCAGTCCGCGCGCCTGGCGATCTTCCAGCTCGGCACCGCGCGCGGCATCGACGACCAAGAGGGCCTCGCGCTCGTGCTCGAGGAGCGACACGATCACCTCACGACGCGGCGCAGGCACGCGCTCGCCGCGCGCCAGGTCGCCGTCGAGCTGATGGACGACGGGGCGAGCTTCGTCGACGTCGTGACCCGATTGTCCAAGGAGCACGGCGTCGAGCTCGAGCACGCGCTCGCGGTCGCCGAGCGTGCGTTCCGCGGCGGCGACGGCGTGAGCCCGGGCCTGGGGCGCGAGCGCGTGTACCTCGACGCGTTCTTGCGCGTGCGCACACACCTGCGCGCGCACCCCACCGACGAGGGCATCCTCACGTCGGGCCAGGTGAGCCTCGACGCGATCGCGACGCTCACGCCCTTCGTGCAGCGCCGCACCGAGCCGCCGCCGCGGCCGCCGAGCACGCCGACGCTCTGACCGCCGTCAGCGCTGCGTCGCCGCCTCGGGGTAACACACGTGGCGGGCGTCCTCGGCCTTGCCCTTGAAGCGACCGAGCAGCTGGCACTTGTAACCCGTGCGACACGCGGGCGCGCCCGGGTTGCAGATGGCGAAGCAGAACCCGCCCTGCGTCTTGAAGTCGGCGCAGAACGTGAGCGGCTTGTCGGGCTCCTGCGGACAGTCGCCTGTGCAGCTCGCCGTGCAGAGGCCGGCCGGGTAGTTGGTCGCGCACGTGCCGCCCTCGAAGCCGCAGGTGCCGTCGGCGTCGCACGCCTCGCCGATCCACGCGCCGCCCACGGGCGCGCCGATGGGCCCGGCGTAGTCGCTCTTGAGCGCGTAGAGCTGCCAGATGTTCCAGAAGAGCCAGTTGCCGCCGGCCTTGCCCTCGGCCACGTACGGCAGCAGGTCGTAGAGGGCCGCGGTCGCGTCGTCGGCGGGCGTGACCTTCTGCCCGTCGAGCGTCGTGCTCGTCTTGTCGGGCCCCCACGAGCTCGCCGTGAGCCC
>JAGQJA010000063.1 GCA_020430845.1 Myxococcales bacterium
GTCTGCGATTGCGTCTGCGATTGCGATTGCGATTGCGACTGCGTTTGCGACTGCGACTGCGACTGCGACTGCGATTGCGGCTGCGCCTTTCGTGAATACTGACATAAGGCTGTCAGTCGGTTCGGGCATGCTCTCGGGATGAGCACGTTCACCCTGCAGCCCCGCGGTCCCTTCTCACTCGCTCGCGCCGCCGACGTCGTGGCGCATTTCCCGCCGCTCCGACATCAGCCGGCGGCGGGGGCCGAGGTGCGCCTTGGCTTCGTCCTCGACCGTGAGCACGCGCCTGTCGCCGTCTCGCTCCGCGAC
The DNA here is from genome assembly GCA_020430845.1 of Myxococcales bacterium. Classification (GTDB taxonomy): domain Bacteria; phylum Myxococcota_A; class Polyangia; order Polyangiales; family Polyangiaceae; genus Labilithrix. Next base: position 307 of record JAGQJA010000063.1, read on the forward strand.
GTGGGGGGCGTGGTGCACGGTCGGTTCGCGGGCAGCGCGCGGGTCGAGGCCGTGCGCGCGCAGGTGGCGCGCATCTTGTCGCTCGATCACGACGCGACGAGCTACCCGGACGTGGCGCGTCGCGATCCGGCGCTCGCGCCGCTCATGTCGGCCTTCGAGGGGCTGCGACCGGTCTGCTTCACGTCGCCGTACGAAGCGGCCTGCTGGGCCGTCGTCTCGCAGCGCATCCGCAAGGAGCAGGCGGCGCGCCTCTACGGCGAGATCGTGCGCACGCACGGTCACACGGTCGAGCTCGACGGTCAGACCGTGAACGTCTTCCCGCGGCCCGAGCGCCTGGTCGAGCGGTGCGACGTGCCCGGCTTGCCGGTCGTGAAACGAGAGCGCTTGCGCGCGATCGCCGCGGCGGCGCTCGAGGGGGCGCTCGACGCCGAGACCCTCCGCGCGCTCGGCGACGAAGAGGCGCCGCGCCGGTTGCTCGCGCTGCCGGGCATCGGCGCGTTCTGGGCCAGCGGGGTGTACCTGCGCGGGTGCGGAGTGCGCGACGTCTTTCCCGACGAGCCGATGTCGATCGCCGCGCTCGGCGCGCTCCACCCGGGCTTCGGTGGTGGTCGCGCGCGCGAGCTCATCGACGCGTACCGACCGTTCCGGATGTTCGTCTGCTTCTTGTTGAGGGTCGCGGCGGCCCGCGGCGTGCTCGACGTCACGCCGCAGGCGCCCCGGCCCTTGCCCGTCAGAACGACTTCAGGTTCGAGATCAGCCGCTTGGAGATGACGATGCGCTGGATCTGCCCGGTGCCCTCGAAGATGTCGTAGACCTTGATGTCGCGGAACCACTTCTCGAGCAGCTGGTGGTCCTCGGCGATCGCGCCCTCGGCGCCGCAGATCTCGATCGCCTCGATGCACGCGCGGATGGCCGCTTGTCCGCCGAGCGCCTTCGACATGCTCGCCTCTTTGGCGTTGGCGTGCCCGTTGTCGGCCAGCCACGCCGCCCGCCACGTCACGGTGCGTGCGGCGTCGAGCCCGCGACCCACGCGCGCGAGGCGCTCGGCCATCGCGGCGTAGCGCGGGATCGGGCGCGACATCACGTAGTGGCGTTTGACGAAGTCGCACGCGTAGTCGTACGCGGCGCGGCCGATGCCGATGGCCATCGACGCGACGATCGGGCGCGTGTTGTCGAAGGTCTTCATCGCCGTCATGAAGCCCTCCTTCGACGCGTACTTTTCTTCGCCGCCCAGGAGGTTCTCCTCGGGCACGCGGCAGTCCTCGAAGACGAGCTCGGCCGTCTCGCTCGCGCGAAGGCCCATCTTGTCCTCGATGCGGCCCACGCCGAAGCCCTTGGTGCCCTTCTCGACGACGAACGCGCGGTGACCGGCGCGGCCGAGCGACGGGTCGATCGTCGCGAAGACGACGTTCCACGACGCGCGCGCGCCGTTGGTGATGTAACACTTGCGGCCGTTGAGCACCCACTCGCGGCCCTCTTTGCGGCAGCTCGTGCGGATGCCGGCGACGTCACTGCCGGCGGCGGGCTCGGTCAAGGCGTAGGCGCCCCACCGCAGCGGCGCGTCCTGGTCCTTGAAGATCCCGAAGAAGCGCTCCTTCTGCTCGGGCGTTCCGGTGGCGCGCACGGGAGGGCCGCCGAGGCCGGGGCCGGGCAGCGAGAGCAGCAGCGCGCCGTCGGCCCACGAAAGCTCCTCGGTCGCGAGCACGGTGCCGAGGTTCGACTGCATGCTGTCGCTGGACTTCTTCTTCTCCTTGCCGCCCTCTTCGCCGAGCCCCGAGCGCATGGCGCTCGAGCCCATCGACGTCGCGAGACGCGCCAGGTTGCGGAGGAACTCCTCGGGGACGCCGCCCGCGCGATCCCACGCGAGGCTCTGCGGTCGGATGACGCCGGTCGCGAGCATGCGCACGTTGTCGCGCATCTCGATCTGTCGCTTGCTGAGAGAAAACTCGATGGTCATGGCGTTCTCCTCAGATGAAGGCGTTCTGGGTCTCGGCCGTGGGCAGCACGAGCGCGGGGTCGATGGGGACGCCGAGCTCGGCCGCGGCGGCGAGCTGGTCGGCGTGCTCGGCGGTGAGCCCGCAGAGCTGGAGCTGCTTGGCGTCGCGCATCAGCTTCTCGACGGCGTAGTCGCGCATGAAGCCCGCCCCGCCGTGGAGCTGCACGCCGTCGTCGCCGCATCGCATCGCGGCCTCGTGCGCGAACGAGATCGCCCACGCGCTCTGCCGGAGGCACTCGCGCTCGTCGACGCGCGGCGCGTCTCCGCGTTCGGCGTCGCTCTTGTCGCGGGCGTCCCACGCGGCCGCGGCGCGCCACACCATGCCGCGCGCGGCGTCGACGTCCATCGCGCGGTCTGCGATCGTGAACGCCACGGCCTGGAAGTGGCCGATCGGCTTGCCGAACGACTTGCGCTCGTCGACGTACGCGCGCGTGAGCTCGAATGCCGCGCGGGAGAGCCCCACGCTGCGCGCCGCGAAGACGAGCGACTGCTTGGCGAAGAATCGAACGAGCGCCGCGTCGAAGTCGTCGCCGCCCGCCAGGCGAGACGCCTCGGGCACCTTCACGCCCTCGAGCGTCAGCCCGCCGAAGCTCGCCGCGTCGAGCCCGAGCGTGGTGGAGCGCGGCGCGACCGTGAGGCCCTTCGCCGCCTTCGGGACCAAGAAGGCTCCCAGACCGCGAAAGCCCTTCGACGGATCGACCTGCGCGAGCACGACGAAGACCTCGGCGCGGTCCGCGTTGAGCACGTAGGCCTTCTCGCCATCGAGCGTCCACGTGTCGCCGTCACGCTTCGCGATCGTCGACAGGCCCGCGCGCTCGGCGAGGGCCTTCTTCTCGCCCCACGCGACCGCGCCGAAGCGCGGCGTCCCGTCGGTGAAGGGCGCGAGCGCTTCGCGCGCCTGCGCCTCGGTGCCGAGCTCCGTCACAGCGAGCGCGAGCGATCCTGGGCCCGCGAGCGCGAACCCCGCGGCGGGATCGCCGAACGCGAGCTCCTCCTCGAGCAGCACGGCGGTCAAGAGACCGAGCCCCGCGCCCCCCACGGCCTCCGGGACGGCGACGAGCCCGACGCCCAGCTCGAGCGCCGTCTTCTGCACGTCGTCGGGGACCGCGCGAGCCTTCTCGAGCTCGCGAATCCTGGGGCGCAGCGTCGTCTTGGCGAACTGCGCGATCGAGTCGACCATCAGCCGCTGGTCTTCGGTGGGCTCGAACGAGATCATGGGACCCTCCGTCGGAAAACGTCTTCATAAAAACATTGACGTTTTGTTGACGAGATGTTTTACGTGCGAAACATTCGCGCGGCAAGTGTTTCGGCGCGCCAGGGCCGCACGCGATCCGCCCGCCCCCCGAGCGTGACCGTCCCCGCAAGCGCAGCGCCCCCCGCTGAGCGCGACCGCCCCCGCGAATGCAACGCCCGCGCTACGGCTCGCGGGTCGCGACGGCGATGTCGAGGTCCCCCGCGGGCGTGCGCGTGTACACGTAGAGGCGGCAGCCGTCGGGCGAGAGCCACCCCGCGAAGATGTCGGAGGGCGAGACGACGTCGGTCATCGGCGTGGGCGGCTCCCACGGCACGTCGCGAGAGGCGCGCCGCGCCTTCCACAGGTCGTTTTTCGCGTTCGTCTTGCGGGAGAAGATCACGTAGCGCTCGTCGCGCGACAGCACCGGCGTGACTTCGTCGGACGCGCTCGACAGCTCTGCCTGGCGCACCGCCATGCCGAACGTGCCGTTCACGAAGGCGGCGCGGTAGAGGTCGTAGCCGCCGGCGCCTCCTGGCCGCGTCGACGTGAAGTACAGCGCGTCGCCCGCCGGGGTGAACGCCGGGTGCGCCTCGATGGCGCCGGTCTCGAGCGACGAGACCTCGACCGGCGCGCCGAACGCGTCTTGCGTCGACGTGCGCCGCGCGATGAAGAGCGCAAAGTCGTCCACGCGGTTGCTCGCGAACACCAAGCTGAGCCCGTCGGGATGAACGGTCGCGGTGTACTCGGCGCGCGGGGAGCTCATGGCGGGGACGAGGCTCGCCGGGCCGAAGGGCGCCGCGAGGCTGGGGCGCCTGGCGACGTAGAGATCGCTGCCGCCGGGGCCGTCCGCGCGCTCGCTCTCGAAGTACATCGTGAGCTCGTCGGGCGTGAGGCGTGGGCCGCCCTCGTCTGCGGACGTGTTGACGCCGGCGACAGACGTGAGGGGGCGGAACGGCGCGTCGGGATCACACCCGGTCCCCGCCTCGAACGTGCCGCCGTCGTCACCCGTGGTCGCGTCGAAGGGGCCCGCGTCGTCGGTCGACCCGGCCTCACCGAGCGGCGCGCCTGCGTCGGGATCGGGCCCGCCCGACAAGCCGCTCAGGTCCGTTGTGAGCGCGCACGCCGTCGCGCCCACCACAAAGAGCGCGAGCGTCGCGCAGCGCCGTCGCGTCATCGAGCTCGCTCCACTCGCCTTGCTGTGCGCGGAAAACGCCCGCACGGCAACAAAACTTCTTCCTCGGCGCACGCGGTCACGCGCGGTACTCGCTTGGAGGAACGCCGAAATGCGCGCGAAACGCGGTCGCGAACGCCCCGGGGCTCTGGAAGCCGACGGCGATGGCGACCTGGCTGACGGTCGATCTCGGCGCCGCGAGCAGCTCGAGCGCGCGCAACATCCGTGAGAGCTGCAGGTAGTCGCGGAACGACAGGCCCATCTCCTCCTCGAAGCGGCGACTCAGCGTTCGCTGTGAGACGTGCGCGGCGGCCGCGGTCGAGCTCGCCGTGGCCTCGGCGACGTTCGTCTCGATGTGCGCCACCGCGCGCCGCAGCTCGTCGGACCGCGCGAGCGGCAAGCAGTACGCGTCGTCTGCGCGCACCCACTCGGAGACCATCGCCCCGAGCGCCGCAAAGAACGGATCGCGCACGCGCTCGCGCGAGGCATGCCGTGAGCCGGCCGGCAGCTCCGTCGCGTACACGAGCATCTCTCGCGCGAGCGGCGTCGTCGGAAAGACCGCGCACGTCGCGGGCGCCTCGGGGCAGAGCGTCGGGGAGAGGTACGCGGTGCGCAGCTCGACCCCGGCGTCGCTTCGCACCTCGTGCACCACGCCCGCCGGGATCCACGCGGCCCGTTGCGGCGGCAAGAGCCAACGCCGGCGCTCGGCGACCAGCGCCATGGTGCCCGCGCGCGCGTAGAGCAGCTGGTGGCGCGGGTGGCTGTGCGGGGCGGCGTGGAACGGCCCGAGGTCCTCGGCCAGGCCGAAGCCGGCGTGGTCCACGGCTGCGATGTCGACCGGGCGTGCCATGTCGCGTGCTTCGATCGCGCGGCCTAAGGCGGCGAGGTCGCGCCCGGCGGCTCCTCTTCGAGGTTGAGCCACACGCCGACGCCGATCGCGGCGGCCGTGACGACCACGACGGCGATCGCGACGAGGACGATGATCCACTTCGCGCCGCTCGAACGCGTCGCGTGCTGCGGTCCGCCGTACGCGCCGCCAGGGTGCATGCCCCACGCAGGATGGGGGGGCTGCGGCGGGCTGGGCCACGCCGGGCCGGGTCCGTCGTCATCGTCGTCATCGTCGTCGTCGTCGTCGTCGGGGTCTTCGCTCTTGCCCCGCGTCAGCCGTTGCCGGCCGGGCGACGGGCCGTCGAGCAGCACCCAGAACGGGTCCATCTTCGGAACCGAGCCGCGCTGCTGTTGGCGCGCGAGCGTGCCCGGGACGCGCACGGCGAGGTTGCAGTAGGTGCATCGCACGAGCTCGCTGCCCCCGCCGGCGGAGATGCCCGCGCCGCACTGCGGGCACACGATCGACTCGACGCCCGCCGCGGTGCGCCCGAGCTTCGCGACGGGCCGGTCGGTGCGCTGCTCGTTCGCGAGGACGCCGACGAGCGGCGCGTACACGCGTCCGGCCTGCGCGGGCAGCGCGTACACGGCGGTCTCGTTGCAGCGCGGGCAGCGCGTGTGCGTCGCGGCGCCCTCGCGCCATACGTCGAGCGGTACGTGACACGCCTTGCACACCGGGTGCCCCGGGCTCACCGACGTGCGGAGCGAGTGTGTACGCGTCCCCGCGCCGTCCATGATCATGGTGTTCTGGGTCTTGGTCGACGTCGTGAACTCGGTGCCGATCTTCGCGTGACGGCTGCGCGCAGCCACGGCGTCGAGGTGTGGGCCCGACAAGTCTCCGACGCCGTGCGCGAACTGGAGCCCCTCGGTCCACTGCACCGCGTCGAACGCCTGGCGCAGGCCGCACCCCATACACTCCGCGTGGCCCTCGCAGTCGATGCTCGCGAGCGGCGACCGGATCCCGCACGCCTTGCACGCGAAGTCGGCCGCGTGGATGCAGACGAGAACGCTGGTGCCGACGCGGTTGCTGCTCACGAGCGGCTGCGGACCAAACGGAGCGTTGCAGACGTTGCACGACGTCCTCGACGTCGGCGCGATCACGCCGCAGCCGGGGCACACCGCGATGCCGGGCGCGGGAGCGGCGGCAGGAGGCGCGGGCGCCCCGGGAGGCCCGTATCCGTATCCGTATCCGTGTCCTTGCACGCTCGAGATGTTACCGGAGTTGCCGCCGTCGACGGCGCCTGAGCGTCGGGCTCAGAGATCGTAGCCCACGGGCACCTGTCCGTCGGGGCTCACGATCTCCTCGGTGCACACGTCCTTGTCGCCCTGGAAGAAGAACCAGTGATAGTTCGCCGTGTCGTACCAGCGCCCGGCGCCGTCGTACGTCGAGCCTCCCTTGGTCGTGATGAACGCCTCGCCGGGGCGCAGCCAGCGAAAGGTCGCGACGTCGGTGAGGCCGTACGCGAAGTCTCCGCCGGGCAGCTGCGACGAGAGCCACACGTTGTTCTTGCCGGACGCGACCATCGCGGGCGCGGCCTCGAGATCGTTGAGGATGGTCTCGGCCGCGTCGTTGATCTGGTGCCACCCGCCGCCGCTGACCACGCCGCCGTCGGGCGCGCTCGCCTCGAGGTCGGCCCGTCGCCGCTCGAAGCACGTGTACATCATCTTGAAGCCCTGCGGCCGCTCGTCGGCGACCCACGTGTAGCCTCGCCCCACGCCCGTGACGATGCTCGTCCCAAAAAACGGGTAGGTTGCATGTATCGAGGCCGGCTCGTACGGCGTCACGCGGCCCGTCGCGCCGTTGTAGGGCGCGGTGAACGTGTGCGCCTGCAAGCGCTCTCGCGTCGTCAGGCCGTCGGCGCGTCCCACGCTGCTGACGCGCGCGCGGTCGAGGATGCTGGCGCCGTCGGCAAACCTGAGGCGCGACGCCCGGAGGTCGGCGATCTTCTTCACCGGCATACGAAAGTGGAGCGGGAACCAGTCTCCCCACCCCGCGGGCCGCACGAGCGCCGCCTGGTCCGAGAGCAGATCGTCGAACGCCAGGCCGGCGGGCAGGGCGATCTCGACGACGGCGTCGCCGCGGCCGTCGCGCGTCGCGGTGAGCGGGAGCGTCGTCGCGGCGTAGCGGAGCTCGAACGCGTCGCCCGCGTAGGGCAGCGCGCGGTCGAAGCGGAGCGTCAGCTTGGTGGGCGCGTTCGCAAAGTGAATCGCCGTCGCGACCACGGGCGGGCGGCTCTGTCCGCGCCAGTGCCCGAGCTCGGCGCGGGAGTTGGCCTGTCCGTCGCCGTACTCGCGAAAGCCACTCGAGAGGAGCTGGAGCGGGATCGCGACGACGACGTCGGCGACGCCCGGCCGCTTCCACGCTTCGTTCATCGCGTGGCTCGCCGCGTTCGCCACGATCGCCTCGGGACGCCAGCGCGCCGCGTCCGGTCCTCCCCAAGGCGCGTGGCCGTAGGTGGGGAGCTCGGGGATCTCCGGCGCCGTGCCGAGGCCCGACGTCGAGAGCGCGGCGTCGTCTTCGGACGAGGGCGCGACGGTGCAGGCGAGCAGAGCCAAGGGGAGCACGAGGAGGAGAGGGCGGCGAAGCACGGGGACGAGACCTTTCGAAGAGCGCAGGGCGGGAGCGCCCGGCGTCGAAGGACAATGTAGGCGCCGGCAGAACGCGCGCTTTCGCGGGGCGGACAACGGCTTTCGAGTTTCGGCCACCAGACGATCCTCGCGTTTGCGTTTGCGTTTGCGTGTGCGGCTGCGGCTGCGTTTGCGTCGGCGCCTGCGCTAGTCTCTCGGCGCGATGGCGAACCCGAACATCTTCTTCACTCCGACCGCGCCCCCCTCGCCGTGTGTGTCCAACCCCGAGCTCGAGGCGCAGATCCGCGCCAACCGGTCCGACGAGGCCGCCTACCTCGTGTACGCCGACTGGCTCACCGCGAACGGCGATCCGCGCGGGGAGCTCGCGATGGTGCAGCACAAGAGGCTGCACGCGCGCGAACAAGAGATCCTCACCGCGAACGGCGGCTTTCTCGCCGGCGTGAGCCCCGAGGTCGCGAGCGTGCGATGGCGGCTCGGCACGTGGGAGATGCTCCGCTTCATGAACGACATGGACTGGATGGATTCGAGCTTCGACACGCGCGCGGTCGCGTCGCGGCTCTTCGATCATCCGGCTGCCGCGTGCCTAGACGAGCTGCGCGTGGGCATCCTCCGCTGGGAAGATCAGGCCGAGGACGTGCCCGCGCTCCTCGACGAAGCCGCGGGGCGTGCGTTCGCGCCCCAACTGCGCAAGCTCGTCTTCGGCGACGGCGGCGAGATGGAAGACGTCGACAACGCGCACCACTCGGTCGGAGACCTGTCGGTCATCAGCCGCGCGTTCCCGCGGCTCGAGGAGCTGCACATCTGGGGCTACGAGATCGCGCTCGGCGAGGCGCTCGAGCTGCCCGAGCTTCGCAGCCTCCGCATCGAGACGTGCGGCCTGTCTCGCGCGGCGCTCGCCGCCGTCACGCGGCCGACGTGGGGCAAGCTGGAGCGCCTCGACGTCTGGTTCGGGTCGTCCGACTACGGCAGCGAGGCCACCCTCGAAGACCTGCGCCGGCTGCTCGATGGCTCGGCGATCCCGCACGTTCGCCACCTCGGCCTCATGAACACCGAGCTGGCGAACGAGATCGCGTCGGTGCTCGGAGGCGCAAAGGTGCTCGCGCAGCTCGAGTCGCTCGACCTCTCGATGGGCACGCTCGACGACGCGGGGGCTGGGGCCCTCGTCGCCGCCGCGCCCGCGTGGAAACATCTGAAATCACTCAATGTTTCTCGCAACTTCCTCTCCGACGACGCCATCGCCGCGCTCGGCGAGGTGGGGCCCGAGATCATCGACGGCGAGCAGAACGACGCCGACGAGGAGTACCGCTACGTCACGGTGTCGGAGTAGGGGCCAGATGCGTCGGACCTGAACGCCCTCTCAGCCCCTCCTCTAGTAGTGCCCCATGGCAGACGCGTGCCCAATCCCACGCCAGAGCCCCACGCCAGAGCCCATGCCAGAGCCATGGTAGATACGTGGAGCTCGCGGCGGCGCCCGGGCGCCATTTTTCATCCCCCGTCTCGCTTGACATGATCGGGCCCACAACGTAGGTTGCCGCCCCCTTCGGGTCCTTCGCGTATTTCGTCGCGCCGGACGCCGAATCGAGCACGAAGAAGAGGACAGTCCGATGTCGACCGCGCCGAACAGGAACCCCAACCGCTCGTACAACGCCACCCCGGCGTCGGCGCATGAGTCCCGTCGCTGGTTCGTGGTCGACGCCACGGACAAGCCCCTCGGCCGCGTCGCCAGCCAGGTCGCGTCGGTGCTGCGTGGCAAGCACAAGCCCACGTACACGCCCCACGTCGACACGGGCGACTTCGTCGTCGTCGTCAACGCCGACAAGGTGCGCCTCACCGGCACCAAGCTCGACAACAAGTTCTATCACCGCCACTCGGGCATCCCCGGCGGTTACAAGGCGGTCTCGTACCGCAAGCTCATGGAGACCAAGCCCACCTTCGCCATCGAGAAGGCCGTCAAGGGCATGCTCCCCAAGTGCGTCCTCGGCCGCGAGATGATCACCAAGCTCAAGGTCTACGCGACGCCCGATCACCCCCACGCGGCCCAGAAGCCCGAGCCGCTCGCGCTCTAAGTCCCGGGAAAGCATCCAGATGACCACCACCTCTTCGAACCCCCGCACCTACGCGACCGGCAAGCGCAAGACGGCGATCGCCCGCGTCTGGGTCTCGCCCGGCACCGGGCAGATCACGGTCAACGGCCGCCAGGCCGACGAGTACTTCGAGCGCCCGACGTCGCTCATGGTCATGCGCCAAGGGCTCGAGCTCATCGAGGTCGCCGAGGAGTTCGACGTGTGGGCCACCGTGATCGGCGGCGGCAAGTCGGCCCAGGCCGAGGCCATGCGCCACGGCATCTCGCGCGCCCTCTGCGAGATCAACGGTGAGAACCGCTCGCCGCTCAAGCGCGCGGGCTTCCTCACCCGCGACGCGCGCAAGAAGGAGCGCAAGAAGTACGGTCAGCCGGGCGCCCGCAAGCGCTTCCAGTACAGCAAGCGCTGATCGCACCGGTCGCGCACCTCGCGCGACGCGAACCGACGCACGCCACCGGAGACGGTGCGCGTGCGTTGTCGTTTTGTGCGCTCGCGTCGGGCACGCGCGCCTCTGCGGCTCGCGTCGGGCACGCGGCTCGAGGCTCGGCGGCTCGCACCGCAGGCGCACGGCTCAGAGTCGCGTCAGAGTCGCGTCTCGATGTGCACGCCGCGGCGCAGCTCCTTGAGCCAGTTCTGCTTCTGGCGCTCGGTCGCCTCGATCGCGGCGCGCTCCATCATCTGCTCTTTCACCTGCTCGTACGGCGGCGGCTTGGGCGCGCTCGCGAGCTGCAAGATGAGGATGGCCTCGCCCTGGAAGGGCACCGGCTCGGCGATCTGGCCCTCGGACAGGCCCTTGATGACCTCTTGGAGCTGCGGAAAGAACTGCGCGAGCGGCTGGGGGCCGCGCGAGCCGCACGATGTGCGCGTGCCGCCATCGTCGGTGTACAGCTCGACGAGCTTGCAGAAGTCTTCGCCGCCGCGCCCGCGCCGCACGATGTCGGCCGCGAGCGCCTTGCGGGCCGCCACCGTTTCGGGCGTGGAGCCCTGCGGGATGCGCAGCGCGAGGATGCGCACGTCGACCGGCGACTGCTCCTCCATCTCTTTGACGAGGTGGTTGTAGGCCGCGCGGCCGTCCTGGTCGGTCACGTTGACGCGGCCGCGCACGCGCAGCTGCGTGAGCTTGCCCTCGAGCACCTGGCGGCGGATCTCGTCGCGGTAGTCCTGCTCCGTGAGGCCCTGGCGCTTGGCCTCGGCCACGAGCTGCTTGGGCGTGAGCCGCGCCTGCGCCGAGATGTTGCGGATGCCGTTGTCGACCTCCTCGGGCGTGACGACGACGTGGGCCTTGTCGGCCGCTTGCTCCTCGAGCCGCTCGTCGATCATGCGGTTCAAGAGCTCCTTGTACATCTTGCTCTCGAGACCGGCCTGCTGCGTCGGGTCCTGCGTCTCGGCCGCGATGCGGTGTCGGAAGGGGCGCGCCCGCAGGCGCAGCTCGCTCAGCAGGATGGGACGCTCGCCCACGATGGCCACGACGCGCTCGACGATCGTCGCCTCGGCGTCGCTCGGTCCGGCCGCGATCCCCAGCGCGACGGCGCCGGCCGCGACGAGGTGGCGTGCACGGAAAAAGGGCGTTCGGCGGGACCCGCGCATATCCCGTGATTTACCACGCCGTGGCGTTTCACACCGCACGCTTTTCGTTTATCCTCGCCCCGCTCCGGCTGGTCGGGAGCGCAGGAGGACGTGTGATGGAAAAGTCTCTCAAGGGGGCCCTCGGCCGCATGGCCGTCCCTCTCGCGATCGTGGTCGCGGTGCTCGGCACCTCGGGCTGCAAGAAGCTCTTCAAGCGCAAGGGCGCCGATGCTGGCGCGGCCACGACGACGGCCGCCCAGGACGCCGTGGACGAGGCCGACGAGCAGCTCTCCAAGAAGCTCGACGAGTACATCAAGTGCCTCAACGCGCTCTCGTCGAACGTCCACTCGTCACGCCGCCGCTACCTCCAGTACATCCCCAAGGCCGGCCCCACCGGCCGCGAGCGGTTCGCGGACCTCTACCGTCTCCGGCCGGGAGCCGTGGCGCAGTGCCGCGCCGGCATCACCCGAGCGGCGGCCATCGAGCCCGACGACAAGGCGCTCGAGGGCGCGGCGCAGGAGTACGCCAACGCCTCGGCCGCGATCGACAGCCTCATGAACACGGCCGATCGCTACTACGAGAGCAAGGAGTTCCTCGCCGACAAGTGGGCGCGCGGCAAGATCATGCACCCGCAGCTCATGAGCGCGTTCGAGCGCTTCGGCAAGGCCGACAGCGCGCTGCACACCGAGCTCGACAAGCACACCAAGCCGCTCGCCAAGCGCGCGCTCGAGCGCATCGATCGCTTCGACGGCAAGAAGTTCCGCTACTGGCGCAAGTCGACGCTCATCTACGCGCGCGAGGTCATCGAGTCGGCCGACCCGATCGGCGACGACGACGACATCGACGTGGCGCTGCTCTCGACGAACTTCACCGAGTTCGAGACCGCGCTCGACGCGCTCGAGGCCTACGGCAGCGGCAACCGCGCCGAGCTCGACGCGCAGGGCAACCCCAACTGGCCGGTCGCCGCGGCGCACTACGACAGCTTCCTCGGCGCGGCGACGCAGTTCCGCATCAAGGCCAAGGCGTACCTCGCGTGCCTCAACGGCGCGCCCGAGAAGGCCAAGGCGCCGTCCGGCAAGATCGATCCCGACCTCATGGGCCCGTGCCCGGCCGGCCGTCCGCACGACGTCGTCGACAAGTACAACAACTTCATCCGCACCTCGAACGCGAACCAGTTCCCCTGATGCGCGCGGGCGCGCCGGCCTCCGTGTGAGCGCCGGCGTGTGACCACAAAGGCAACGAGCCCCCGGGCCGGCAATGGCCTCGGGGGCTCGGTGTTTTTTGTGTCTGCGAGGAGCTCGGCGGGCCGAGCCTGCGCTCAGAGCTCGGTGACGGTGAGCTCGCCGCCGAGGATCTCGGTGAGGCGGCGCACGGCGCGGGTCGCGTTCGACTTGGTCGAGTACGTCTCGCCGCGGGCGATGATCTCGCCGTTCTTGGCGACGAGGCGCACGCCCCAGCCGCCGTCGTACGCCTCGAACGTCTGGAAGCGGCCCTCGGTGGAGCCGTTCTCCATCACGCTGTCGATGCCCTTCCAGGCGCTCGACTTGGCGGTGTAGCCCTGCGACGCGAGCATGATCTCGCCGTTGCCCGCGCGGAGGCGGAAGTACGTCTTGCGATCCTCGCCCTTGAAGATCTCGAACGTCTCGCGCTGCGGCGCGGCCTTGGCCTCGGCGCCGATGGCGATGAGGCGGACGAGGCTGCGCACGGTGCGCGCGCCGCGGTCGGCGTTGGACTTGCTCGCGTAGAGCTCGCTCGTGCCGACGATCTCGCCGTTGGGGGAGACGACGTTGAAGTAGAACTCGCCGTTCTTCGCCTCGAGCACCTCGAAGTTGCGCTTGTCGCGGGCGATGCCCATGAGCGCTTGCGCTCCACGCTCGGCGTTCGAGCGGCTGACGTACCCCTCGGACCGGAGCACGTTGGCGCCGTTGGCGGCCATCAGATGGAAGTAGTACTGCCCGTCCATCCCTTCGAAGGTCTCGAAGTAGGCGCTCTTCGAGAGCAGCTGCGCGGTCTCCTCAGCTTCGACCTCGTCCGAAGTGTCCACCGGTGCGGTGCAGGCGGTGGCGGAGAGGGACAGTGCGGCGACGGCGACGAGCGCGAGAGCGCGAATGTTGAGGGTCATGGTATTTCTCGATTTCTCTGCAATTCCTTTCAGCTAGAGCACCGGCTTTGCCGCAAGGCGGCGCGTCCGATGGGGCCTCCCGAGGCGGGCGCTGTCGCCCGGACCAGGACACCTTTCGCGCGGGTCTCCCCGCGACGCAGTGGGCTGTCTAGCAGCTCGAGATGTGGGTGCAAGTCGTTTTTTGTGCCCGAGGGTGGGAGCCCTCAGCGACCCCGCGACCCTCGCGCGTCCAAAGGCGCCGCGCCGCGCTGACCCCGATCGCGGTCAGCGATTGCGTCGCGTCGGGCCCTTGGAGAGGTGCGTGACCGCCTCGCCGAGCCCGTCGAGCGTCAGGTGGAACATGGGGTACACCGCCGCGATCTGCTCGGCCGTCCCGCCGCGCCAGTAGTTGGGCGGGTCGGGGTTGAGCCACACCGAGCGGCGAAAGTGATCGGCGATCTTGCCGAGCCACTGCACGCCGCGCATCGCCTCGCCGCGCGCGTGCGGGCCCGACCAGTAGTCCCAGTCGCCGCCGCCCAAGAGCTCGGCCGGGTGCATCGCGGCGTCGCCCACCATCACGAGCTTCCACTCGGAGCCGAGCTCGTGCAGCACGTCGTCGACGCGCACCGGATCGGTGAACTTCTCGGTCTCGTACAGGCGTCCGTAGATGCAGTTGTGGAAGTAGTACGTGCGCAGCGAGCGGATGTTCGACGCGCGCTTGGCCGCCGAGAAGAGGCGCGAGACGAGGTGCGCGTGCGGGTCCATCGAGCCGCCCACGTCCATGAGCAGCAACACACGCACGTTGGACCGCCGCGGCGGGCGCGTGACGATCTCGAGCTCCCCGGCGTTCTTCGCGGTCTTGGCGATGGTCTCGTCGATGTCGAGCTCGTCGTGCTGGCCCTCGCGCTGGAACGCGCGCAGCTTTCGGAGGGCGACCTCGATCTGTCGCACGTCGAGCAAGAGGTCGGAGCGGTACGGGCGGTACCGTCGCGCGTCGGCGATGCCCAGCGCGCTGCGTCCGCCGCCGTTCGGGCCCACGCGGATGCCGCTCGGGTGTGTGCCGCCGCTGCCGAAGGGGCTCGAGCCGCCGGTGCCGATCCATCGGTTGCCGCCGTCGTGCCGGCCCTTCTGTTCTTTGAGCCGCTCTTCGAACAGGCGGCGCAGCTCTTCGATGTCGATCGCCTGCAGCGCCGCGAGCTCTTCTTCGCTCAGCTCGCGCTTGGCGATGGGATCCTGCAGCCACTGCTCGAGCTCGTCGATGAGCTCGATCGAGGAGCCGGTCACGCCCTTGAAGTGCGAGAGGAACGCCTCGTCGAACGCGTCGAGGTCGGCCTCGCGGTGCACGCAGAGCGCGCGGGCCACGTGGTAGAAGCCGTCGAGCGAGCTGTCGTGCAGCCCCATCGAGAGCGCTTGCGCGAGCGCCACGGCCTCTTGCGCGCCGACCTTCACCTTGCGGGCGCGCAGCTCGTACAAAAACGGAATGAAGACGCTCACTTGGGGGACACTCCGGGGCCGCATCGCGCGTCGCCCCAGGTGCGCACGTCGACGTCCCAGTCTCCGAGCGGCAGGTTGGACGGCAACACGATGTCTCCGTCATAGTGCCCGCGGTCGTCTGTGGCGAGCGAGCCCAGCACCAAGCTGCCGTGCTTGAGGCTCTTGAGCACGACCTCGACGCTCACGTGCGGGCAGGGGGCGCCGTCGGCGGCGACGTCTCCTTTGAGGTGGATGGCCGCGCCGCGCCGCGCCTCTCCGCTGCCGAGCTGGGCCTGCACGTTGGCGGGCGCGCGCTCGTCGGCTTTGTCGAGCGGCGCGGGGACAGCGTTGGCGGGGCCCTGACCGTTCGGGTCGAAGCTGCCTACCGGAGCGCCCACGCTCGACGCGCCGAAGGGACCCCCCGGGCTCGTGAGCCCGCCGCCCCCGTTGGGATCGGTGCCGCCCGGCGACTGCGGTGCGCTCGGCGGCGCGTTCTGCCGCGCGCGGTCGGCCATCTCTTGTCCGCGTCGCGCGCCCTCGGGCCACGGAAAGCTGTCTGCCGGGGGCTCGTGGGGCACGTTGGCCGACTGCGGATCGGTCATCGTCGAGCCTGCGCCGCCCAGGTCGATGCGTCGCCAGCTGGAGCCGTCGTGCACCTCGACCCACGCGTGCGCCTCGTTGACGACCACGCGCGTGGGCAGCTGGAGGTGCAGCGCGGTGACCATGAACGCGAACGAACGGTGGCGACACACTCCCTTCTGCGAGAGCGCGAGGTCGAGGTAGATGTCGCGCGTGGCCGCGGGCGGCTCGTCGGAGTCCGTGAAGCTGCGGAAGTACTGCACGAGCTTGTCGAGCACCTCACGCGGACGCTGCGCCCTCGACGCGCCGATGTGGGCCGCCACCTGGGCCGCGGTGCGGTCGACGGAAGCAGGCAGCGGGAGCACCGGCGGCAGCTGACCCCAGCGCGGGTTGCCGAAGTCTCCGCCGAACGCGGTGCGCGGGATGGAGAGCTGCATGACGAGGCGCGCGCGCGTGGACTGTGCGCCCTCGACGAACCAGTTCTCGGCGCCGTCGCGGAAGATGCGGATGGGGATGTCCTCGGCGCCCACGCCGGCGCGCGCGCGGAGGATGCGCGTGCCGGGCCCTACGGACGGGATGCGCACCTTCTGGCCGGCCGCGAGCGACACGACCATGTCGCCGTAGAACACGTCCTCGGAGCCGTCGGCGGCGGCGGTGTCGGTCAGCGGCAGCTCGACGAGCCGCGAGTCGTGCACCAAAAGAGTGTAAGACGCATCTACCTTGTCGAACGCGCTGAGCCGCTTGAACGGCGCCGTCGACGGCGAGAACGGGTCGTCGTACGGCAACATGTCCGGACGGTGCGTGTCGCGGTCGGGCTTGAACGAGCCCTCGGGCGTGCCGTCGGTGCGCGGGCCCGGCTGGTAGGGCGCGCCGCCCTGCGGCAGCGGCCTGGCGGGATCCGGGGCCGGGATCATGCCGCGCGGGCCCTCGATGCCTGCCGGGATGTCGCCGGCGAGCGAGAGCGAGAGCGCGACGTCCTCGCGCGGGTCGGGCGGGATGAGCTCGTGCAGCACGGGGCCCGAGCCGGTGCGCTGCGCGACCGCGGGCGTGGCCGCGGCCATCACGAAGAAGGCGGGGACGAGCAGCAGATGACGGAGGGGTCTACTTCCAGCCACCGGACTCGTAGATATAGCGCCCCTCTTGGAGGGAGTAGGTGGGCTTGTGCCATTGGCGTCCGGGGGGCGGTCGATCCCAGTGCCCGGGGATCCACACGTACTGCATGCCGGTCCAGTGCCAGTACCCGCCGACCCACACCGCGTCTGCCGCGGGCCGCGCGGGTGGCGCGTCGGCGAGCGGAGCGGGCGGAGGGCCGCTGACGACGACGCCACGCGGCGGCGCGTCGGGCTCGTTGATCACGCAGCCCGAGACCACGAGCGTGAGGCACGCCACGGCGAGCGCCGCGACGACGCGCGTGGTCCCACTGTGAAGGTGCTCGATCATCCTGGCCCCCATCCCGCAGACAACGCCCGGGCCGATGCGTTCCCGTGCGCGTGCGCTTGCGATTACGCCCTGAGAGCGTACCACCTTCCCCGCAATCGCCCAAGGCGCCGAGGTGCGACAAAGTCGCCAAACGAAAGGACTTTTTGCCTCAGCACGCGCACGAAATGCGGGATGATTCCGGCCATGTCGGATCTGGACCGTGACCTTGTCTCTCTCGACGCAACCCTGCGCGCGCGGCTCGACGCCGTGGGCTTCTCGGCCGAGCGCCTTCGCGCCAACGCCGCCTCGCTGCGCGGCCCCGACGGAGCGCTGCTCGAGCCGAGCGTGCGCCGTCGGGATCGCAACGTCGTGCGCGGTGAGGTGCGCGGGCCCTCACCGGACGAGCTCACGAAGCTCCCGCCGCCCGGCTCCGAAGCGCGCGCGCGCCTCGCGGAGATCGGGCAGGCCGCGCTCTCGCGCGGGGAGCTCGCCTTCTGCACCATGGCGGGCGGGATGGCGACGCGCATGGGCGGCGTGGTGAAGGCGCTCGCCGAGGTGTTCGACGGCAAGACGTTCCTCGACCTGCGTCTCGGCGAGAACAAGACCGCGAGCGAGCGCGCCGGCAAGCCCGTCCCGCTGTGGCTCATGACGAGCGACGCGACCGACGCCGCGATCAAAGAAGGACTCGCCGCGCGCAAGGCCCCCGCGCACGTCGCCACGTTCGTTCAGCAGCTCTCGCTGCGCCTCGACCTCGAGGGGAACCTCTTTCGCGACGCCCAAGGGCAGCCCAGCACACACGCGACGGGTCACGGCGATCTCGTCGACGCGCTCCGCCGCTCCAAGCTGCTCGACGGCTTCATCGCGGGCGGCGGAAAGTACGTGTGGATCACCAACGTCGACAACCTCGGCGCCACGATGGACACCGCGCTGCTCGGGCACTTCATCGAGAGCGGCGAGCAGGTGATGGTCGAGGTGTGCCGCAAGGTGCCGGGCGATCGCGGCGGCATCCCGGTGCACGCAGAGGGGCGCCTGCAGGTGCTCGAAGAGTTCCGGCTGCCCGAGGGGTTCGACGCCTCGACGGTGCAGGTCTTCAACACCAACACGTTCCTCTGCGACGCCCGCGCGCTGCGTGACGCGCCGCTCACGTGGACGTTCTTCGAGGTCGAGAAGAAGGTCGACGGCGCGCCCGCCCTGCAGTTCGAGCGCCTCCTCCAGGAGCTGACCGCCCATCTCGACAGCGGGTACGTCGAGGTGCCGCGAGAGGGGGAGGAGAGCCGCTTTCTGCCCGTGAAGGATTTCGACGAGCTCGCGGCCCGTCGCGAGGCCATCCAGATGGTCGCACGCGCTCGCGGCATGGTGTAGCCTCCGGAGCCCGTGGACTTCGCGATCGAGCACGAGTTCGATATCCCGCTCGACGCGCTCGAGCTCGCGGTGATCTCGCCCACGCTCGTGCACACGCTCCGCAAGCGCCTCCCCAACATCGAGGCGCTCGACGAGCGAGAGCACTCGTTGGTCGACGGCAAGCTCGACCGTGTGTGGGTCTACCGCGCGAACGTGCCCATCCCTTCGTTTGCGCGCGCGTACGTCACCCGCGAGATGCTCGCGTGGGACGAGCGCTCCAGCTACGACATCCCGCGGCACACGTCGGAGTGGACCATCGAGCCGCACGTGAAGCCCGAGTGGCGCAAGTACTTCTCGGCGAGCGGCAGCTACACGCTCACCTCCCTCGACAGCGGGCGCACCAAGCGGCTCGTCGCGGGCAAGCTCGAGCTGCGCGTGCCGCTCGTGCGTCAAGTGGCCGAGAAGCTCATCTTGAGCGAGGTCAAGAAGATGTTCGAAGCCGAAGCCGAAGCGCTTCGCGACTTGGCGAACCTCGCATGAAGCGCGAGGGAGGAGGACCGGTGGCCTCGACGAAGAAGCGGGCGCGCGCGAGCGCCCGGGCAGATCGCGCGCGAAAGCTTGGGTTCTGTGGCGCCGCCGCGGGCCTGTCGATGTTCGCGTCCCACGCCGCGGCCGAGCCCTTTCCCACGCGCGCAGAGCGCATCTCGTCGCCGGGGCGCAGCGTCGCGTCCGAGGACGGCGTCGAGGCGCTCGTGCTCAACCCGGCCAACCTGGCCACGTCGTCGGCGTCCGAGCTGCGCTACACCGGCATGCGCTGCCCCGAGACGCAGCGGGTGAGCTGCGGTCACGCGTTCTCGGCGGCGACTCCGCTCCTGTGGGGGCTCGCGAGCGGCCTGCGCGTCGACTACGTCACGCCCCCCGGCGGTCCGGACGGCGCGGGCTTTCCGTACAACGGGC
Source organism: Myxococcales bacterium (assembly GCA_020430845.1). Taxonomy (GTDB): domain Bacteria; phylum Myxococcota_A; class Polyangia; order Polyangiales; family Polyangiaceae; genus Labilithrix. The sequence continues at coordinate 19,699 of JAGQJA010000063.1, forward strand.
GCGACTTCGTGTGGCTCACGTGGGGCCTCGGCTATCGGCTCAGCGAGCGACTCAGCCTCGGCGCGACCGCGCAGTGGTCGTACTCGGGCAACACGTACACCGACGGGCTCTTCGGCATCTCGGCGGGCGTGTCGTACCGTCCGAGCTCGCGCTTCGGCTTCGCGCTCGTCGCGCACGACTTCAACGGCCCGAGCACGCAGACCCTGCCGCCGCGGGGCTTCCCGGTGCTCGACCGCAGCTACGTCGCCGCCATGGCGTTCCGGCCGCTCGGCACGCGCGCCGTGGAGCTCGGCGTCGAGGGCAAGTACTTCGACGGCGTCGACCAGGTGCGCCCGCGCGCCACCCTGGGCGTCGACATCCCCGGCGTCGGTCGCGCGCGCGGCGACGTCGAGATGCAGAACATCGGCAACGACCGGACGCGCGGCGTCATCGGCACGGCCGGCCTGGAGATCTACTTCAACGGGCTCTCGGGTGGCGGCGGCGCGCTCTTCGGCAACGGGCTCGGCTCGCGCCAGGCCGTGGGCCAGTACGTCACCGCGTCGATCTCCGGCGTCTTGTCGCCCGGCGTGCCGCGGGTCGAGCGCGCCGTCTACATCCGTATGGAGAGCACGCCCGGCTCGCGCAATCACGTGCGCCTGCTCCGCCAGCTCTGGCGCCTCGCCGAGGACAAAGAGATCGCCGCGGTCACGATGGTGCTCCGCGCCGAGCCGGCCACCTCGTTCGCCCACGCCGAAGAGCTCGCCGACGCCTTCCGCGTGCTCAAGGCGCGCGGCAAGCGCGTCGTGTGCAGCTTCGAGGATGCTGGCGCCAAGGCCCTGTACGCCTGCGCGAGCGCCAACCGCATCGTCATCAACCCGGCGGGCGGCGTGCGCTACTCGGGCCTCAAGTCGACGCACATCTACCTCGCGGGGCTGCTCAAGAAGATCGGCGTCAAGGCCGAGTTCGTCCGCATCGGCGCGCACAAGTCGGCGCCCGAGCAGTTCATGAACGAGCACGCGAGCGACACCGCGCGCGCCGACCAAGAAGACCTCCTCAAGCAGAACGAGGCCGTCTTCGTCCGCAATCTGTGGCTCTACCGCAACATCAAAGAAGATCGCGTCCGCGAGGTGTCGGCCAAGGGGCCGTTCATCGCCAGCGAGGCGCGAGACGCCAAGCTCGTCGACGGCTACGCGTTCGACGACGAGCTCGAGCGCGTCACGCAAGACGTGGTGGGCCGCAAGGTCTCGTACAAGAAGTACGTGCCCGAGCGCGACGCGCCCAAGTACTTCGGGCCGCGCAAACGCATCGCGCTGCTGTACGTCGACGGCGACATCATCGACGGCCGCTCGCGCACCATCCCGCTCATCGGCACCAAGCTCGTCGGCTCGTACACCATCGCCGACACCGTCAAGCAGATCAAAGACGACTCTGACGTGAGCGCGGTGGTCGTGCGCGTCGAGAGCCCTGGCGGCTCCTCGATGGCCGCCGACGTCATGTGGCGCGCGATCAAGCAGCTCGCCGAGAAGAAGCCCGTCATCGTGTCGATGGGCTCGATCGCCGCGAGCGGCGGCTACTACATCTCTGCGCCCGCGAAGAAGATCTTCGCGCTGCCGCTGACCCTCACCGGCTCGATCGGCATCTTCTACGGCAAGGCCGACATGAGCGAGCTCTTGCAGAAGATCGGCGTCAACGTCGAGGTGCGCAAGACAACGGGGCGCGCCGACGCAGAGTCGCTCTTCCGCGGCTTCACCGACGACGAGCGCAAGGAGCTCGAGCGCAAGGTCGGGCAGTTCTACGGCGTGTTCCTCGACCGCGTGTCGCAGGGGCGCAAGCTCACCAAAGAAGAGGTCGACGCCGTCGGGCAGGGACGCGTGTGGACCGGACAGCAAGCGATGGACCGCAAGCTCGTCGATCGTATGGGCGGGCTGCGCCACGCGCTCGAAGCCGCCCGCACCGAGGCGGGGTTGCCCGACGACTGCCCCATCGTCGAGTACCCGTCGGTCGCGCCCACGTTGATCGAGCGCGCCCTGCAGCTCGCCGGCCTGAAGGCGGGCGCGACGATCCCGGTCGACGGCCTTCCGGTGCAGGTCAAGTCGTTGCTTCAGAGCGTCGCGCCGCTCGCCGTCTACGGCGAAGGCACCGCGCTCGCGCGCGCCGAGTGGGTCCCGCTCGAAGACTCGGGCGACGACGACGCCTCCGAGTGAGGCGCGACGTCACTTCTTCTCGATCGCCTTCAGGGCGACGAGGCTGAGCGCGTTGGGATTGCCGCCCGTGTCGGCGACGATCGCCACGAGCCCCGTCTTGGTCTGCTCGAACCAGAACGCCTGCGTCTGGTAGCCGAAGATCGACCCGCCGTGGCCTACGCCTGCGCCGTTGCCCAGCGTGGCGCCCGCGGGGATCTGCGAGACGCCGAGCCCGTAGCCGCCCTTGGGCACGAAGGTGAAGAGCTCCTTCTTCGACGCCGCCGAGAGCACGCGGTCGGTCCCATAGAGCGCGTGGATCCACGCGAGCAGCTCTTTGGGCGTCGAGACGATCGCGCCGGCTGCCCACGCGACGGAGGGATGGAACGCGCGCGTGACGTCGACGCCGCTCTGCGTGCCCGGTACGAGATCGCCGGTCACCGTCTCTGCGCCGTCGAGGAACGTGTGCGTGAGGCCCACCTTCGACGTCGCGAGCGAACGAATCAGCTCGGCGATGGGCTTGCCACCCGCCTTCTCGGCGACCAAGCCGAGCATCACGTAGTTGGTGTTGGAGTACGACCAGTCGGCGCCCGGAGCGAACGTGGGCGCCTGGGCGCTCGCGAACGCGAGGAGGTCGGCCGGCGTGCGGACCGTGAGCGGCGCGTCACGCAGCGCGTCGGCGAACGCGGTCGTCTCGGTGTAGTTGTAGGCGCCGCTCGTGTGGTCGAGCAGCTGTCGCACCGTCATCGCGGGCGCGTTGGGGTACCCCGGTACGTACCCCTCGACCGCGTCGTCGAGGCCGAGCTTGCCGTCGGCCGCGAGGTTGAGGATCACCGCCGAGACGAATGTCTTCGTGACGCTCCCGATCCGCCAGAGTGAGTCTTCGGTCACTGCGGCGGTCGCGCCCGCACCGCGACCGAAGAAGACGCGCACGCCGCAGCGAGGGGTCTCGATCCCAATGGTTGCATGTTGCACCTTCTGGCGCGCGACCTCGGCGTCGAGCCCCGCCTGGATGGCCGTCGCCTCTGCGGTGCACGCCGGATCCCCTGCATCGACGGGCGCTGCGTCTTGTGTCGGCGGCGGATCGGGCGGGGGCGCCGCGTCGGCGGGAGCGGGCGTCGCGGGCGTCGTGTCGGTCGAGGAGCACGCGGCCGCGCTCGCGACCGAGAGCGTGAGCGCGGCGAGCAGGAGGAGCCTTCGCATGGTGACTCTGTGTACAGCAACTGGCGTGCCGACGCCGCATCCTACCGAACGCCTGGCGATCGGCCTCGCACGCGCGCGCCCGTCAGCGCGTTGACGGCGCCGTGCGCGTGGAGACGACGCGGTGCGCGCGCGAGCCTGCAGGGTCGACGCGGTAGACGCGCGGCTGTTAGCGTCGTGGCATGCTACGACGCCCTCTCCTTCCGTTGCTCCTCCTCGTCGTGCTCCTCGCCTGCAACGGGCTGAGCATGAAGGAGGCCGGCTACCGCAACAACGTCAAGGACTACAACGAGCTCGTCGAGAAGGCGACGCCGCCGCTCAAGGCCACGGTCGAAGCCAAGAGAGCGGCGTACCAAGAGGCCTACGCAAAGCTCCCGTCGGCCGAGTCCGACCGCATCAAGGCGCTCGATGCGCTCAACAAGGCGGCGGACAAGGAGATCAAAGACCTGGAGGCTCAGGTCGAGGCTGCGAACAAGGCCAACGCCGCCAAAGACAAGGCGGCGATGGACGCCTACCGGGCAAAGTTCGTCGGCACGTGGGAGGGCGACGGAATGCGCCTGCGCATCGAGCCCGGCGGCCGCGTCGAGTACGAACGAAGCTCAGGCGGCGTGAACAAGAGCCTCAACGGCGCGTCGGTCAGCGAGTTCCGACGCGACGCGTTCGACGTGAGTCTGATGGGGATCAAGACCACGTTCAAGATCGACAAGGAGCCGACCGAGGACAACGGCGTGTGGACGATGACCGTCGACGGCGCGCGGCTGAAGAAGGTCGGCGGATGATCGCGCGACGCCGCTCAACGCCGCGGGGGTGAGCGCGGGAGCGTGGAGCAGGTGTTCACGCTCGCGATCCACTTCTTCGCGTGGCACTCGAAGGTCGGTCCGCAGAACACGCCCTCCTGCGCCACACACCGCTTGCCCTCCGTCGCGCACGCGAGGCCGTGGCGCAGGTTGTCCGGGCATCCGTCGCTGCGCTTCTTGGTCCGACCGCACGACCAGTGGCTGTAGTCGACGCCCGGCCTGGGCGGGATCCCGCCGTGGTAGCCGTCGCAGATACACAACGTCGCGCCGTAGGTGCAGCGCGTGCTCAACACGCACGGCCCACCCTTCGCGCCCTCGAGAGTCGCGGGGCATCCCGCGGCGGTGGGCGGATTCGGCGCCGCTTCGTCGGTGGCGGAGGTCGTGGCGGAGGCTGCGTCTGGCGCGCTCGCGTCCTCGCTCGCGACGGGCGTCGCGGTCGGGCCGCCCGCGTCGTCGCTCGCCGCGATCGGCGCGGCGCTCGAGGCCGACGCGGTGGGCTCGGGGATCGCGACCGCCACCGGCGACGCGGTCGGCGGCGGGCGCGGGGGCTCGGGGGCGCCGCACGCCAAGAGGCACGGCGCGAGGGCGGGGAGCCAGCGGGGGAGCATTCGCTCGCATCGTAGCGGGTGTGGTTGGGATTGCGATTGCGATTGCGATTGCCACTGCGATTGCGTCTGCGTTTGCGACTGCGTCTGCGATTGCGTCTGCGTCTGCGTTTGCGATTGCGATTGCGATTGCGTC
>JAGQJA010000670.1 GCA_020430845.1 Myxococcales bacterium
ACGCGCACGCGGCGCGCCGCGCTCCTCGCGTCACGCGCGTCGAGGCGTGGACGCGCGTCACGCCGCCTGCGCTCGGGTCGCTGCGCCCGGCGCCCCGCCGGGACGGGAGGTGCTCATGGTCGATCGCGCTCAGGTCCTTCGTGCACACGCGGCTCGCATGCGTCACGCGCCGACGGCGAGCGAGGAGCGCCTGTGGCGCGCGCTGCGCGGCCGGCAGCTCGGCGTCGTGTTTCGGCGGCAGGTCGTCGTCGGTGGCTGCATCGTCGACTTCGCGGCGTCCTCGGTGCGGCTCGTGGTCGAGGTCGATGGCGGGTATCATGCGGAGCGCGTCGCCGCGGACGCGAGGCGGGATGCGCGGCTCGCGCGCGCGGGGTGGCGCGTCGTCAGGGTTGGCAGCGAGGAGCCGATCGAGGTGGCGGTCGCGAGGATCGCGGCGGCGGTCGGCGGGTAGCCTAAGCACCGCGCCGGAAGCCACGAATTCACTCGCTACGCCGTCGCTCGAGTGCTTTCTCAGCTATGGGGGCTCCTCGCTCAGTGAGACGAAGCCAGCAGATCTCTCCCGGGACGAAGGGCGGAGAGCTCACACTCCACTCGGCACGGAGGCGCGACTCGAACGACGCCACCGTTTCTGTGCTGCCCACGAAGCCCGCCGTCGTGACGGTCCCCACCTCCATGAGACCGAGCCTCACGACATGACATATGGCGGCGATCGCCTGCTCTCGAAGGGTCGCGCCGTCGGCTTCTGGGAGCTTCTCGCGCACGATCGCGTAGACCTCAGGCATGTCTACCCAGTCGTCTGCGCCGTGCACGAGGATCTCTTCCACGATGGTGCTCACGGGTTCGGTGGCCATGGCTCGATGTGAATCTTCGTTCGAATGCCTGCGCGGTTGATGTCGATCGTTGGACCACCTGACGCCGATCCCTGGCGGATTCCGACGAAGGTGCCGTCCGACAGCCGAACCGCGCGGCCCGGATAGTTCTGGACCGGCGTGCCCCCGGACGCCAGCTGATCGAAGATGGCCTCGAGCTGTTGCTCCGAGCCCACCGTACGAACATGCGATTGGCGGCCTCGTGGCAGGCTGCGGAGAATCGCAAATGGGTCCCCTCCATCAGAGCCTGCGTCCGAAGCACCGCCCCCACCAGAACTCGACGTGGGGGGCGCCGGTGGTCCGCCGCCACTGATGTTGCCACCTCCCGCGGCGCTCGGGCAACCCCGGCCAGAGCCGGCAGGGCTGCTGCCCCCGTCCGTGGTCACGGTTGGGTGCTCGAGCTGGTCGAGCTGGGTGAGGATATCGTACGTCGCGGCGGTGATGATCGCGCCGGCCGCGAGTGCGAAGGCCCCGAACGTCCCCGCGCTCGAAGCAGTCGCGATGCCAACCTCGAACGACACGGCGCCGCCGGGTGCAAGCGGGGCGGTCAGGAACGGAGCTAGACCGGGGACCGCGTAGCGACCGCTCGGGTCCGCATAGCGATATGGACTCTGCCCAGGCCAGCTCCACAGCGTGTGCCGCGACGATTGGTACGCGAGCTCGTCGATCGCGC
>JAGQJA010000671.1 GCA_020430845.1 Myxococcales bacterium
CTGCGCGTGTGGTTCGACAAGCCGACGGCGCCGCGACCCGCGAGCCAAGCCGTCATCGAGAGCTCGCAGTACCGCCCCATCAACCTCGTCGCGCTCTTTCACATGCTCGAAGAGGAGTCGCGCGACTGGGCCAAGCGCACCAACGGCTCGGTGGTCGAGCTCCACCTCTACGCCACCCCCGAGCTCCAAGGCCTCGGCGCCGACGAGATCTGGCGTCGCATCCGCCCCGTCGCGCTCGAGATCATGCCCGACCTCGCGGGCGCCAACGCGCTCGACTTCGCGCTCGGCTCGTACGAGAACTTCACGTCGTACGAGGTCGGTCAGGGCAAGGCGCGCCCGCGCCCCAACAGCCCCAAGCTCGAGGCCGGCGTGAAGAACCTCGCGCTCGCGGGCGACTGGGTCGGCACCCTCTACCCGTCGGCCCTCATGGAGAAGGCCGTGTCGACGGGCCGCGAGGCCGCCAACCACGTGCTCCTGAGCGACCGTGTCCGCGAGGTCGAGCTGCGGGTCCCCAAGCTCCGCGGTCCCGGCATCTTGCCCCGCTTCTGACGGCGGCGCGCACATTCGACCCGACCGGACTCGGTGCTAGAGTCCACGGCTCATGGGTCCGATTTCGGCGGCGCCTCGTGCCCGAGGCGGCTTGCTCGCGCTTGTCTTCGCGTCGTCCACGGCTCTGCTCGCCCCCGCGTGCGACGAGGCCTTTCCACGAGAGCTCTCCGCCGGAGCCGTCCCGCCGCCGGTCGACGTCGACGCCGGCGACGCCTCGAGCCGCGTGGAGCCCGACATGCGCGAGAGCAGGTGTGTGGCGCCGCCCCGCAGCGTCGGTCGCGTGCGCCTCGAGCCCGCGTTCGGGTCCACCAAGCTCTCGGTGCCCGTCGATCTCGCGTTTCGTGGAGGGCGCGCCTACGTGCTCGAGCTGACCGGCGCGCTCCGCGTCGTCAGCCGGGCCACGGGCGCGGTCACGACGGCGATCGATCTGTCGACGACGGTCCCCGGCACCGTCGGCTTCGCGCTGCACCCCACCAAGCCCTACGTCTACGTCGCCGTCGACACGGTGCTCCGAGAAGGTGAGCCCTACTTCGGCGAAGTGCGGCGCTACACGAGCGCCGACGGCGGAGCGACGTTCGACCCTGCCTCCGAGCAGATCGTGCTCCACGTCGACCGCCCCTTCAACGTGCACGGCTTTGGCACGCTGCGCTTCGGCCCCGACGGGCTCTTGTACGTGGGCAGCGGCGAGGGCGGGCGCAGCGCGCCCCGACAGGTCATCTCGTACGATCCAAATCTCTTGCTCGGCGCGATCTTGCGCATCGACGTCGACGCGGCCGAGCCCTACGCGATCCCTCCGTCGAACCCGTACGCCGGCGGCGGCGGGCGAGGCGAGATCTTCGCGGGCGGCTTCCGAAACCCGTTCCGCTTCAGCCACGACCGCGCCACGGGTGAGCTGTGGGTCGGCGACGTGGGCGAAGGGCGAGAAGAAGAGATCGATCGCGTCGAGCTCGGCAAGAACTACGGCTGGCCCGCGATCGAGGGGACGCGCTGCCACCTCCCGGCCGACGGCTGCGATCCTTCGGCGTTCGCCGCTCCGGAGTTCATCTACGAGCGCGGCGAAGGCTCGTCGGTGACGGGCGGCTTCGTCTACCGCGGCGACGCCATCCCCGCGTTGCATGGGCGCTACGTCTTCGGCGACTACATCAGCGGGCGCATCTGGGCGCTCGACGAGCCCGACGCATCGGGTCGCCGGCGCTCGGAGCTGCTCAACGCCGACGGACCGTTCCCGCACATCCTCGCGTTCGCCGAGGACGAGGACGGAGAGCTCTACGTCAGCGGCGAGGCCGGCGTCGTCTACGCCGTGCGCCCTCCCGCCTCCGATCCCATCGACAACATCCCCAGGCTGCTCAGCAAGACAGGGTGTCTCGACCCGCGCGACCCGAGCAAGCTCGCCGTCGAGGTCACGCCCTACGACGTGAACATGGCGCTCTGGTCGGACGGCCTCGTCAAGACGCGCGCGCTCTCGCTGCCCAAGGGCGCCGCGATGGCCGTCGGCCCAGACGACAAACTGACCGTGCCCGACGGCGCGGTGTTGCTCAAGACGTTCGCTCACGCAGGTCGACGCATCGAGACGCGCATGCTCATGCGCCAGGCGGGCGGCAACTGGGTCGCGTACACGTACGAGTGGAACGCCGAGCAGACCGACGCCGTGCGCGTCGACATCGGCAAGACGCTCGACCTGCCGGGCGGGCAGAAGTGGCAGATCCCCGGTCCGGGCCAGTGCTTTCTCTGCCACACCGACGCCGCGGGAAAGTCGCTCGGCCTCGAGGTGGGGCAGCTCAACCGCGACGTCGTCGACGCGACCGGACGCGCGACGAACCAGCTCGAGGCGCTGCGCAAGGCGGGCCTGTTCGTCACCGACCGGGCGCCGTCGACGTGGCCGCGCTTCCCGCGCATCGACGGACCCGAGCCGCCTGCCGCGCGCGCGCGGGCGTACATGCACGTCAACTGCGCGGTGTGTCACCAGCCCGGCGGCGGCACGCTTCGCAACATGGACTTCAGGATCACCGCGCCGTCGTCGTCCCTGCTCGGGTGCAGCAAGCCGCTCTTCGAGGTGCCGGGGCTCGAGGGGGCCAAGCTCATCGAGCCCGGCGATCCCGCGCGCTCGGTGCTCTTCGCGCGCATGTCGACGCGCGGCGGTTACCAGATGCCCACGGTCGGGACGTTCTTGCCCGACCCCGCGGCGACCGCGGTCCTCGACGCATGGATCCGCGGCCTCACCGACTGCGAGTGACGGCCGCGCACGGGCCGGCAGAGCGCCGCGCGCCCGTCACGGCACGCACGAGAGCTGTG
>JAGQJA010000064.1 GCA_020430845.1 Myxococcales bacterium
AGGCGCGGCGCACGATCTCCGAGCTTGCCGACATCCTCGTGCTCGACCAGTCGTCGCTCTCGCGCAACCTGGCGGTGCTGGAGCGAGAGGGCTACGTCAAGCTCACCGCCGGCGACGACAAGCGCCAGCGCGTCGTCACGCTGACGCGCACCGGCCGAGGCCTGCTCGCCAAGGGCGTGCCGGTGTGGAAGAAGGCCCAGTCCGAGGTGGCCTCTCTCATGAGCGGATCCGACCTCGAGCACTCGATGTCGTCGCTCCGCAAGATGACCAAGGCGGCCGTCGCGGCGCGGGCCGACACGCGGGCGGCGCGCGCCTCTCGCTGATCGCCGATCGCGCCGGATCCGCCTCTAGAAGGGCGTGCGCGCGAGCGCTTTTTGTCGAGAGTTTTCGCGCCCTTCGTCCGGAGGTTGCTCGGCGGCGCGCCCCTTGCTACGGGTGTAGAGGAGGGGCCGTCGAGCGGCCCCCGTCTTGCTTGCCGCCGAGCACGTTCGGCGCGCGTGGAGGGGTCGTGATCCGCCGGGAGAGGTTTCTTCGTTGCATGAGCCGCGCGCGCGTCCGTCGGGGCGTGGCGTTGATGGGCGTCTGCAACGTGACGCCCGACTCGTTCAGCGACGGCGGCCGCTTCTTCGCTGCGGACGACGCCAAGGGCCACGTCGATCGCTTGCTCGCGCACGGCGCAGACATCATCGACGTCGGCGGCGAATCGACGCGCCCAGGCGCCGCCTCGGTCCCCGACCGCGAGCAGCTCGCGCGCGTGCTCGACGTGGTGCGCTACGCGGCCGAGCGTGCGTGCGTGTCGATCGACACCACGAGCCCCGTCGTCGCCGCGGCGTGCCTCGACGCCGGCGCCGCCGTCGTCAACGACGTCTCGTGCCTTCGGGATCCAGAGCTGGCGCGCGTCGCGGCGGCCAACGGCGCCGCGCTCGTCGTCTCGCACGCGCGGGTGCCCCAAGAGTCGATGCGCGGCTTCGGCGGCTACCCCGAGGGCGCGTATCGCGACGTGCTCGCCGAGGTGACTCGAGAGCTCCTCGCGGCGGCGCGGTCCGCCGAGCAGGCAGGCGTGGACGCCGAGGCCATCGTCCTCGATCCGGGCCTCGGCTTCTCCAAGAGCTCGCGCCACAGCATGACGCTCCTCCGTCGCACCGCGGAGCTCGTCGAGCGCGTCGCGCCCTACCCGGTGCTCGTCGGCGCGAGCCGCAAGTCGTTCCTCACGCTCGTCGACGAGGGCGCGCCCGCGTCCGAGCGCGTCGGCTTGTCGATCGCCGCGGCCACGCACGCGGCCCGCTCGGGGGCGGCCGTCGTCCGCGTGCACGACGTGCGCGAGACGCGCCAGGCGATCGACCTCGGGGTCGTCCTGACCACACACGGGCACGGTGACCGTCGGGAGCAGGGCTGATGCTCGAAGGCTTCCGCCACCTGTTCGCCGCTCGGCCCCTGCTCCAGGTGCTGATCGATGTCCTCGACATCGCGATCGTCGCGTACCTCGTCTACCGCGCGCTCCTCGTCGTGCGCGGCACACGCGCCATGCAGATGGCGACGGGGCTCGGCGTCATCTTCCTCGTGTACGTCGTGTCCAAGTGGGCCGGCCTGGTCACGCTCTTCAACGCGCTGTCGACGTTGCTCTCGTCGATCATCCTCATCTCCGTCGTCGTCTTCCAGAACGACATCCGGCGCGGGCTCATGCGCGTCGGCTCGCGCGCCGTGCTCGGTGGCATGGGACCTCAGCAGGAGTCGCGCGTCATCGACGAGATCGTCGCCGCGGCCAACGAGCTCGCCCGTCACCGCATGGGCGCGCTCATCTGCTTCGAGCAAGACGCGAACCTCGACGAGTTCGTCGCCGCTCAGGGCACCAACATCGACGCGTCGGTCCAGCGCGACCTGCTCGTCAGCCTCTTCATCCCCGAGAGCGTCAACAAGCTGCACGACGGCGCCGTCGTCATCCGGTCGCTCCGCATCGCGCGCGCGGGTGTCTTCTTTCCCATGCCCGACACGCGCATCCTCGACAAGTCGCTCGGGTCGCGCCACCGCGCGGCGCTCGGCATCACAGAAGAGACCGACGCCGTGGTCGTCGTGGTCTCCGAGGAGCGCGGCACGATCAGCTGCTGCTTCAACGGGAACATCGTCCCCAACCTCGACGGTCCCTCGCTCAAGCAGGTGTTGCTCGGGCTGTTCGGTCGCCGCGGAAAGGCGAGCAAGAAGCTCAACAAGAAGCTCACCACCGGCTCGTTCCGCGTCACGCTGCCGCCGGGGAGCGTCACCGCGTCGGGCGGGACGGGCTCGGTCAAGATCCAGGTGGCGCCGATGCCGGCCGACTCGGAGTCCGTGCCGGGCCTCCGCGTGAGCGACAACCCCGAGGAGGCGCACCCGTTGCCGCCTACGTCCACGCCGGCCATCTTCGAGGCGTCGCGCGCGCGCGCGGGCTCTGTGCCCGACCCCGACGACTCGCAGCCGCACCGCCCGTCCGACCCGTCGGTCGCGCGGCCCATGACGCCCTCGCCCGACCCGTCGGCTCCTCCGCCGCCGGTCAAGACGCCGACGGCGACGCCCGTGCCGTCCGCGTCGAGCGACGCGAAGGACTGACCGATGCTCGAGCGCCTCAAGACGCTGGTCCTCGAGGACCTCAACCTCAAGCTCGTGAGCCTCGCCGTCGCGCTCATCCTCTACTCGATGATGCACGGGGGCCAAGACGCGCGGCGCGCGATCGTGACCGACCTCGACGTACGCCTGCCCGCCAAGGACAGCGACCGCGTGCTCGTGAGCCAGCTGCCGCGCAGCATTCGCCTCTTCGTGCGGGGCTCGAACCAGACGATCGACAACCTGCGCGCGGCGAGCGTCATGGTCCAGGTCGACGCGAGCCGCGGCCAGCACGGACACGTCACGTTCGACAAGGAGATGGTCCGGCTGCCCGACGGCGTGAACGTCGAGGTCGAGCAGTTCGACCCGCCGGGCATCGACTTCGAGTGGGAGACGCGCATCTCTCGCGACGTGCCGGTCCAGGTCAGCGTGGTCGGAGCGCCGGCCGACGGCTTCGTCGTCAAGGGCGCGCCCGTCGCCGAGCCCAAGATGGTCAAGGTCAAGGGACCGCAGAGCGCCGTCGCGGTGCTCCAGCACGTGCGCGCCGACGCCTTCGACGTCAAAGGCCTCACCGACGGCTCGTACCCCCGCCAGCTCGCCGTCGAGCGACCGCCGCGCGTGGAGTTCATCGAGCCCGCGAGCGTCATCGTCACCGCCGAGATCGCGCGCGAGCTCGCCGAGCGGCTCTTCCCCAAGCTGCCCGTCGTGGTCGTCGGGCCGGCCAAGGGCAAGACGACGCCGGGCGAGGTCGACGTGCAGCTCGTCTGCCCGCCCGAGGTCGTGCGCGGCCTGCGCCCCGAGCAGGTCGTGCCCCGCGTCGAGGTCACCTCCAAAGAGGCGACGGGCAGCCAGTCGCTCCCGGTCCTCGTCAAGCTCGACCGGTGCGAGGCCTACCCTCGGCCCAAAGAGGTCGTCGCGCGCTGGTGAGCGCGGTCAGCCCACGTCGAGCTTGCCGGTGGGCTCTTCTGCGCCGGTGGGCATCGCCGCCTTGCGGTACTGCGCCACGTCCCGACGCTCGTCCTTCTCGACGCGGCCGTCGCGCAGCGTGACGACGCGCGGCATGCTCGCCGCGAGCGCCGGGTTGTGCGTGACGATCACGATCGTGGTCTTGTGCAGCTCGTTGATGTGGAAGAAGAGCTGGTGGATCTGATCGCTCGTGCGCGAGTCGAGGTTGCCCGTGGGCTCGTCGGCCAAGAGCAGCTTGGGACCGAGCGCCAGGGCGCGGGCGAGCGCGACGCGCTGCTGCTCTCCGCCCGACAGCTCGCCGGGGCGGTGCTTGACGCGCTCCTTGAGGCCCACCTCTTCGAGCAGCGACTGCGCGCGCGCCTCGAGCTCCTTGCGCGGACGGCCCTGGATGAGCCCCGGCATCACCACGTTCTCGAGGGCGGTGAACTCGGGCAGCAGGTGGTGGAACTGGAAGACGAAGCCGATCGTGCGGTTGCGCAGGTCGGCGAGGCGTCGGCTCGGCAGGGCGGTGAGCTCTTCGCCCGCGAGCTTGAGCGAGCCCGAGGTGACCACGTCGAGCGTGCCGATGCAGTGCAGGAGCGTCGACTTGCCGGCGCCCGACTGGCCGACGATGCTGAGCATCTCGCCCGTGTCGATCGTGAGGTCGATGCCGCGCAGCACCTCGAGCGTCCGCCCCATGTGCTGGAAGGACTTCTTGACGTTGGTGGCGGTGACCAGCGGCTCGGCCATGGGAATCGCTCCTTCTAGACCACACTCGTCGATAACGCTACTCGTAGCGCAGCCCGTCGACGGGACGGAGCTTGGAGGCGGCGTACGCGGGGTAGATCGTCGAGAGCGTGCAGATCGTCATCGCCGCGGCCGCCACGCTCAAGAAGTCCCAGCCGTTGACCGAGATGGGCAGCCGGTCGATGTAATAGACGTCTGGGTCGAGCCGTAGGCCGAACCACGCGAGGCCCATGCAGAGCGCGAGGCCCGTGGCGACGCCGAACACGGTGCCGATGCCGCCGATGATGATGCCCTCGGTCATGAAGGTGCGGAGGATCGCCCCGTCGCTCGCGCCGATGGCCTTCAAGATCGCGATCTCCTTGCCCTTTTCGGTCACCATCAAGAGCAGGGTGCACACGATGCAGAAGCTCGCGACCATGATCGCGATCGACAAGATGATGAAGGTCGCGAACCGTTCGAGCTTGAGCGCGCTGAAGAGGTTCTTGTTGATCTCGCGCCAGTCGCGGACGCGCAGCTCGGGCCGCGCGATGGCCGCCGCGACGTCTGCCGTGACCTTGTCGGTGTTGTCGGCGTCGGCCACCTTGATGTCGATCGCGCTGATCTTCCCCTGGGTGGCAAAGTACGTCTGCGCGACGTCCATCATCGTGTACACGTAGGTGGCGTCGTACTCGTACATGCCGCTGTAGAAGACGGCGGCCACGCGGAACTTCTTGGTGCGCGGCATCAGGCCCATGGGGCCAAGGTCTCCCAGCGGCGACACGAGCGTCACCTCGTCGCCCACGTACACGTGCAGCGTCTTGGCGAGCTCTCGGCCGATGATGATGCCGGGGCGCTCGGGCTTGGCGAGCAGCTTGGTGCGCAGGTCGGGGTCGATCGACTCGGGCAGGCCGAGCATGTCGGCGCCCTTCTTGTAGTGCTCGCCGCCGGGGCCCACGCCGATGACCTCGTCGGCGGGGAGGTCGAGGAGCTTCTCGGGGTGCTCGAGGTAGTCGAGCTTGCCGACCTCGATGTTGGTCGTGAGCTCGATGACCTGGCCGATGCTCCGCGGCTCGATGCCGTTGACGACGACGCCGGCCAGGTTGGACGCGCTCGACGCCATGACCTCGCCGTGGACCACGGGCGTGGCCGCGACCACGTTGGGGACCTTGCGCACGCGCGCCAGCGTCTCTTCGTAGCCGTCGAACGGCGTGGCGGCGGTGGTGTCGACGACGATGTGCGCGTTGTTGCCCAGGATCTTGCGCTTGAGGTCGTGGCTGAAGCCGCCCATCACGCTCACGACGCTCGAGAGGGCGCCCGACGAGATGGCCACGCCGCAGATCGACAAGATGCTGATGACCGTGAGAAAGCCGCTCTTCTCGGAGCGGACGTGGCGCGCGCCGACGTACGACGAGAAGCTGCGGCCCTCGAGCCAGTCGAGGAACCAGGGCAGGAGCAGCGCCAGGAGCACGACGCTCGCGCCGACGCCGAGCACGATCGCGCTCGCGCGGATGAGCGTGTCCTTGAGCGACCAGAGGCTGCCGCGGACGGGGGGGAGCTTCTGCACCCACACGACGACCGCGACGAAGCTGCCGGCGAGCACCACGAACAGCGCGCGCAGGTACACGCGCGCCGAGCGTCGGGCGAAGCCGGGGAGGTTCCACTCGAGCTCGTTGCGGCCGGTCGCGCGCACGTACGCGTACGCGAGGCCCGTGTCGCGCAGCGGCACGACGGCGAACATCGAGAAGGGCACGGCGAGCAGCAAGAGCCCGAGCGGCGAGATCGTGAGGTGGTAGAGCGTGAGCGCGCCGAGCGACCTTCGCGTGCTCTTCCAGCTGCGGCGGAGCGCCTCGAAGAGGCCCATCTTCTGGTCGACGATGAAGAACGGCGTCATCGAGAACGGGAGCGCCAGCACGAAGAGCAGCGGCGTCGATACGATGAAGAGCGGGACGTAGAACGCGCGGAAGAGCAGCAAGCGCGGGGCGAAGCGCATGCCGCGCAGGAGCATCGCGAACGACACCGGCTCCTTGCGCGCGACCGCGAGGTTCATCGTGATGAGGCCGCCCCAGAAGAGCGTGAAGACGACCTCACCCACCGCGGCGGCGGCGACCACCGGGAGCACCGGCCCGAGCGCGGGGCTGCGCGGGACCAAGAAGGTGGCGAGCGCGCCGAAGCCGGCGATGAGGAGCGTGGGCACGAGCGCCGCGAGCGCGATGGGGCGGACGCCGCCGAGGCCTACGCCGAGCGCCTCGCCCGAGGTCCACGGCTGCTCGAGACCCTCGGTCTCGTAGGTGCGCGCGGTGGTCATGCGCCGCCTTCGGGCCGCAGCAGCGGAAAGAGGATGACGTCGCGGATCGACGGAGAGCTGGTGAGCATCATCGCGAGGCGATCGATCCCCATGCCGAAGCCGGCGGCCGGCGGCATGCCGTGCTCGAGCGCGTTCACGTAGTCGGCGTCGTAGTCCATGGTCTCCTCGGCGCCCTTGGCCTTCTTCGCGACCTGCTCACGAAAGCGCTCGGCCTGATCGTCCGGGTCGTTCAGCTCGCTGAAGGCGTTGCACAGCTCTCGCCCGTGCACGAACAGCTCGAAGCGGTCAACCAGCTCGGGGCGCGCGTCATTCCTGCGCGCGAGCGGCGACGTCTCGAAGGGGTAGTCCTTGATGAAGACGGGCAGGCTGCGCTTGCCGTCGGCGGCCTTGTAGTCGTCGACCAAGAACGGCTCGGCGAGGTACTCGTAGCAGCAGAAGAGGCGCTCGCCGTCGTTGTCGCACTTGAGGTAGCCCTTGCGGAAGTTGCCCCAGTCGATGGCCTTGGCGCGCGGCGAAGACTTCGCCCACTCCTTGATGTGCTCGCCGAAGTCGGCGCCGAGCGCGGGCAAGAGGCTCGCGCCCTTGGCGGCGTCGGCCCAGGCGGCGATCTGCGTGGCGGCGGCGGCGCGCGAGACGGACTCGGCGATCGGGATGCGCGCGAACGGCTCGTCGAGCGAGAAGGGGCGTTCGGCGAGCCAGCGCGCGTGCGCCTCGGGCATGGCCGCGGCGAGGGACTTGTCGACCTCGCGGAGCATCACCTCGGTGAAGTTCATCAGGTCTTCGTACGTGGCGTACGCCCGGTAGAACTCGAGCATGGTGAACTCGGGGTTGTGCCGGGTGCTCAGCCCCTCGTTGCGGTAGCAGCGCCCGATCTCGTACACGCGCTCGAGCCCGCCCACGAGCAGGCGCTTGAGGTAGAGCTCGGGCGCGATCCGCATGAAGAGGCTCATGTCGAGCGCGTTGTGGTGCGTCGTGAAGGGGCGCGCCGCGGCGCCGCCGATGAGCGTGTGCAGCGTGGGCGTCTCGACCTCGAGGAAGCCCTCGTCGTCGAGCACCTTGCGCACGGCGCGCACGATCGTCGAGCGTGCGCGGAAGACCTCGGCCACGTGCACGTTGGCCACGAGGTCGACGTAACGCTGGCGGTNNGCGCGTCTCGACGTCGGTGAGGCCGTGCCACTTCTCGGGGAGGGGGCGCAGCGCCTTGGTGAGCAGGCGCACCCGGGACGGCTCGACCGACAGCTCGCCGCGCTTGGACGCGGTGAGCGAGCCTTCGGCCTCGATGATGTCGGCGACGTCGATGTCGGCGAGGCCCGCGTACGCGCTGGCGCCCATGGCGGCCTCGCTCACGAGCAGCTGGATCTCGCCGGTGCGGTCGCGGAGCTTGAGGAACGAGAGCCCGCCCGTGGAGCGGAACGCGATGACGCGCCCGCGCACGTGCACCGCGCCGGCGCCCGCGGCCTTGACGCGAGCCTCGTCGTACCGGCCGTCGTCGCCGCGCGCCGAGGCGACCAGGGCGCGCGCGTCGGCGATGTCGAGCGTCTTGGCGTCACCGCGAGGGCGGACGTCGTTGGCGAACGGGTTGTCGCCGCGCTCGCGCAGTCGCGCCGCCTTGCCACGGCGCACTTCGATGATGGCTTGCTCCGCGCTCCCCTGCGCGGCCTCTCTCGGGTTGGACATCGCGGCGCATCTAAGTACCGCAGCGCCCCCGGCGCAACGGGTAAGACGTGGAAAAGACCAGTCTTTCTGCCGCGTGCCCCGCGACGCTCAGCGCGGGCGGAAGCGGTCGGTCGCGCTCACGAGCTCGTGCACGATGCCGGGCTCCCCCGCCGAGTGGCCGGCGTCCTGCACGACGCGCAGATCGGCCTCGGGCCAGGCGCGGTGCAGGTCCCACGCGCTCTTCATCGGGCACACCACGTCGTAGCGGCCTTGCACGATTACGCCCGGGATCTTGCGGATGCGCTCGACGTTGGCGAGCAGCGCCTTGTCGCCGCGGAGCCAGCCGCCGTTCGCGAAGTAGTGGCACTCGATGCGCGCGAACGCGAGGGCGAAGGCGTCCTCGCCCGTCTTGGCGATGAGGTCGGTGTTGGGCTCGAGGCAGCTCGTCTTGCCCTCCCACACGCTCCACCGCTTGGCGGCGGCCTGCTGCACGGCCGTGTCGGGCGACGTGAGGCGCTTGTGGTAGGCCGCGAGCAGATCGCCGCGCTCGGCCTCGGGGATGTGGCCCACGTACTCCTCCCACGCGTCGGGATAGATGTAATTTGCACCCTCCTGGTAGAACCAGCGGATCTCTTCGTCGCGCAGCATGAAGATGCCGCGCAGCACGAGCTCCGTGACGCGCTCGGGGTGCGTCTCGGCGTACGCGAGCGACAGCGTGCTGCCCCACGAGCCGCCGAACACGAGCCACTTGTCGACGCCGAGGTGCTCGCGCAGCCGCTCGATGTCGCTCACGAGGTCCCAGGTCGTGTTGTCTTCGAGCGACGCGAAGGGCGTGCTCTGGCCGCACCCGCGCTGGTCGACGAGCACGATGCGATACGCGGCCGGATCGAAGTAGCGCCGGTGCTTGGCCTCGGTGCCGCCGCCCGGGCCGCCGTGCAAGAAGATCGCCGGTTTGCCCTTTGGGTTGCCCGACTCTTCGAAGTAGAGCTCGTGCCCGCCCGATACGGGCAGGCGGCCGGTGCGGAAGGGCTCGATCTCGGGGTAGAGGCGGCGTCGCGTCATGCGGTGGCTCGTAGCACGGGCAGCCTCGACATCGAAGCCGCGTCGCGACATGTAGGCTCTCGTCGCAGGGGGGCGCGCGGCGAAAGCGCGCAGGTGTGGGGCGATCCGCGGTGTCATTTGTTACGTTGATCGGTGATGGGGCAGGGGTCTGTCTATGCGCTCGCCGCGCTCGTGACCGTCGCGGGGGCATGCTCTCCGTTCTCGAGCGCGTCCGAGCCCGACGCCGGTGCGTCGACGCCGGACGGTGCGGCGCCCGCGGCGGACGGAGGTCTCCTCGTCGATGGTGGCCCGCGGCCGGCGGTGCCGTGCGGCACGTTCTGCGACGACTTCGAGCGCGGGGCGCCCGACGTGAAGGGACCGTGGACCACGCTCGAGGAGAAGAACGGCAAGCTGAGCCTCGTGCCGTCGTCGACCGGCGGAACCGCGCTCTTGGTCACCACCGAGCCATTCGGCCCTGGCGTCGGAGCGTCGCGCGTGGCCCTCCACACGGCGGTAGCTCCCCCGAAGAAGACCGTCTCGATCCGCTTCCGGGTGATGGTCAAGAGCGTCGGCGCGTGGGCGGCGAACGCGACGCACCAGCTGTTCAAGATCGATCTGGGCAGCGGCGACGCGGCGCGGCGCCTGAGCATCGACCTCGAAGGCGTCTACGTCCGGATGCAGGAGCGCGTGGGGGTGGACCCGAACGCCTCGTACAAGCAGGCCGTCGTGCTCGGCACGTTCTCGATCGGCACGTGGCACGAAGTCGACGCGGCGATCGATCTCCAAGAAGGCGTCGCGGGCATCTCGGGACAGCTCGACGGCGCGCCGCGCAACCAGGGGCCCTTCACGTTCGGAGCCGCGCCCGCCGCTGCGATCTCGCTCGGCGAGCACTACACCGAGAACACACCGACAGAGGTCGTGTTCGACCAGTTCCGCGTCCAGATCGATTGAGCCCCACCGACGGGCCGAGCGCGGGGAGCGCGCGTGCTGTCGGAACGCCGCTCCATATGCGGCGGTGGTGACGTACGATGAGAGGTCATGCGCTGGACCTCTCTCACGCTGGCTGCGATCGCATGTTCGGCGTGCGTGACGTTCTTGGGGTGCGGCGCGTTCAGCAGCACGCCGGCCGGCGACGCGGGCGTCGAAGGAGGGGCCTTCGCCGACGGAGGCTCCCTCGTCGACGGGGCGGCGCAGAGCGACGGCGTCGCGCCGTGCCGCACGTTCTGCGACGACTTCGAGCGCGCCGCGAACGACGTGCTCGGTCCCTGGGACAGGATGGACTCGACGGCCGGCAGCTTGGAGCTCGTCGGCGATCCGGCCGGGCCGGGCACCGTGCTCGCCGTGACGAACAAGCCTCCGCTCAACGGCGGCTCGTCCAAGGTCGCCCTCTACAAGGCGCTCCCGGCAGCGCCCAAGAGGCGGCTCTCGTTCAGCTTCCGCGTCTTCGTCAAAGGCGCGCCGACGCCCGGCAAGCAGCTACAGCTCTTCTACGTCGACCTACCGGGCACGCCCAAGACGAGCCGCGTGTCGCTCGAGCTCAAGGACGGCGAGCTGCGGATCGCGGAGCGGACGGGCGACGGTCCGTACGACTACCCGGGCTCGCTCGGCGCGGGCCAGCTCGTCGGCGCGGGGTGGCACGCCATCGACGGCAGCGTGCGCCGCGCGGGCGCTTCGTGGGAGGCGGCCCTGCGCGTCGACTCCGTGGGCGGCAGTCAGCTCGCGCTCTCCATCGACTCTCCCGCGAGCGCCAACATCGCCCTCGGCGATCACGCCACGAGCGAGGCGCAGGGCACCATGCTCTACGACGACGTCCGCGTCGACGTCGAGTGACGTCGCCGTAGCCGGCGCGCGTGGTCGACGCGCGCCGCGTTCGCGGTATGCTCGCGCGCGATGAGCGACTTCACCTACCAAGAGATCCTCGAGACGACCGGCGACGACACCGAGTACAAGCTGCTCACCAAGGACGGCGTGTCCGTGGTCGAGGCGGCCGGGCACTCGTTCGTGCGCGTCGAGCCGAGCGTCCTCACCGCGCTCACCACGCAGGCGATGCGCGACATCGCGTTCTTGCTCCGGCCGGGGCACCTCGCGCAGCTCCGCAAGATCCTCGAGGACCCCGAGGCGTCGCCCAACGATCGCTTCGTCGCCCTCGACCTGCTCAAGAACGCCAACATCGCCGCGGGCGGCGTGCTGCCCATGTGCCAGGACACCGGCACCGCGATCGTCATGGGAAAGAAGGGCCAGTACGTGCTCACCGGCGGCGGCGACGAAGAGGCGATCGCCCGCGGCATCTACGACACGTACCAGCGCTTCAACCTGCGCTACTCGCAGCTTGCGCCGCTCGACATGTACAAAGAGAAGAACACCGGCGACAACCTCCCGGCGCAGATCGAGCTCTTCGCGACCGACGGCGACGCGTACAAGCTCCTCTTCATGGCCAAGGGCGGGGGCAGCGCCAACAAGAGCTTCCTCTACCAAGAGACGAAGGCCCTGTTGAACCCGGCGTCGCTGCTCGCGTTCGTCGAGTCCAAGCTCGCGTCGCTCGGCACCGCCGCGTGCCCGCCGTACCACCTCGCGATCGTCATCGGCGGCACGTCGGCCGAGTACACGCTCAAGACGGCCAAGCTCGCGTCGGCCCGCTACCTCGACAACCTGCCCCGCGAGGGCAACGCGCGCGGCCGGGCGTTCCGCGACCTCGAGCTCGAAGCGCAAGTGCTCGATCTCGCAAATAAATCTGGCATCGGCGCGCAGTTCGGCGGCNNNNCACGACGTGCGCGTCATCCGCCTGCCCCGGCACGGCGCATCGTGCCCCGTCGGCATCGCCGTGTCGTGCTCGGCCGACCGTCAGGCGCTCGCCAAGATCACGCGCGACGGCGTCTTCCTCGAGAAGCTCGAGACCGATCCCGCCAAGTACCTGCCCGAGCCTCGCGAGGACGATCTGCGCGACGAGGTCGTGTCGGTCGACCTGTCCAGGCCCATGAGCGAGATCCGCGCGCTGCTCTCGAAGCACCCGATCAAGACGCGTCTCTCGCTCACGGGGCCGCTCGTCGTGGCGCGCGACATCGCGCACGCCAAGCTCAAGGAGCGCATCGATCGCGGCGAGGGGCTCCCGCAGTATCTCAAAGACCACGCGGTCTACTACGCGGGCCCGGCGAAGACGCCCGAGGGCTACGCGTCGGGCTCGTTCGGTCCCACCACGGCGGGCCGCATGGACGCGTACGTCGATCTCTTCCAGGAGCACGGCGGCTCGATGATCATGCTCGCCAAGGGCAACCGCTCGCCGGCCGTCACGAACGCGTGCAAGAAGCACGGCGGCTTCTACCTGGGCTCGATCGGCGGGCCGGCCGCGCGGCTCGCCAAGGACTGCATCAAGAAGGTCGAGGTGCTCGAGTACCCCGAGCTCGGCATGGAGGCCGTCTGGCGCATCGAGGTCGTCGACTTCCCGGCGTTCATCGTCGTCGACGACAAGGGCAACGACTTCTTCTCGTCGCTCTCTGCGCCCGCAGGCAAACGCGGCCTCGGCGTCGTGCAGAAGTAGCAGCCGCTACTTGCGTCCGCCGAACTCGCTGAGGTCGCCGCCTGGCTTGGCCGGCGCGGCGGTCTTGGCGGTCGCCGGCTTGGTCGCGGCGCTCGCCGTCGGCGCGGGTTTGGTCGCGGTCGCCGGGCTCGTGGGCGATGCGGTCGGCTTGGGCGCCAGCGCGGCGGGACGTGGCTCGGTCGCGGCGGCCGTGGGCGGCGTGAGCTCGATCGCGCTCGGCGCCGGGGCGAGCGCGGATGTCGGCGTGCCGGTCACGGGCGGCGCGGCGGGCGCTCCGACGCTGGCGGGCTCGGGCGGCGGGATCGGCGCAGGATCGACGCGAGGCTCGGTGGCCTTCGCCGTCGCCGGCGCGTCGTGGGCGCGCGAGCGCATCCCCAGCCCCACACCGGCAGTGATCGCGAGCGAGACGCCCACCCCCGCGAGGATGGGCACCCACGGCCGCCGCGCCCTACGGATCGGCGCGAGCGTCGAGTCTCCCAGCGTCACGTGCGCCGAGACCGACGCGGGCGACTCGGTGCGCACGGCCACACGCGGCTCGACGCCCGAGCGCGAGCTGCTCAGGGCAGGCGGCGGCTCCGATACGCCCGCGGTGCGAAGGCGCGGCGAGGTCGACACACGCACGATGCGCCCCGCCGATCGCACGCCGTCCTCGCTCGCGAACGGGATGAGGGCGCCCGCGAGCTCACCGATGTCGGGGTAGCGCTCCTCGCGCGGCTTGCGCAGGCATCGCCCGATGACCGCGTCGAGCTCGGCGGGGACGCTGGGGTTGGCCGCTGTGACGCGCTTGGGCTCCTCCATGAGGATGCTCACGCAGAGCTCCGCGGTGGTCTCGCCGCCGAAGGGGAGATCGTTCGCGACGAGCTTGTAGAGCAGCGTGCCCAGCGCCCAGATGTCGGTGCGCGTGTCCACGTCCTTGGGCGCGCGGAGCTGCTCGGGCGACATGTAGTGCGGCGAGCCGATCATCACGCTGCTCTGCGTGAGCGGGTCGGTGCCCGACTCTGCGGCCTCGGCGAGGGGCACGACCTTCGAGATCCCGAAGTCGAGGATCTTCACCAGCGGCGAGCCGTCGGCGCGCTCGGTCAAGAAGAGGTTCGCCGGCTTGAGGTCGCGGTGCACGATGCCCATGCGGTGCGCCTCGGCGAGCGCTTCACACGCCTGGAGCACGTAGTCGACGGCCTGCTGCACGGGGAGCGGGCCGCCTTGACGGAGCCGCTGCGAGAGGTCGACGCCCTCGAGGTACTCCATGATCATGTAGGGCAGACCCTGCTCGGTCTCGCCCACGTCGATCACCCGCGCGACGTGCTCGCTCTTGATGCGCGCCGCCGCACGCGCCTCGCGCGCAAAGCGCTCGACGACGTCGGGCTTCTCGAGCGCCGACGGTCGCAACATCTTGATGGCCACCTTCTGGCCGAGCTGCACGTGGCGGCCGAGCAGCACGATGCCCATGCCGCCGGCAGCGAGCGCGCGGTCGACGCGGTACTTGCCAGCGATGACCGTCCCTTCGGGCAAAGGGAGCGCGGTCTCCGTCGTCCCGACTGCGGACATCTCGAAGATCGTATCAGTGGCAGGGGTTGCCGGCGACCGCAGACTGATTGACGGTGCACTCGCCCGGGATGGGGATCTCGGGCGCTTGCGGCTGGATGGGCAAGGCCGTGCCGGTGGATGTGCCGCTGGGTGCGCACCTGTAGTACCGCGCCGAGCCGCAGTAGTCGTTGACGCCCGCTCCGCCTCGCCCCGACATCGCCGGACCGAGCCCTTCGCCGGCGCAGTACTTCACTGTGCACGTGGAGAAGTGGCCGGTGCCCGGCTGCTCTTGTTCGACGCCGTTGCAGTCGTAGTCGAACGACACGACCGTCGAGCCGGGCTTCGTGAAGCCTCTGTTGAAATACTCGGTCTGGCCGGGGCGCACCTGGGGGTTGCTGTCGTCGCAGTCTCCGGCCACCGGCGCCCAGCCTGCGCCGCCTTGCCCGGGGCAGGCCTTCTTGGTCGACGTCGCGACGCCGACGCCGTCGCCGTCGCCGTCTTTGTAGAACACCTGGAGCGCCACGCACGGCCCGCTCGGGTTGCCGTCGCAGTGCTCGAAGCCGGGACGACACTCGATCGTGCACGTGCCCTTCGTGCACGTCGGGTCGCCGTTGGTGTTGCCGGGGCACGCCTTGTTGCACTGGCCGCAGTGGGTGGCCGTCGTCTCGATGTCGACGCACGACGAGCCGCACTGCGTGAGCGCCCCGCAGTCTGCGGCGCAGCCTCCGCCGACGCCGCCGTCGGGCGTCGCCTGTCGACACACCTGGGCCACGGCGCAGGCGACCTGGCACGAGCCGCACGTCTCGGCGCTCGTCAGGTCGAACGTGCAGCCCTTGGCGTCGTCTTGGCAGGCGCCGTAGCCCGGGCGACACGTGGCGGCCGCGCACTGCCCGCTCGGGTTGCACTTGAGCAGCTTGGCGTTGGGGAGCGAGCACGGCGCGCAGCTCTCGCTCGAGCAGCCGAACTCGGGGTCGGTCGTCGAGACGCACGTGCCGTTGCACGCCTTCTGTCCCTGCGGGCACGCCCCGGTGTCGGCGCCCGCCTCGGGCACCTCGGCCACGAGCCCGGGGGCTTGACCGTCGCCATCGGCAGACGCGGCGAGCTTGCGCTCCTTGTCGGCGCCGATGAGCTGCGAGCACGCGAACGGCGCGAGCGCCACGCACGCGAGCACCAGCGCGAGCGATCGGCGCTCGCGGGCGCGCCGCTTGTTCTGCGCATGCGAGGACACGAGCTTCTCATTATGGCTCGACCCCGTGATAATCTGCAACGGATGCTGGCCGCACTGCGTTCGCGTCACGCCCGCCCTCGCGCTCTTCGGTCCAAAGCGGGCGGCCGGGCGCGCCCCTTGTCGCTCGCCTTTGCCCTCGCGACCGCGTCGCTCGTGACGACGCCGCTCGCGCGCGCACAAGGAGGGGGCGACAAGGCCGCCGCGCAGTCGCTCTTCGACGAGGGCAAGGCGCTCCTGACCGGGGGAAAGGTGGCGGAGGCGTGCCCCAAGCTCGAGGAGAGCCTGCGCCTCGATCCGGGCATCGGCACGATGCTCTTCTTGGGCGAGTGCTGGGAGCGGCAGGGCCGCACGGCGAGCGCGTGGGCGCAGTTCAAGGAGGCCGAGTCGCAGGCCGAAAAGCAGGCGGATCCGCGCCAGAGCATCGCCCGGGATCGCGCGGCGCGTCTGGCGCCCGACCTCTCCAAGCTGGTCGTCGACGTGCCCAAGGAGAGCGCCATCGAGGGGCTCGTCGTGACGCGCGACGGCACCGAGATCGGCCGCGCGCTCTGGGGGCGCCCGACGCCCGTCGATCCCGGCGAGCACACCGTCCGCGCCACCGCGCCGGGCCACGTGGCGTGGGAGTCGAAGGTCACCGTGGGCAAGCGCGCCGACACGGTGTCGGCGTCGGTGCCGCTCCTCGTCGCCGAGGCTGTCGCGCGACCACCTGCGCCTACACCCACCCCGTCGCCGATCGCGCCGCCTGCCGAGCAGCCCGACGGACGCGGCGGCACGCAGCGCGCGATAGGGCTCGGGCTCGGCGTGGCAGGCCTCGTCGGCGCGGGGCTCGGCGCGGGCTTCGGGCTCTCGGCGATCGCCAAGAACAATCGGGCCGACGCCGAGTGCCCAGGTGGGGCGTGCTCCCAAGAGGGCGTGACGGCGGGCGACGACGCGCGGCAGCAAGGCAACATCTCGACGATCGCGTTCGTGGTGGGAGGTGTGCTGCTCGCGGGCGGCGCGGTGCTCTTCTTCACGGCGCCGCGCGCGCCCAAGTCCACGGCGCTGCGTCCGACGCCCTCGGGCCTCTCGTTCACGTTCTGATGCTCGGGCTCCGCAGCGCGGGCCCGGGCCTGTAGCCTCGGTCCCGATGCGCCTCGCGCCGATCGACTGGGCCATTGTCGCCCTCTTCCTCGCCGCGTCGCTCGCCGCGGGCGTGTGGGCGTCGAGGCGCGCGAGCCGCGACGCCGAGTCGTACTTCTTGTCGGGGCGGCGTATGCCGTGGTGGCTGCTCGGCTTCTCGATGGTCGCGACGACGTTCTCGACCGACACGCCCAACCTCGTCACGGACATCGTCCGGCGCGGCGGCGTCGCCGGGAACTGGTCGTGGTGGGCGTTCTTGCTCACGGGCATGCTCACGGTGTTCGTCTACGCGGCGCTGTGGCGGCGCACCGGCGTGACCACCGACGTCGAGTTCTACGAGCTGCGATACGGCGGCCGGCCGGGAGCGCTCCTTCGCGGCTTTCGCGCGCTCTACCTCGGCGTGCTCGTCAACGTGCTCATCATGGCGAGCGTCCACCTCGCGGCCATCAAGATCGGCGGCGTGATGCTCGGCCTCGGCCCGGTGCCCACGTTGCTCGTGGCGGGCGTGGTCACCGTGATCTTCACCAGCCTCGGCGGCTTGCTGGGGGTGCTCGTCACCGACTTCGTGCTCTTCATCGCCGCGCTCTCGGGCGCGGTCGTCGCGGCGGTCGTCGCCCTGCGCCACCCCGATGTGGGTGGGCTGAGCGGTCTGCTCTCGCACGCGTCGGTCCGCGGAAGGCTCGCGTTCTTTCCCGAGCCGGGGTCGGCCGAGATGGTCACGCTGCTCGTGGTCCCGCTCGGCGTGCAGTGGTGGAGCACGTGGTACCCGGGCTCCGAGCCGGGAGGTGGCGGCTACGTGGCGCAGCGCATGCTCGCCGCCAAGGACGAGAGACACGCGGTGCTCGCGACGCTCTTCTTCAACGCCGCCCACTACGCGCTCCGGCCCTGGCCGTGGATCGTCGTCGCGCTCGCGTCCGTCGTCGTCTACCCCGACACGGCGTCGCTCGCGCGTGCCTTCCCCGGCGTCGACCCGAGCGTCGTGCGCGACGACATGGCGTACCCCGCGATGCTCACGCTGCTCGGCCCCGGCGCGCTCGGCTTCGTCGTCGCGTCGCTCGTCGCCGCCTACATGTCGACGATCTCCACCCACCTCAACTGGGGCGCGAGCTACGTCGTCAAAGACTTCTACGAGCGCTTCGTGCGCAAGGAGGCGTCGGCCCGCGAGCTCGTGCTCGTGGGTCGGGTCGCCACGGTGCTCATGCTCGTGCTCTCGGCGCTCGTGGCGCTCTCGCTGCACAGCGCGCTCGACGCGTTCGAGCTGCTGCTGCACGTCGGCGCGGGCACGGGGCTGCTCTTCATCCTCCGGTGGTTCTGGTGGCGCATCAACGCGTACTCCGAGCTCGCCGCGATGCTCGCGTCGGCCGGCGTCGCGCTGTGGCTCCGCGTCGCGCCGCCCGCGGGGCTACCCGCTTGGGCGACGCTCGTCGTCGGTGTCGGCGTGACGACGGTCGCGTGGGTGGGCGTCACGCTCGTCACCCCGCCCTCGAGCGACGACACCCTCTGCGCGTTCTACCGCAAGGCTCGCCCCGGCGGCCCCGGGTGGGCGCGCGTGCGTGCGTCTCTCGAGGCGCGCGGACAGGCCGAGCCCGAGCCGGCGTGGCCGGTGCCCTTGGGGCTCACGCGCGCCGCGCTCGCCGTGCTGAGTGTGTATTGTGCACTCTTCACCATCGGCAGCGTGCTCTACGGGAGGTGGGCGCTCGCGGTCGGCCTCGCGGTCGTGTGCGCGTCGGGCGCGGCAGCGCTCCGTCGGCTGCGCGTCGTGTAGCGCAGCGAGACGGCTCGGCGTCGCTCTACGGCGGCGCCAGGAGCCAGAGCATCACGAGCGAGAGCGTCAACGTCGGCAGGAGCACGAGCGTGCCCAGGCGCACGAACTTGCCGAGGCTGATCTCCACGCCCGCGCGGCGGAGCAGGTCCATCCAGAGCAGCCCGGCGAGCGAGCCGATCGGCAGCAGCCGAGGTCCGATGTCTCCGCCGATGAGCGCGGCGAGGAGCGGGCGGCTGCCGCCCTCGGAGCCGAGCGCCATCATGTCGAGGATCGACATCGGGTGGTTGTCGACGAGCGCGGAGCCGACCGCGGCGACGCCGCCCACCACCGCGAGCTCGTGGAGGCTCCCGCGCGGCGTGGCGCGGTAGACCTCGGCCAGGCGGTCGACGACACCGACGTGGCGGAGCCCCACGACCACGAGGAAGACGCCCCAGAGGAACACGAGGATGTCGGGCGACACGTGCCGCAGCAACGCGCGGGGCGGAGCGACCCGGTAACGCCATGCGAGCAGCAGGCAAGACGCCGCGCCGGCGAGCGAGACGACCCAGATCGGGCCGCCCAGCCAGGCCATCAGCGGGTAGGCGCCGAAGACCGCCAGCAAGAGGACGACGGCGGGCCGCTCCGCACGGTGCGGCGGGCGGATCTCGACGGTCGCCGGGCTCGCCTCGACGGACGCGAGGAGGCGGCGGAAGTGGAGTCGCAGCACGACGAACGTGAGGATCGCCCCGGCGACGGAGATGGGGACCATCACCCTCGCGTACGCGTTGAAGCCGATGCCCGCGAACTCGGCCACGATCATGTTCATCGGGTTCGAGATGACGAAGGGCGCGACGCCCGGGGCGAGGAAGACGGCGAACGCGAACGCGACCGTCATCTCGGGGCGGCCCGGGTAGAGCCTGCGCGTGAGCGCGACGACGAGCGGCGTGAGCAGGAGGATGGCCGCGTCGTTGTTGAGCAGCGAGGGCGTGACCACGCTGACGAAGAACACGAGCGCGAACGCACGCGAGGCCGACGTGCGACGCGCGTGGGCTTCGATGCGCTGCGCCAGACGATCGAACGCGCCGACCTCGTGCACCACCCCCGTCATGACCATGATGCACGTCAGCGCGAGCAGAGGACGCCACTGGACGACGGCCGACGTGAGCATGTCGTCGAGCGTGAGGATGCCGAAGAGCGCCAGCAGCGTGACCCCGACCAGCGCGGCGATGCCGGGCGTGAAGCGCAGCCCGCGCACGCCGAGGCGAGGTCGCGACACGGCGAGCATGACCGTCAACGCCAAGGTCGAGTACGCGAAAGCCTGCTCCATCGTCCTCTCGGCCGGCGAACGAACCGCGTGCGGCCTCGCGCGACTTCTTCGAACGTAGCAGCGACGTGTGGGCGGCGGCCGCGCGCGTGGTTACACCGATGCAACATCTCGCGCACATCGACGCCGCGTCGTTCATGGAACGAGCCACGATCGGCAGCCGTGCTGTGCCTCAGGCGTCTGCGTCGGCCCGCCGCGCGGTCTCTTCGACGACGCGCGTGTAGCGCTTGGGGTCCGACGGAAAGAGCAGCACGTGCCCCGCGTCGTCGAAGCAGTGCTCGCGCACCTCTGCCAGCGCACCCATGCGCGCGGCGAACGCCCTCACGTTGACGGCCGGCACCAGCTCGTCGCGTCCGCCGAAGGCGAAGACGTGTGGGCAGCGCGGGCCGCGGTCGAGCACGACGTCGGCCGCGCCGCGCATCGCGGAGGCCCAACCGGGGCGCAGGCGCTGGTACGCGAGGAACGCGCCGTAGAGCGCGGGCGTCACCGCGGGGACGTACGGACGCGGCTCGATGCGCAAGACACGCGCGGCGACCGGCATCATGCCGAGCGAGAAGCGCCGCGCAACCTCCGACGCGTCACGGGCGGCCCACAGCCCCGGCGAGCTGTCGAGCAGGACCGCACGCACCCCGCGCACGTCTGCGCCCGCGGCGAGCAGCGCCGCCCACGCCAAGAAGCCGTTGTCGCTGAACAAATGTACCATGCACGTGTTGCCCTCGAGCGCGTCGAGGGCAGGGGCGACCGACCGGGCGAAGAGCCGCTGACTCACGAGGCCGCGGAGCGTCGATCCGATCACCGTCACGGGCGAGAGGCCCACCCGCCGATGCAGCCGTTCGTAGGCGGCCAGCTGCCGCGGCGTCGAGTTGCCCCAACCCAAGAGGAGCGAGCGCACCCCCGCTCCCTACCTGGCGTGCCCACCTGGGCGCAAGCTGCTACGCTCGTATGTGAATTTCATGACCTCCTTACGCGTCACCCTGGTCTTGTCCCTCGGCACCGTGCTCGCGTCGCTCGCGTGCGGCGGCGCCGCCACCCAAGACGTGCTCGGCGGCGAGTCGTCGTCGGGGGCGTCGTCGAGCGCCTCGTCTTCGTCCTCGGGCGGCACGTCCGGCGGTACGTCGTCGGGCGCCGCGTCGTCGACGAGCGGCGCGCCGGTCGACGCCGGCACCACGTCGAGCAGCAGCGGCGCGGTCGACGCGGGGGCGTGCACGCCCGAAGAAGAGCGGAACGACAACAAGGGCTCGGCCAACGAGCTCGTGACGTCGCGCTGCGGCACCGTGCGCGAGACCGACGGCGACGACTCCGACTTCCTCACGTTCACGTTGAAGCCCACGACGACCTCGATGTTCATCACGTTCGACGGCAACGTGACGCTCAAGGTCGACGTCGACGGGCGGCAGTCGGTCACGATGACGCCGACGTCGAAGCCGCCGCTCCCGTTCGTCAAGGGGCGGCCGTACGTGATCCAGATCCAGTCGGCGAACGGGGCCAAGCAGATCTGGCGCGTCAACTTGAACGAGAAGTGATCGGCCGCGCGTTCCGCGGCGGGCGCACGCCTGCAGTACGCGCGGAACGTGCTTGATGCGCAGAGACCGCAGCGCGTGGGCGCGCCGATCCAGCGGTCGCGCATCCATGCGTCGGTCGTGGCAGAGCAGTCCGAGCGGATTCCACGCAGATCACGCCGTCGGCGCGCGGGGCGACGTGCGGAACGGGCCTTGCTCTGTCTTCGGACATGAGGAGACTCACCGTCCCGCGCCCGTCGCCGTCGTCCCCGCCTCGTCCCGCGCTCGCGGGCGCCGTGCCGATCCTCCCCGCGATCGGCGCGCCGCTCATCCGCGAACGCCTCGAGACGCTCGACCTCGAGGACGACGACATCGTCGAGAGCGCGCCGCAGCCCGCGCGCCGGAGCTCCGCGCCGCCGCCGCCGTTGCCGATCCGCCGGAGCTCTGCGCCGCCGCCGCCCCCCGCCAGCGTGCCGGCGCCTCCCGTGTCCACCGTGCGCGCGACCTCGATCGCGACGCCGCTGCCGGGGCTCCGCCCGTCTGCGCCCGACCCGACGGACGTGCTCTTCGACGGGCTCTACGAGCTCAACTTCGTCCACTCGCTCGACGACGCGGCCACGCTCTGCGCGGCGGCGCTCGGGGCAGCCCTCGGGGCTCGCGCGGTCGTCGTGCACGCGCACGATCTGGCGCGACGAGAGCTGAGAGCGCTCGCGGCCCACGGCGCCGAGCAGTGCGGCGTCGTCGGATCGACGGAGCCGAGCGACGACGATCTGGTCGCGGCCGGCGCCATCTGCAACGAGGGACCGATCACGATGCGCTTCGACGGCGAGCTGCCGCGCGTCGCCCCCCGTCGGCTCACGGCGCTCGGCGCGCCGCGCACGGTCGTCGCCGTCCCCGCGATGGCGTGGGGACGGTGCCTGGGCGTCATCGAGGTGATCGACGCCGACGAACGTTTCGCCCCTCGCGTCGCGGACGCGGCGATGTACGTCGCCGAGCGCTTCGCCGAGTTCTTGTCCCACCGCGTGGCCGCCTGAGGCGGTCGACGACCCGAGCTCGGGCGTTCGCGCGCGAGGGCTCGGTCAGGCCGCCGCGCGACCGCGTCGCGTCGCGGGCTTCACGCGGAGACCGTCGAACGCCACCGCGAGGCCGAGGCCCGTCATCGTGAGGCGCAGGCCGTCGACGTGGCCCTCGCGCTCGAGCCGGCCGAGCACGTCGTCGATCGCCTCGACGGGCGCGCCGGTCGTCGCCGCCAGCCACTCTCGAGACACGCTGCGGCGGTCTCGGGCGCCCGTCGCCAGCAGCACAAGCACACGCGCCGCCAGCGGCTTGTCCTCGATCTCTACGAAATTCATGGGGTTCTTCCGGTAAGGGCCCGTGGTGGGTAGACGTGCGTGTAGTACGCATAAGGTGCACAGTGCAAGTACAAAACCGCACGTCGTCTCCACGTCGGCCATAGCCCCCGGGCGGGGTCGCCGCCTATAGTCGCCGGCGCATGCCCCTGGAACGCGCCCAGCGCACGCTGCAACGACTCCGCGCCATCGCCGCCGGCGAGCTCTCGATGGACGCACCGCCGCTGCGCCTCGACGGCGAGCTGGCCCTGGGCCTCTTTCGGTCGCAGCTCCTCTGCCGCCTTACCGACGTGATGGCGCACGAGCTCCGCGCCAAGAACCAGGGGTACTACACGATCTGCAGCGCCGGCCACGAGGGCAACGTGGTGCTCGGCAACCTCACGGGGCCGCACGATCCGGCGCTCTTGCACTACCGCAGCGGCGCGTTCTTCCTCGAGCGCGCGCGCTGCACGCCGTACGAGCTCGCGCAGACCGAGGTGCCCGGCGTCTTCGAGCTGCTGCTCTCGCTCGTCGCCTCGTCGGACGATCCGATCGCGGGCGGCCGACACAAGGTGTTCGGCAGCGTGCCCCTCGGCATCCCTCCGCAGACGAGCACCATCGCGTCGCACCTGCCGCGCGCCGTGGGCCTCGCCATGGCGCTCGAGCGGGCGGGGCGCATGGGGCGGCCCGTCGCCGACAAGAAGGCGATCGTCGTGTGCACGTTCGGCGACGCGTCGATCAACCACTCCACGGCGCAGGGCGCGCTGAACGCGGCGTCGTGGGCCGCGTACCAGAAGCTCCCGATGCCGGTGCTCTTCGTGTGCGAGGACAACGGCATCGGCGTGAGCGTGCGCACCCCGCCCGACTGGGTCCGGGCCCGCATGCAGGCCATGCCGGCGTTCGAGTACGTGTACGCCGACGGCACCGACATCACCGACGCGTACATGGCCGCGTCGCACGCCGTGGCCTCGTGCCGGGAGCGGCGCGCGCCGGTGCTCCTGCACATGACGTGCGCGCGTGTGTGGGGCCACGCGGGCAGCGACGTCGATCGCGAGTACCGCGCCGCCGAGGAGATCGCGGCCGCAGAGGATCTCGACCCCGTGCTGCGCACCGCGCAGTCGCTCCTCGACGCCGACGTGCTCTCGGGCCGCGAGATGCGTCACGCCCTCGACGAGCTCGAGGAGCGCACGCGCGAGCTGGCCGACGAGGCCGTGCGGCGTCCCAAGCTCGAGACGCGGGGTGAGGTCATGGCGACCATCGCCCCCGCGCAGCCGGCGCTCGTGCACGAAGAGGCCTGCCGCTCCGGCTACGCCGACGAGCCCGAAGAGTGGAGCAAGCCGCGCGCGCTCGCGCACGGCATCCGCGCGGGGCTCGCCGACCTGATGCGCAAGTACCCCGAGATGATGCTCTTCGGCGAGGACGTCGCCGAGAAGGGCGGCGTCTACGGCGTGACGGTGGGCTTGTGGAAGACGTTCGGCCCGCGTCGCGTCTTCAACACGCTGCTCGACGAGCAGACGATCCTGGGCATCGCGCTCGGCGCCGGGCAGGCCGGGCTGCTCCCCGTGCCCGAGATCCAGTTCCTCGCGTACCTGCACAACGCCGAAGATCAGATCCGCGGCGAGGCCGCGACGCAGTCGTTCTTCTCGCGCGCCCAGCTCAAGAACCCGATGGTCGTGCGCATCGCAGGCCTCGGCTACCAGAAGGGCTTCGGCGGTCACTTTCACAACGACGACAGCCTCGCGGTCCTGCGCGACATCCCGGGCATCGTCGTGGGCGTTCCGTGCCGCGCAGACGACGCGGTGCGCATGCTCCGTACGCTCGCCGCCGCGGCCAAGGTCGACGGCCGCGTGACCGTGATCGTCGAGCCCATCGGCCTCTATCACACGCGCGATCTGCACGCGCCCGGCGACGGCAAGTGGGCCTTCGCGGTGCCGCCGCAGGGCGAGGCGATGGAGCTCGGTGAGGTGGGCGTCTATCACGAGGACGGAGGCACGCCGCCCGAGCTCGTCATCTTCACCTACGGAAACGGCGTGCCGATGTCGCTCCGCGCGCGCGAGCGCGTCGGCGCCCGCGGCGTGCGCATCGTCGACCTGCGCTGGATCTCGCCCCTTCCGGTGGAGGCGATCCAGGCGCACGGGCGCGAGGCCGCGAGCGTGCTCGTCGTCGACGAGTGCCGCAGGTCGGGCAACGTGGGCGAGGCCATCGCCGCGTGCTTGCTCGAGGGCTCACGCGGCCGTCCGCGCCCCTTCGCGCGGGTCGCCTCGGCCGACTCGTTCGTGCCGCTGGCCGACGCGGCGAACCTCGTGCTCGTGCAGGAGCACGAGATCGAAGACGCGGCGCGGCGCCTCTTGTCGCGCGTGTCGCTCTCGGACGCGCAGACGATGGAGTCTGCCGCGGTCCGGGCCGCGCCGCCGGGTCGACCGGCCAAGCCCTGAGACCTCGCGCGCTCGCTCACTCGAAGCGCACGCGACCGAAGCGCGACGCCTTGTGGAAGTTGCCCTGGCGCCGGATCGGCGACCACGCGAGGGCGTGTCGCTGTCCGTCGCGGAACGTGTAGAGGTTCACGCGCCACACGTCGCCCGCCTTGGGTGGAGACGCGGCGCGGCCCCCGGCGAACGCCGACCACGGCAGGGCGATCTCGACGGCGTAGTAGCGCCCGTCGCCGCGGCTCACCGCGCGCTCGGCCTTGCACGACCAGTCCATGTGGCCGAACCGCTTGCCGTCGGGCCCGTCCGCGATGGGCGTGTTGTAGTCGTCCCAGCGCGTGTCGAACACGGCGCCCGCGACGTCGATCTGGATCTCGTAGTAGCCCTTGTTGTCGCCGGGATCGCCGGGTTGGATCATGAGCTCGACGGCCGACGACTTCTCCCAGAGGTGCGGGTCGACGTCGTCGCGGCCGAAGGGCGAGCCGGCCGCGCCGTCCTTGACGACGAACGCGATGTACAGCTTGGCGTCGTCCCACGTCATCCGCGCGAAGCCGTCGACCGGGCTCGCGTGGTCCTCGGCGCCGTCGCCCGGTTTCACCAGCGGGCCGAGCGCGGTCGCCGAGCCCCACGCGGCGTCGTCGAGCTTGCCGTCGATCACGGGCGCCGCGGTCGCGCGCTTGATGCGCGCGGGCTCTCCTTGGAGCGTCGGCTCGCCGCGCGCGGCGTCGGCCGGCGGGCTCACCCAGGGCGGGTCCTTCTTTCGCACGCACGCGCACGTGACTGCGCACGTGAGCGCGATCGTGGCCGCCACGACACGCCGTCGCTTCATCGGCGGCGTCGCTCGAGCGGACGGGCGCCGTGCTTGGACTCGAACCACGAGGTGCGCAGTCGGCGGGGCAGGGCGGACGCGTAGAGGCAGTCGCGCAGGCTGTTGAGGCTCGACGTCACCTCGCCGTGCGAGAGCTGGGTCTTGATGCTCACGGCCTCGGCGCGGGTGAGGGCCGTGCGAGAGAGCGTGCCCTCGACGGTCTCTCGCGCGCACTCGACACCCGCGCGCTCGAGCTCGTCGAACAGGTGGTGCGTGTTCGTCGCGGTCGTGCCGTCGGTGTAATACGAGACGAGCTTGTGGCGCGCGCCCATGGGCTTGCCCTTGCCGGCGATGACCCAGTCGCGGAACGCGTCGAGCTCGGCGTAGAGCGCGTCGAAGAGATACACCTCGCGCACGGCGACGCCGCCGACGCGGAGGCACGCGGCCGCCGCGTGGTATCCGCCGGAGTGGGCGCTCAGACAGAGGCGCCCGACGGAGGCCTTGGCCGGGATGAACGCGCGCCCGACGGCGCTCGACGCCGGCCGACCCTGGAGCGTGTGGAGGACCTCGGCGAGCATCCGCGCGAGCCCGCCGGGGGCCTCGAGCTTCCCCGCCGAAGAGTCGGGCGCCATCACCGGACCCTGCGGCACCACGAGGATCGCGTTCTGCTTGCTGTCGAAGAGCTGCTCGCGCAGCTGGTGCGCGGCGATCGCGCGCTCGGCGGTCGTGTTGTGGCCGTGGAAGTGGACCACCATGGGGATCGCGCCCCCGCGCGGCGCGGAGAAGTGCCGCGGCACGAATACCAGCACGGTCGAGTCGGAGTACCCCGCGCCCGCGTGAGGGAAGGGGGCGTGGGCGAGGTCGAGCGTCAGCGTCGTTCCCCGCGCGTCTGTCGCGTGCGCGCGGACGCCGTGGGCGGGGGCGGCGAGCGCTCGGCGGCTCGCGAGGGCCGCGGCAGCAGCGGTGAGACCGACGATGAAGGCGCGACGTGAGAGCATGTAGGACCTCCTCCTACATACACACCTGCCGGAAACGGCGCAGAAGGGCCAAATTTCTGTCGCGGTGAGGCGGATGGCGCCTCAGACCCAGAGCGTCCCGAGGCGGCGACGCAGGGCGATGGCGTCGGAGCCGATGGCCCAGCGCGCCAGATCGCGCGCGGTCGGATGCCCGAGGATCGCCACGAGCGCCGCCTGCCCGCCGACGCGGAGTGACTGCCCGAGCGAGGCGTCGCTCGCCGTCACCTGCTCGATCGCCCAGCGGAGATCACCGCCGAGCAGGTAGGCCGCGCGCGCCTCCGCGCGGTCGAGGGCGGCGAGCAGCTCGTCGGTCGCGAGCGGGGGCGCCTCGGCCAGGCGGGGGCCGAGCTCTTCGAGCGACCGTCTGCGCTTGCGGTCGAGCGCGCGGCGTGCGCGCGGCTCGTACTCCGCGGCGGCCGCGTCGACGTCGGGCGTGAGCTGCCAATCGGGCGCGGCGACGCGCATCCACGCCGCCACGATCCCCACGACGGTCTGCCGCGGAACGGCGTTGACCCACGGCACGCCGAGCGCGACGCGAAAGAGCAGCCGTCCGAGCGTCGCCATCACGCGCGGCTCCGAGAGCATGGCGTAGCTCGACGGCAGGAGGATCCACGGGTCGTCCTCGACGGCGACGGCGGCGTGTGGTGCCGCGTCCGAGACCGCCAGCTCGACGTCGTCGGTGATGCCGAACGCGCGGACGGCGCGATCGAAGAGCTGCCGCAGCGGCACGGCCGTGCGCGGCTTGACGCGATCACGCGTGGAGGCGCCGAGCTCGGCCAGGGTGACGCGCGCGAGCTTGCCCGCGAGCGGCCCGCACGCCGCGGCGACGAGCAGCGCCGGGTGCCGGCCCTCTTCGGGCAGCACGTACTCGAACAGCGTCGGCGCGCCGATCGGTTCGAGCTCGGCGTACGCGTGGCGGCGACCGTCGAGCGCCAGGAGCGCCGCGTCGTCGATGTCCCCCGTGATGCCGCGGAGCTCGCGCATCACGTGCGCCTCTTGTCTGCGCCCCATGCCCGTGAGCGCGCTCTCGAGGAGGCGGATCATGCGTGGCTCGCGGCGCAGCGCGCCCATCGCGGGGCTGCGCTCGGGGCCGAGCACGGGCACGGTCACTGCGACGGCCTCTTCGTGCCGGCCCACGTCGACCAGCGCAGTGGCGAGCGGCACACGCGCGGCGTGCAGCGTCGTGTCGAGCCGGAGCGCCTCTTCGAGGTGGGCGATGCCGGCCTCGTGTTGCTTGGTCACCTCGACCTCGATGTCACCGAGCATCGCGAGCCACGCCGGGTTCTGCGGCGTGCCGAGCTCCTTGGCGCGCGCGATGACGCGGCTCATCAGGCGCGCCAGCGCCGCCCGGTCCTTGCCGGCGATCTTGCCGAGCGCCTGGAGCGTGACGTTGTCCTCGCTCAGCGCCGCAGCCTCGATCACCGCGTCCTCGACGCCCGTCGCGTCGCCCTCGACGAGCCGCGCGTCGGCCAGCTCCAGCAGCGTCTTGCGGCGGAGCGCGCGGTCGGGCTCGCACGCGGCGAGCCGCGCGAGGAATCCGGTGCGCTCGGGGCTCTGCGCGCCGCGATAGCTGTCGACCATCATGCGGAGCGCGCGCGGGTGTGCGTCGTCGATCACGATCGCCGCCTTGAGCGCTTCTTGTGCGTGCTTGGTGTTGCCCAGCACCTTGCCCTCGATCGACGCGATGCCCATGAGCGCCACGTGTCGCTCCGTCGACTCCCGCGCCTTCTCGACGATGACGCCCAGCACCTCGAGCGCCTTGGGCCACGCGCGCTGTCCGATGTAGAGCTCGGCGAGCGTGAGCAGCGTGGGCGTGTGACTCCCCGACACCTCACGCGCGCGCTCGAGCGCCGACACGGCGGCGAGCGGGTCGTTGAGGTGTCTGCGTGAGACCTCGGCGAGCTCGGTCGCGATGGGGACGATCGCCTCGGCGGTGCGAGCCTGTCGGAGCGCGCGGCGCAGGCTCGACGCGAGCAGGTCCCAGCGCCCGTGCTTGGCGTGCAGCTCCGCGAGCCGCGCGGCCACGGTCACGGCGTCCGCGTCGGCCGCGAGCGCCGCGTCGAGCAGCGCGGCGGCGCCTTCTTCGTCTCCGCTCGCGATGGAGAGGTCTGCGGCGTCGCGGAGCAGCTCGGCCTTGGTCGCGAGGTCCGAGCAGCACTCGGCCAGCGCGCGTGCCGCGGCGACCCCGGCGGCGCGCTCGCCCGTGGCGTTGGCCGCGCGCGCGAGGGCCACGGCGGCGCTCAGGCTCGTCGGATCGATGCGTCGCGCCTCCTCGAGCCACGGCAGGGCGGCGTCGGGTCGGCCGGTGTGCTCGAAGGCGCTCGCGGCGTCGAGGCAGAGCAAGACGCGCTCCGTGTCGTCGACGGCGACCTCGAGCAGGCGGCGCAGCGCCTCGGCCACGAGGTCGGCCGTGGCCGCGTCGCCCGACAGCGCGGCGGCGTACCCACGGCGTGCGACGGCCTCGACGGCGGCACGGTCGGCGGTGCCCGCGGCCAAGATGCGATCCCAGGGATCGAGCCCGCCGCGGTCGGGTTGCGTCTCGTCGAGCACGCGGCCGAGCGCGAAGAGCGCCCGCAGCTGCGCCAGGGGAGACGCGAAGGCGTCGGCCTGCATCACGAGGACGTTTGCGAGGAGCGGTCGAGCCGCGGCCGCGCGGGCGAGACGCTCCGCGACGCGAAGCGCCGGCGTCGCGGGCACCGTGCTACCGAGCAGGCGCTCGGCCGCGTCGCTCGCGCCGGCGGAGGGGACGTCGGAGTCGAGCAAGGCCGTCGCGCGCTCGAGGGGAGACAGGAACGCGGGCGCGACGTCGACCCGCGCGCCGAGCCGTCGCAGGCGCCCGTGGATGAGCTCGTCCGAGAGCTCCGCGCACGCGTTCTCGTACAGCGTCACGGCGCGGTCGTCGCCACCGGGCCGTCGCTCTTCGAGCTCTGCGGCGCGCACCAAGAGGCTCGCGCGCGCGATCGGCGTCGGGGCCGTCTCGGCGAGCCGCTCGAGGCCCGCGCGCAGGCGGTCGACGTCGCCGATGGCCTGGAGCACGCGCACGTACGTGTCTCGGACGCCTTCGTCCTCGACGTGGCTCTCGAGCGCCTTCTCCACGGCGCGGAGCGCCCTCGCCGGCGCCGCCAGGTGCGTCCAGAGGACCTCGGCCTGCTCGAGCATGAGCGCGAGGCGCGCGCGCTCGGGCGCCTTGGCCGTGCGGCTCGCCAGGCTCTTGACGACCTGCTCCCATCGACCCGCGGTCGCGTGCACGCGCGTCACGAGCTTGCCGGCGTCGGCGGCGATGGACGTCTCGGTCGACTCGGCGAGACGCTCCGCGATGTCGAGGCACCGCGTCGGGTCGATCGTCACGAGCGCCGTCGCGGCGCGTAGCTCGAGCGCCTCCCGCGCCGGGCGTTCGTTCACGAGCTCGGCCTCCGCGAGCACGGCACGCGCGAGCGCGCGAGCGTCGCCGGCGCGCGCGGCGCAGGTCTGCAGGCCCACGATCGCGCTCGTGCGCGCGGGATCGACCTCGAGCACCGCCTCGTAGGCGCGAGCGGCGAGCTGCGCGTCGCCGAGCACCTCGTCCCACATCCAAGCGACCTTCTCCAGGTAGTAGAGGCGTCGCTCGCGCGTGGGTGCAGTCTCGGCGGCCTGCACGTACATCGCGACCCTCTCTCTCGCGCGCTCGCGCTCGGCGCCCGAGACGGTGGGCGCGAGCGCGTGCACGATCGCGTCCATCACGGCCGGCTTGCCCGGCGTGGCGAGCCACGCCGACTGCAGGTGCTTGAGCGCGTCACCAGGCCTGCCGTCGTCGCGGGCGGCCTCCGCCGCGAAGAGGAGCGCCTCGGAGCGCGACGCCTCGGTGTCGCGCCGTGCGGCCTCGCGCACCCAGAGCACGACGCGCTGATCTCGCTTGCCCGCCGCGACCAGCACGCGATCGAGCTCACCCAGCAGGACCTCGTCCTCGGGGTCGGCCATCCGAGCCCGCTCGAGCGCGAGCACGGCGGTACCCGCGTCGCCCGCGCGCTCGGCAGCGGCGGCGACCGCCCGGAGCGCGCGCGCCTCGGCGCGGCTGCCCGACGCAAAGGCGAGGCGGATGCGCCGAAGGCGAAGCACGTCGGTCGCGTGGCCGGCGGCCTCGTGCAGCGCGAGCAGCTCGTCGACGACGCGCCCGTCCACGAGCTCGGTGGTGCGAGCGCGCGCGAGGGCTCGTTCGAGCAGGCGGATCGCGCGCACGGGATCGTTCGCGTGGAGGGTGAGGAGCGCGGCGTCGAGCTCGAGGCGCGCGGCCCGTCGTGCGTCGGACTCGAGCGCTGCCTCTTGTTCGAGCAGGTCGGCGAGCTTCGCCTCGTCGCGGTGCCGCGACGCATGCATGACGCACGCATCGCGGACGGGCCCGATTCCGCTCGAGAGCGCCAGCGCCCGTTCGAGCGCCTCGCCCGCCGCGCGCGCGTCTCCGCAGCGTCGGTCGAGGATGCCTGCGCGCTCCGTGTGGAGCCAGGCCGCGAGCTCGGCGTCGTCGACCTGATCGGCCAGGTGGGCGAGGTGGGCGGCGAGCTCGGCGTGGAGGTCCAACGCGTCGAGGGCCGCCTCGAGCCCGCCGAGCGCCGCAGGATGGTCCGGGGCGAGGGCCAGCGCCTCGCGCCACACCGCGAGCGACGCCGTCGTCGGTCCGCGCCGCGCCTCGAGCCTCGCCGCGCGCTCGCAGAGCATGTCGGCCTTGACCCTCGGCGACGGGGCGTGCTCCGCGAGCTGCTCCAGGTGGGGCAGCTCCGCGTCGACCGTGCCCGCGATCCGGGCGAGGCGCGCGAGCATCGCGTGCGCCGCGGCGCGCGTCGCGGGCGGCGCGCCGTCTGCGGTGCCGCGCCCCAGCGACGCCGTAGCGGCGGCGGTGGCCCCCGAGATGTCGCCCGCGTCGCGGAGCGCGCGAGCGAGCTCGAGCCGCGCGCGTGCGCTCGCGAGCGGGTCCTTGGCCAGTGCCCCGAGGCGGGCGCGCAGGAGGGCGATCTCTCCGCTGTCCTCTGCGTTCGGCGCCCAGCGCTCCGTCCCTCGTGGCAACAGATCGCGCGGGCTCGGCATGCGGATGGCCGGCCGCTCGACGGGGGGCAGGACGACGCCGTGGCGCCCGGTCAACGCGGTCGCCGTCGTCGAGGCCGCGGCGGCGCCGAGGAGCGACGTGCGCTCCTCTTCGATGTCGACGATCACGTCTGCGACGGACGGCGCGCCCGGGGACTCGACACCTTGCATGGTGCATGGAGCGTACAACGTTCGCCTGGTTCGCGTGTGCCTTGCGGACGCGAGGGGGGCTGCGGCAGAGTGAACGCATGGCGCGAGACCTCGACGGGCGCACCTTCGTCGTCACCGGCGCGAGCGCAGGCATCGGGCGCGCCACGGCCTCGGCGCTCGCCGAGCGCGGGGGCCGGCTCGTCATGGCCTGTCGCGACGTCGACAAGGCCGGCGCGGTGGCCGCGCAGATCCGCTCCGCCACCGGCGCCCACGTCGAGGTCGTCGGCCTCGACCTCGCCGACCTCGAGAGCGTGCGCCGCTGCGCAGGGGAGCTCGCGTCGCGGGCCGAGCCCGTGCACGTGCTCGTGAACAACGCGGGCATCGCCGGCGTCCGCGGCGTCACCCGTGACGGATTCGAGCTCGCGTTCGGCACGAACCACCTCGGGCACTTCTTGTGGACTGCGCTCTTGCTCGACAAGCTCGCCGAGAGCGCCCCCGCGCGCATCGTCCACGTGGCGAGCCGCGCGCACTACCAGGCCGAGCGCCCCGACTGGTCTGCGTTGCGAGCCCCCACCAAGAGTCGGACCGGCGTGGCCGAATACCGCCTGTCCAAGCTCTGCAACATTCTCTTCTCGCGCGAGCTCGCCCACCGGCTCGACGCGACGCGCGTGCGCACGTACGCGCTCCACCCCGGCGTCGTGGCCTCCGACCTCTGGCGCGTGCTCCCGAGCTTTGCCCAATGGCTCGCGAAGCGCGTGATGATCACCAACGAAGAGGGCGCTCTCACGTCGCTGCACTGCGCCGCGAGCGCCGAGGCCGCACACGAGACCGGCCTCTACTATCACGACGCCCGGCCGCGAGCCCCGAGCGAGCTCGCGCGGGACGACGGTCTCGCGCGAGAGCTCTGGGCGCGCAGCGAAGAGTGGACGCGCGCCCCGAGCCCGACCGCGCGGTGAGGCGCGGCTCGGTCTCGCGGGCCGCCGCGGCTCAGCGGTAGAAGTTCTGCAGGAGCCACACCTTGCCGTCGGGCGCGATGAAGAACCCGCACGCGAGGCCCTTGTACGACTTCTCGGTCATGTTGATGTAGTGCCCGTGCGCCGAGTACGGCTCGCCCGGTCCCT
Organism: Myxococcales bacterium; assembly: GCA_020430845.1. Lineage (GTDB taxonomy): Bacteria > Myxococcota_A > Polyangia > Polyangiales > Polyangiaceae > Labilithrix. The sequence goes on from JAGQJA010000064.1 coordinate 33,122, forward strand.
CGGCGAACATCTGCTCGAGGCACATGGCGACGACGCTCTCCGGCGTGCCGGGGTAGCCGGGGCACTCGTTCTGAGAGGCCTCTCCGCAGCGGCCGAAGGTGGCGTGCGCGCGGTTCGCCGCAGCGTCGTCCTTGGCCTGGCCGTCGGTGCACGGCTCGTGGTCGCGGCGGAGATCGAGCGGCGCGACGCCGACGCGGGCGCGGTAGCCGTTGGTTCGCTCGAGGCACGCGTGCCGCGCCGACGCGAAGGCGTCGTTCACCGGCGGAGGGGTCGGCGTCGTCGCGGTGGGCGCGGGGGTGGTGGCCGTCGGTGCCGGCGTCGGCATCTGACCTGCGTACACGCACGTCATCCCGAACGGCGTCTGCGAGCACGCGGCGCCCGCCTTGCAGTCGCTCGCAGACGAGCAGCCTCCGCAGCGTCCCTGGATGCAGCGGCCGAAGGCGCACTGGAAGTCGTTGTCGCTGGCGCAGGGCAGACCGATCGCGGCGACGATGGGGGGCGCCGGTTGGCCCGGGGCGGGCGGGGTGTTCTGCGTCTGCGTAGGCGCCGGCGCGGGCTGCGTGGGCGCAGGCTGCTGGGGCTGTCCCGGCGGCGGATACTGCTGCGGAGGGTACGGCTGCGGCGGAGGATAGGCGCCGGGCGGGTAACCCTGCGGCGGCGGCCCCGGCGGCTGCGCTTGCGGCGTCTGCGCCTGCTGGTTGCCGCGGTACTCGCAGCCATGCGCAAAGCCGACCAAGACGACGAGGCCGAGCGCGCCGGCCGTCAGGCGGCGAGGGCGGACCGCGCGGTGGCCGCGCTCTCGTGGCGGCGGCGGCAGGGCGTTCGAGGGGCCATGATTCGTGGGGTCGATCGTCACGGCAACACCTTGCACCGATCCGCACGTTAAGGAAACGCCCGTGGTACATCACGGGGGTGTTTCACCCCGACGGACCGACCTTCCTCGAGCTCATGAAGCAGGCGCTCGCGTCGACCGAGCGCGGCTACGACATGATCGCGCCCAAGTTCGATCACACGCCCTTCCGGACGCCCGGCGAGGTGCTCGGGCCGATGGTCGGCGTGATCGGCGAGGTGCGCTCGGCGCTCGACGTGTGCTGCGGTACCGGCGCGGCGATGCGCGTGCTGCGCCCCCATTGCACCGAGCGCGTCGTGGGCATCGATTTCAGCCAGGGCATGCTCGACGAGGCCCGCCGAAGGTTGGCCGACGCACCGGGTGACGCCCGCGTCGAGCTCGTGCGCGGCGACGCCCTCGAGCTCCCCTTCGACGACGAGTTCGACATCGTCACGTCGGTGGGCGCGTTCGGGCACGTCCTGCCCGAGGACGAAGATCGCTTCGTCGCCGGGATCGCCCGGGCGCTCGTCACAGGCGGTCGCTTCGTCTTCGTGACGGCCGAGGCGCCGACGGTGGGCTCACGCGGCTGGTGGATGTCCCACGGCTTCAACGCCGTGATGCGCGTCCGCAACGCGGTGCTCTCGCCGCAGTTCATCATGTACTACCTGACGTTCCTCTGGCCCGACGTGCACGCCCTGCTCGAGCGTCACGGCTTCGACGTGGCCGTCAAACGCGGCCTCTGCCCCGCGCCGTACGGCCGGGCGATCGTCGTCATCGCCACCAAGCGCTGACGCCCGCGCGCAACAGGAACGCCTCAGAACGGCGCGGTGCGGATCGACACGCGCTGGCCGATGGCCTTGCTCGGGGCTCTGGGGACCGTCGCCGCGCGCGTGGTGGGCGCCGCGCGGCGCGCGGGCTTGGCCTTGGGCGCGCGCTTCACGCGGGCCGGTGCTTCGTCCTCGAGCTCCATGTCGTTGCGCGGCGGCTCCGGTGCGGCAGGCGCGACCGTGGCGGGCTCGATGGCCTCTGGCGCCTCGGCCGTGGGCGGCGCGTCCGGGGTGGCGGTCGGCGCCGCGGTCAGCGTCGATCGGACATTGCGCACGCTCGACACGTCGTCGGTCGCGTCGGCGACCTTGAGCACCAGGAGCATCGCGACGAAGAGCCCCGCGATCGCGACCGCTCCGACGCGCATCGCCTTGCGGGTCGAAGGCGCGGAGAGCGCCTCACGCAGCGCCTCGAAGAGCGTACGCGCGGGGGCCTCGAGCACGGCGCGCCACGGCGAGCTCACCTTGCGGGTGAGGCGGTCGAGCGCGACGTCGGAGAGCGCGACGAGCGCCCGCCCTACAGGGGTCCAGGGCTTCGGCGGCGGCGGCGCGAAGCTCAAGATGCGCGACTGGCGGAGGCGCACGTCGAGCTCGTCGACCGTGTACGCGCGAAAGGACGTCGGCGGCGCCTCGTCGACGGGCGCCAGCTCGAGCTCGTCGGTCGCGTCCTCGTCGGGGGCGTTCGACGTCTGCGACGCGTGCGGCTCGGGCACCCGGATGCCCGACGGAGGAGACTCTTCGTTGACGCGCTCGCACGCGTCGAGCGTGGCCCACAGCTCCGCGGGCGGCGGCGGCGCTTCGGTCGAGGCGGGCACGATGCAAGGCTGCGGTGGCCGAGGGGCCTGGGCCCTGCGCGCCTCGACGACGGCCCACGGGATCACGTCCCGCACCGTCCCGTCGGTCGCAGGACGCGGCACGACGCGCGGCGCCGCGGGGGCGTGCGCGTGGAGCGAGGCGCGGGGGGGCCGTGGCGACGGACGGACGTCCGCCGCTCGGAGAGGTTCAGACTTACCCATCCTGCGTCCCTCCTCAGCACGACTCGGGCCACGAAATCCTGTCTCTGCCCACGCAACTATTTCCGTGGGAGCGGACGGTGAGATCCCCGTGAGCATGGATAGAGTCGGATCCGGTTGATGCTTCCTCGGCTCATCGGGGTTGCGTCCCTACACGCGCCGTGGGACGCCCGTGAGACGGCTCGACGAGAAGCATGCATGATGCATCTCACGCCGAAGGAGCTCGCCGAGTGTCCCTCGATCGGTTCGCAGCGCTCGTTCAAACCGACGTCGGTGGCCCGCTCGCGGCTGGGTCTCTCGCGCTCGCGCCGCCGGTGGCCGACGAGGTCGACGTCGAGGTGTCGGTCTGCTCGCTATGCCACAGCGACCTACATCTCCTCGACGGCGACTGGAGCGCGCCTCGCCCCCTCGTCCCGGGTCACGAGATCGTGGGCCGCGTCGTGCGCCTGGGGCCCGCGGCCCGAGGGCTCGTCGCCGGCGCCCGCGTCGGTGTGGGCTGGCAGGCCGGTGCGTGCGGCGCGTGCGAAGCGTGCGCCCGCGGCAGCGTGCAGCTCTGCGTGGGCGGTAAGGAGCGCACGTGCGTGGGGCGGCCGGGGGGCTTCGCCCGCTTCGTCCGTGCGCGCGCGCCGTTCTGTTTTCCGATCCCGGACGCTCTCGACGACGCACATGCAGCCCCGCTCCTCTGCGCCGGGCTCACCGTGTTCTCTCCGCTCGAGCGCTTCGGCGTGGGCGCCGGCCAGCGCGTGGGCGTCGTGGGCTGCGGGGGCCTGGGGCATCTCGCGGTCGCGTTCGCGCGCGCGCGCGGCGCCGAGGTGATCGCGTTCGACACCGACCTGTCGCGTGCCGAGCTCGCGAGATCGCTCGGCGCGTCGGAGCTGCGCGACGCGCGCGGTCCCTTGCCCGAGCGCGCCGTCGACCTGCTGCTCGTCACGACGCACGCCGCGCTCGATTTCTCGGCGTGGCTCGCCGTGGTGCGTCTCGAGGGGACGATGTGCCTCGTGGGGGTGCCGCCGGGGCCGGTCACGGTCGACGCCGACGGGCTGCTCGACGGTCAGAAGACGCTCACGGGCAGCGTGGTGGGGACCCCTGCCACGATGCGGGCCATGCTCACGTTCGCGTCGACGAGCGGCGTGCGACCGGTCATCGAGACGGCTCCGCTCAGCCGCGCCAACGATGCCGTCGTCGCGCTCCGCGAGGGCCGCGCCCGGATGCGCATCGTGCTCGAGCAGGATCTCTGAGGCCGGGCGCCCGTCGCCCCGGCGGGCTCAGAACGACGAGCCGGGCTGCTTCAAGAACTCGACCTCGTCGGCCGTCGACGTGCGCCCGAGGATGACGTTGCGGTGCGGAAAGCGGCCGAAGCGGTCCACGATGTCCTGGTGCGCCTTGGCGTACTGGATGTTGTTCGACAGCTTCTCGCGCTCCGCCTCCGGAGCGCTCGCGACGAAGTCGGTGAAGAGGTGGACGCACCGCGCCTGGCTGTCGCGGTCCTCGGCGTGCATGTACGGCATGTAGAGAAAGCCGCGCTCGGCCAGAGCCAGCTCGCGGTCGAAGCCGCGCTCGACGCCGTGTCGGGCGGCCGCCAGCGCCTGCGGGTCGGTCTCGAACGCGCGCGCCGTGTCGCGGAACATGTTGCGCGAGAACTGGTCCAGCACGATGACGTACGCGAGCGTGCCGCGCGCCGTCTCGAGCCACGTCTCGCACTCCCGCTTGGCGACCGCGTCGTGGAGCGGTCCGAACCGGTCGCGCACCTCGGCGTCGAACTGGGCCGACTTCTTCCACCAGTGCGCCGCCTTCTCGTCGGAGGCGCATCCGTTCTCGTCGAGCGGTCCGAACCAGAAGTCGAGCACGTCCTCGGCCGAAGGAAGAGAGGTCGTCATGCGCGCGAGGCTAACACCGAGGCCGGTCGAGTCGAACCTCCGACTGGCGTTGCCGTTTCGCGGAGCGGGGCGAATGGCGTCGCGCCCTCGCACATGGCGTATCGTATCCGAGGGTGATGGCGAGGTTGCCGGACAACATCGAGCGGGCGGCGCGGCTCACGTCGGTGGCGCCGCACATGCGCCAGACGTTCTCGCTCCTGCCGCAGCCGCTCCGGCTCGACGCGCTCGTCCCACCGTCGCCCGACGCGCTCTCGACGTCGGCGCGCCAGCTGCTCAAGCTCGCGCTGCTCGAAGACCGGGTGAGGCTCGGGGACGTACGCGTCGCCGCGACGGAGCGCGAGCTGTCGACGGCGCCGGAGCTCGTGCTCTCGGTGGGCGAACGGCGCATCGAGCTGTCCGCAGACGACCTCGCCCTCGAGCTGCGCACGGTGTTCGCGCGGGCGCTCGGCGCGCTCTTCGACGGCAGCGACGCGACGCAGCTGCTCGAGCGTCTCGCGTTCCAGTCGTCGAGTCTCTCGACGCTGCGCCAGCTCACGAGTCACATGCTCGCCGCGACCGACGTCGACCAGGCGCTCTACCTCATGCTCGCCGGGGTGACCTCGGGCTACGGGCTCGGCTTCAACCGCGCCGCGCTCTTCTTGCACCACGCCGGCACCTCCACGTTCACGGGCCACAAGGCCATCGGGCCGGTCGACGAGGCCGAGGCGCACCGCATCTGGGAGGAGATCGAGCTCGAGGACCTCACGATCGAAAAGACGATCGAAGACCACCAGCGTGGTCGCTCCGACGCGCGGCTCGAGGAGCGCGTGCGCGGCCTCACGCTCACCGTGTCGGCGCACCCCGACGACGAGCTGGCGGCGTCGCTCGCCGACGGCGCGCCCCTCTCGTTCGAGCGTGTCCGCCCGCACAACCCCGGGCTCGCGTCGCTGGGGGTCGCGCCCGAGTTCGTGTTGGCCGCGGTGCGGGCGCATGGCCGGGTGCTCGGCCTGCTCTTCGCCGACAACGTCTACAGCGGTGAGCCCATCCGCGCGCAGCGGCTCGAGCACGTGCGCATGTACGTCGACCAGACCGCGCTCGTCTGGGAGAACCTCTCCCTCATGGCGCACGTGGCCGAGCTCGCGCGCACCGACGCCCTCACGTCGCTCTTCAACCGTCGAGAGCTCGACGTGCGGTTCGAGCGAGAGGTGTCGCGCGCGTCGCGCGGGCCGTCGCCGCTGTCGTTCGTGCTCATCGACGTCGACCACTTCAAGCGCGTCAACGACGACCAAGGGCACGCGGCGGGCGACGCCGTGCTGCGCAAGCTCGCGTCGCTTCTCTCCCGCTCCGTCCGTGGGCACGACGTCGCGGCCCGCTTCGGCGGCGACGAGCTCTGCCTGCTGCTCCCCGAGGTCACGTCGGAGCAGGCGGCGGTCGCGGTGGGACGCATCGGGCAGCTCGCCAAGGACGCCGGCATCTCCGTGAGCATCGGTGCTGCCACGTGGCCGGGCGACTGCGACGCGCCCGAGGGGCTCTTCGAGGCGGCCGACGCGCGTCTCTACCGAGCCAAGCGAGAGGGCCGCGCGCGCGCCTACGTGGGCGAGCGCGCGATCCTCTTCTGACGCGACTGCGTCAGGTGCCGTCGGCGCGCCACGCTCAGAAGCTCGCCTTCGCCGCAGCCGCCCCGCGCGCGTAGTACACGACGTCGAAGCGCGCCGCGCCCGCCGACGATCCGTAGCAGTCGTAGCTGCCCACGTAGTCGTGCGCCCACGTCCCCTCGGGGCACGTGCCCGAGCCCTTGAGCGTGCCCGCCGCGTCGTACGCGTTCCACACGGCGCCCATGGTGAAGGTGCCGTTGCCCGTACGACCGACCCAGATGGGCTCGTTGAAGTGACCGGTGCGCGGGCGGAACGTCATGGGCTTGGTCTTCGCTGCGTCGGACGGCGGGGCCTTGGCCACGACCGGTTGCGCGGGCGTCGACGATCCGGCGTCGGCGGCGCCGCCGGCGCTGGGCGCGGGGCAAGCGGGGAGGCTCGCGACGAAGTCCGCCGGGGCGATCGCGTTGCCGGTCCGTCCCTCGCAGCTCTGGAGCGCGCCAGACCAGAGGTAGCTCTTGGAGAACGCGGAGCGGATGTTGGCCGCGACCCACACGCCCTCGCCCTGCGTCTGCACCTTGCAGAACACGTTGAGCTTCGTCTCGGGGTTCACGCCCGCGGTCATCGGCGCGCTCGCGCTCGGCTCCTTCCGCAGGAAGCCGTCCGCCCGGCAGAACCCGACGGGCTCGTCGCGGAGCGCGTCCTCGCTGCCGCTGACCTCTTCGTCTCCGGTTTGCGCCGCGCATCCGGCGAGGGTGGCGAGCGTGACGAGTCCCAGCAGCGCGATCTTCTTCGTGTACATGATCCGTTCCCTTCTCCTCGGTGCCGCGCGGTCTTGCGCGCCCTTCGAGGAGGGAGATTGCAGTACACGTGCCTACATGTGCGCCTACTGTAACCCTAGTAAATACATTGAGTTATGCTCGCACGGCACGGATCACGGACGGTTCGTGGATCGCCCTGCACGCGCATTCCCGCCCGCTGGTGGCGGGGCCGCGCCGGGCTCGCAGGCACGGGTCGCAGGCGCGGGTCGTCCGGGCAGGCCCGTCAGTGGCCGAGCTTCACGTCGACGGTGCGCGACGCGCCCTCGGCCAAGTCGACCTCGACCGGTGCGGCCGAGAAGCCGCTCGCGGTCGCCGTGATGCGGTACTTGCCCGGGTTCACCGGCCGAGCGATGCCGACGAGCTCGTTGGGCATGGCGACGCCGTTGAGCTGCACCGACAGGGCGCTCAGCGTCGTGGGGTTCGGCGTGACGCGGATGCGTAGGGTCGGCACGCGCGGCTTAAGCGCCGCGAGCTCCTTCTTGCCCGCCACCTGCGCCTGACGGAACGCCTCGGCCGCGCCTGGCGCGAGCTGCGTGCGTGAGAGCAGCTCGTAGCTCTCCTGAGCCTCGACGAGCTTGCCGAGCTGAGCCTGGCACTGCGCGATGTGCAAGATGTGGGTCGGCGCGTCGAAGAGGCTCTGCGCAGCCTCGAACCGCGGGAGCGCGTCCTTGAAGTTGCCCGCCTCTTGCAGCTGCACTGCCTCGAGGTACGCGGCGCGCGCGGCCGACTTGCGCTCCGACTCGGACATCTGCACGTTCGGCGGCGGCGTAGCGCCGGTCGGCACGGGCGCGACCCCGATGGTGGTCGTCGCGGGGAGGGGGGCCGGCGCGCCACCCGCGCGGGGCTCGAGCTTGGCCACGTAGCGCTTGGGCACGTCGTACCAAGACCCCGAGATCGCGTCGACGAGCAGCGGGATGCAGAGCGCGACGGGGAAGACGCACGTGAGAATGTCGACCGTGAGCCACGCGGGGTTGAGCTTCTTCTTCACGATGCCGCGGTGGTCCTCGTATCCCGGCGCCGACGCCACGACCGACGTGACGCCGCTCCGCTCCGCGACCACCTCCGTGGGCGTCGCCTGCGGCTGTCCACCGCCGACCGTGACGGCCGCGCCCTTGGGGTCGGACTCGACGACGACCTTGGCCGTGCCGCCGCGGAACACGGTCGCGCACGAGGGGAGGGCGAAGAGCAGCAACGGGACGGCAAGCAAGGAGCGACGCATCTCTCGGACGGTACCCTTGGACGTCGCCACACGTAAAGACTGTGACGCCCTCGCCGGAGACGGCGTCGCGCCGTCACGGCCGCCTCACGCGGTCTCCGCGTCGCGCGGTCAGCGGGCGCGTGGCGTGCGCAGCGTGACGAGCTCTTCGGCGAAGGTCGGGTGGATGCCGATGGTCGCGTCGAAGACGGCCTTGGTGGCCCCGGCTCGGAGCGCCACGGCGGCGGTCTGCACGATCTCGCCCGCCTCGCCGCCCACGACGTGCACGCCGAGCACGCGGTCCGTGGCACGGTCGACGACGAGCTTGACCATGTAGCGCTCGTCGCTGCCGCCGAGCGTGTGCGCGAGCGGGCGGAAGGTCGATGCGTATACATCGATATCGGCGTACTGCGCGCGGGCGTCCTCCTCCGAGAGCCCCACCGTGGCCAGGGACGGCTGCGTGAAGATCGCCGTCGGGACGAGCGCCAGGTCGACCTCGGACGCGCCTTCGCCGAAGAGCCGCTTGGCGACGTACGCGCCCTGGGCGAGCGCGACGGGCGTGAGGTTGTAACGATCGATGACGTCGCCCACCGCGTGGATCGTGGGCACGCGCGTCGCGTAGTGGCCGTCGACCACGACCGCCCCGCCGTCCGACAGCTCGACGCCCACCTCGGCCAGGCCGAGACCCTCCACGTTGGGCTCGCGACCCGTGGCGCAGAGCACGGCGTCGACCGTCACGCCTCGGCCGTCGCTCGTCTCGATGTCGAGCGCGCCGTCGCCCCGCTTGCGGAGCGCCGTGATCTGGTTGTCGAACCAGAGCGCGATGCCGCGCCGACGCATCTCGGCGGCCACGTGCTCGCGCGCCTCGCGGTCGAACCCGCGCAAGAAGAGCGGGCCGCGGTAGGAGAGCGTGGCCTCGAGCCCGAACCCGTGAAAGATGCAGGCGAACTCGGCGGCGATGTACCCGCCGCCCACCACGAACACGCGCCGGGGGAGCGCGGGAAGGTGAAAGACGTCGTCGGAGGTCATGGCGTGCTCGGCGCCCGGGAACTTGCGCACGATGGGCCTGCCGCCCGTCGCGACGAGGATGTGCCGCGCCTCGAAGACGCGGTCGCCCACCGCCACGGTGGTCGGCGATGTGACGCGCGCGCGCCCGCGCACCACGGTCACGCCCGCGGTCTCGAGGATGCGGGCGTAGATGCCGTTGAGTCGCTTGATCTCCGCGTCCTTGGCGTCACGGAGGCGAGGCCAGTCGAGGCGCGGCTCGGGCGCGTCCCACCCGAAGCTGCGGGCCAGCTCGAGCTGATGGGGCACGTGCGACGCGTACACGAAGAGCTTCTTGGGGATGCAGCCCACGTTGACGCACGTGCCGCCTAGCTCCTTGTCCTCGGCGACGACGACGCGCGCACCCAGCGTCGCCGCGACACGGGCCGCGCGCACGCCGCCCGAGCCACCGCCGATCACGAAGAAGTCGACGGCTTCGACCGTCACGAGGCCACGTCTCGGGCTCGGGTACGCATGGGCGCCGAGCATAGGCTATCCTCACCGTGGGAGGCTCGGTCACATGCGTCACTCTTCTCGTCTTCGCGTGCTCTTCGCGGTCACGGTCACCGCTGCGGCGGCCACCTACCTCTACGCATGCTCGTCGAGCGATCCCGCGCCCGCCATCGACGACACGCCCGAGACGGGCACGCCCGACCCGCCCAACCCCGATCCGCCCAAGCCGCCCGCCGACGGCGGCGGAGGAGGAGACGACGCGGGCGATCTCGACGCGACGGCGCCCAAGACGTGCACGGTCAACCCGATCATCGACGGCGGCGCGCCGCGCGAGATCGCGCGCGGGCAGTTCCTCGACGGTCCGCACTGGGTCGACGCGCTCGGCGGCCTCGTCATGTCCGAGTTCAACACCGCGACGATCGTGCGCGTGGGCCCCGACGGCGGCGCGCTCACCAACGTGCGTGCGCCGTTCGGCAACGGTCAGCCCATCGGCAACAGCGCGCTCAAGGACTACCTGGTGACCGCGGCCGTGCAGCCGTCGCGCCTCATCCTCACGGCGTTGCCCGACGCCGGAGACGGTGGCCGCGTGCCCATCTTGCCCGACGGTGGCCAGGCACCGAACGATCTCGTCATCTCGTCGTCGGGCAACATGTACGTCACCGATCCGGCATACCAGGCGGCGAACCCGCAGCGCACGTCGGTGCTCCGCGTCAGCCCCACGGGCGTGACGTCGCTCGTGCAGTCGTTCATCGCGGCCGGGCCCTTGCCGTTGCCTCGCCCCAACGGGATCGCGCTCTCGCCCGACGAGAAGACGCTCTACGTCTCGATCACGGAGCCGAAGCGCATCATCGCGTACCCGGTCAACGCCGACGGCTCGACCGGCGCCGGCAAAGACCTCGTCGCCGCGGCCGACCTCGACCTCGCGCCCGACGGCCTCGCGGTCGACGTGGGCGGCAACATCTACGTCGCCGAAGCCGTGGCGCAGGGGGGCGGCAACCCGAACCGCGGCGTCATCGAGGTGTTCAAGCCCGACGGCAAGAAGTGGGGCGCGATCCCCATCGCGGGCCAGCGCCCCACCGGCCTCGCCTTCGGCGCCGACAACAAGACCCTCTACGTGACGACCGAGCGCAACCTGCTCGTCTTGTCCGTCGCGTGCGAGGGCATCCGCTGACCGGGGGGGCTCGACGCGGACGCCGCGCCCCGGACCCGAGCCCATTTTTATTTCGTCGCGAGGGAAGGTCACCTTCGCTCCCTGCGTAGGACCGACCGCTCTTTTCTTGTGGCGGAGGGTTCATGCGTACGTGGCTTGGCATTGCGCTCGGGGCAGCGATCGTCGTGGGTTGCAGCGCGTCCGAACAGCGGAGCGGCTTCAACCAGGAGGACCCGGCAGGGGGTGCGGGCGGGATCTCGAGCGGTGGCTTCGGCACCTCGTCGTCGTCGGGAGGACCCGTCGACCCGAAAGAGTGCGCCAAGGCGCAGGCCGTGGCGACGCGCCCTCCGGTCGACGTCATCGTGAGCGTCGATCAGTCGGGCAGCATGAGCGACGACATCGCCAACGTGAAGGCGAACATCAACAAGCTCAGCGACTTCTTGCAGAAGACCGGCCTCGACTATCGCGTCGTCATGATCGGTACGCCCGGCACGGGCTCGTACGACATCTGCGTGCCGCCTCCGCTCGGAGGGCCCAGCTGCACGTCCAACGGCAACACGTTCCGCGTCGTGAACCGCAACGTGCAGTCGTCCGACACGCTGTCGATCATCATCTCGACGCTCCAACAGACGAGCGGCGCCATGGAGTGGAAGAGCTTCTTGCGGCCCTCGGCGCTCAAGATCTTCATCCCGATCACGGACGACAACTCGTACATCAAGGCCACGGCGTTCGACCCCGACCTCCTCACCAAGGGGCAGGGCCTGTTCGGCAGCGCGACCGATCGGCGCTACGTGTTCTACCCGATCACGGGCGCGGCGGCGTTCCCGTCGGAGTCGACGTGCGGGAGCAACGCCGTCAACAACGGCAAGGAGTACCTCGAGCTCGCCAAGCTCACCAAAGGGCGCTGGTTCCCCATCTGCCTCAAGGACTTCGCGCCCGTGTTCGAGGAGATCGCGCGCAACGTGGCGGTCACCGTGGCGTGCGAGCTCGACGTCCCCAAGCCGGCGGGCGGCGGCGAGATCGATTTCGATCGGGTCAACGTGAGCATCGCTCCGTCGAACGGCGGCGCGTCCCGCGACGTGCTCCAAGACGCCAGCAAGCCGTGCGACGGCGGCGCCGACGGCTGGCAGTACAACACCGACCGCACCAAGATCCGCTTGTGCGGCGCCGCTTGCGACGGCGTCCGCGCCGACGTGGGCACCAAGGTCACCGTCGAGTTCGGCTGTCAGACCCGCGTCAAGTGACGCCGCCGCTCACGCCGCGCGCCGGGCTCACGCCGTGCGTCGGGCTCACGCCGCGTCGTCGATCCATGCGGGCCGCTCACGGCGACGCAAGGGCAGCGAGAGCGTCACGGTGAGCGCGAAGGTCGCGCACGCGGCGAGGAGCGCGACGGGCGACGTGCCCGTGCCGAACCGCGTGAACGCGACCACGCTCGCCTGACACGCGAGGCCGAGGCTCGGCAAGAACACGAGCGCCCAGATCGAGAGCGGGAGCAGGCGGCGCAGGTTGCGGGTCATCGTGGCGAACGCCGCGCCGAGGATCGCGCCGGCGCAGAACGTGGCGCCGGCCGCGATCGCGACGGTGACCGCTTGTGTCGACCCCGCGAGCCGATGCGTCAGGGCCAAGAGGCGCGGCGCGAGCGACGGATCCAGAGCGTTCGCGACCGCCACGGACGAGAGCGCCGCGAGCCCGCCCATGATCGCGCCTGCGCTCCACGGCGAGAGGCGATCGTGCCGCTCGAGCGCTCTCGCGGTCACGCGCGCGTCGGGCGGGGTCAGCCCGGCGTCGTCGCGCGCCCACGCGGCGCGCCGCACGAGCAGCAGCGGCACGTGCTCCGCGCTGTCGTCGGCGTCCATGGAGAGCTCGATGCGGCGCATGACGCGGCTCAAGCAAAGATCGCTCCACGTGTGCGTCGATGTAACCCCGCGACTTCTCTCGGGGAGAAGTGGATCGCGGGCGCTCCGTGCAGGATCGGCCGGGTGCGTGGTCGAGGGGCACGGCCCTCAGCGGTGGCGCCGCGGCGTCACTTCAACTTGCAGACGCGCGCGTTCTTGAAGAGCGCCTTCGTCTGCCGCGTGAACATCCCGACCGAGCCGGTGAGCGCGCCCACATTGGCCTGCGCGGTCGTCGTCTGTCCGTTCTGCGTGATCACGCACGTGAGCTTGCCGCCCTCGAGCGTCGCGCGCATGCCGAACTCTTCGTTGGCCTGCAGCGCCGGGCGTGCGACGCGATCGAGGGGCGTCGTCGTGACGGCGCCGGTGGGGCCGCTCAGGCGCACCACGCTCGTCTTCTGCTCCGGGGTCTCTCCCTCGACGACCTCGACGCCGCAGCCGTGCGCGAGCAGCTGGCCCTGCTGAGAAGAGGCGCCCACCACGATGAACATCTGCCGCAGCTTGGGCGTGATCGCGCCAGAGACCTCCGTCGAAGCGGCGGTCACCTCGAACGACACGTTCGACACTGCGCCGTCGCGCACGAAGAACGAGAGGTCGGAGCCGGCGTCGAGCCGTATCTGCCGATACGCGTTGCCCGAGTGCTCCCAGCTCACTGCGGGGAAGCCGTCCGCCGCGGAGAAGTGTCCGCGCGCAACGGAGAGATCGTCTTGCACCAGCCTGGCGCCGACGTTCGCGTTGACCGGGTCGCAGTCCTGATCGTCGGCCACGCCGTCGCCGTCTTGATCGGGCACCGACGGCCCGGTCTCGTTCGCGCTCGCGTCTGGGGTCGTCGCAGGCGTGGCGCCGTCCCCCTCGCTCACGCCGCCGCCGCCGTCTTTCGACGAGAACGATGGACCGGGCGAGGGGAGGTCGTCGACCCCTGGGTAGCCGCACGCGACGAACGCGCCGAGGACAAGAGCTGTGAGCGAGCTGGAGATCGGACCGCGCAAGCGACCTCCTTTCTCCGGCAAGTATGCCGCAATCGCGCGGGTACGCACGCGATCTCGCAGGTGGCTAGCGCGTGATCCAGCGCGAAGACGCGCGCGCGCGGCGGTCCGGAGGTAGGATTTTGCCGTGGTCGACGACGCGCGTCAGCCGGCCGAGCTCGCCCAGACGCTCGTGGCCCCCATCGCCGAGACGCTCACCGCCTCGACCGAGGGCGCCGGTGCTCACTCGCTCGCCGGAGCGACGCTGCTCGCCGGGCGCTACGAGATCCAAGGGCTCGTCGGCGGCGGCGCGATGGGCGCCGTGTATCGCGCGTTGGACCGCACGCTCGACGAGGTCATCGCGCTCAAGGTGCTCCGTCGCGAGCTCGCGCGCGATCCCGACGCGCTCGCGCGCTTTCGGAGCGAGGTGAAGCTCGCCCGTCGCGTGACGCACCCCAACGTCGCTCGGACGTTCGACATCGGACAAGACGGACAAGAGCTCTTTCTCACCATGGAGCTCGTGCGCGGAGAGTCGCTCGGGGCGCGCCTCGCGCGCGAGGGCGTCGTCGGCGTCGAAGAGGCCGTCCGGATCGCCACGTGCGTCGTGCGGGGGCTCGAGGCGGCGCACGCCGCGGGCGTCGTGCATCGTGATCTCAAGCCGGACAACGTGATGCTCGACGGTGAGCGTGTGCTCATCACCGACTTCGGCGTGGCGCGCGCGCTCGCGCACGGCGAGGCGACGCGGTCGATGGGCGTGACGGGCACGCCGGCGTACATGGCGCCCGAGCAGGTCGAGGGGCGACCCGACGTCGACGGGCGCGCGGACTTCTACGCCCTCGGGGTGATGCTCTTCGAGATGCTGAGCGG